>NZ_JBBNJW010000004.1:0-215331 GCF_040093305.1 Collinsella sp. CLA-AA-H302
GGGTATCGGATTCCCACATTCATCCGTACATGTACGGATGAATGTGGGAAGTGTTCGGATGAAGTTGCGAATCAAGGGATTACCGTCCAGTCCAAACCAAATCTCTCAGTCTTCCTGCAATTTCGAACATGTGGCCTATAATGTTGCTTTGGTTACGCTACATATTGCGCAGCCATTTAATACGTCGCCCACCGAGGGCCATTAATTCCTATCGCCTTATTGGCTAGGAAGCAATCGAAGGAGGTATCCGTGGCAGCAGAGACGCCTTGCTCGGTCCTCTATAACGATATTCGCTCGTTCGGCGGTCTTAGACATCTCGAGATCGCCCGAATGCTCATCAATGGAAACTCTTATCTCGGCAGTACCCTGCTCGAGAAATGCTCCTCCAACCGCTCGTATCTCACCCGTTACATCGTCCATCGCGAGCCTGACCAGTGCGCGCCCGCCATCTACAGCGACTTTGCCGTCACCACGCTCAATCTTTCCGCGGCAATCTGCAGCAAGCTCGGCGGCGGCGAGTCCGCCTATCAGGCAATCGCCGAGCACTATCGCGGCCCGGCCGCCAACGAAATGATGTCGGCTCTCGCCAGCTACAAATTGGACGGCCGCCTATATGCAAACGCCCTCAATCACATCGATAACTTTGACGGCAATGCCGCGCGCGAGAAGAGTACGCTTTACCTTATGCTCTTTGTGGCAACGGGTGCACTTGCCGATCCCGTTCAAGGCGTGGCCACCGTCGAGCGCTTTTGCGACAGCAAGACGGGCGGGCACTTTGGCACCACCGAAACTACCGTCGGACGTGGCTTTATGGGCAGCCTGGAGCAGCCACGCACCGTCGCCCCCAACCTCGGTCTGCTCAGGACACATGCCGACAACTGCGTCGACATGCAAATCCATCCCCTCACACGCGATCCGCGCGGCACCGTGATTGGTTCTTTGCCCAAAACCTCGCCCAGCATCACCGATGTGGGCGCCGACGCATCGCGCGAGCATCTTCGCATTTGGCTTGAGGGTGAGCACTGGTACGCCCAGGGCCTTGGATCGACCAACGGCACGGTGCTCGAATCGGGTGCAGGCGACGGCGATATTGTGATTGAGCCGCCGCGCGACCAACGCGAGCTCGGCAAAGTCTATCCCCCCCGTGGAAATCGCCAACAGCGACAGACTTCATTTGGGTCTCTATACAACGTTTCTCGTTATTGTGGACTAGCGCGTAGAGACGTGGGAAACAGATGCCACTCGTCTTATATCATTTACGTTGCACGTTGCACTATAAATAGCAATACGAGTCAGCTTGTCGGCAAACACGTCTATCATGGGCTTTAATCGATAATCGCGTTCTCGTGTGAGCACGCGGCCCCACCAGACGAAGGAACGCCTTGGATACCACCAACACCGCCCCTGGCGACAAACTCATCCGTCTCGACACGTTCGATACCGCCGTGGCAGTCGACCCCAGCGCCGAGGATGATGCCAAGCGCCGATTTATGACGCTTATTCTTCAGACGGCATACCGCGACGGCGGCAATATCGGACATGTGCTTCGCGCGACCAACACAAACGGCGAGGTCTTTGCCGTCAAGCTGCTCAAGGACAACGCCATCCTTTCCGGCCAAGCCCCCGATCGCTCCGCCGAGCAATCTGCCGCGCACCTGGCCAGCACCGTCGCGCTGTTCGAGGAGTACCGTCATCTGTGTACCGTCTCGAACCTGCGCGGATTTCCGCGCGTCTATGGCTATGGATCGTGCGAGGACGACCCGCTCATCCTCATGGAGTGGGTCGAGGGCACCTCGCTCAAGCAGGCGCTGCCCCTGCTTCCGAACGATGTCTCGGGCGGGCTAACCACCCAGATGGTCGCCGCCGTCGGAAACGCCGTGCTTCGCGCACTCCTGATGACCCAGGGGCTCGTAAATCCGGTCGTCCATCGCGACCTGTCGCCCGCCAATATCATGTTCCGTACCACCAGTCGAACGCTCGAGCAGCAGATCGTCGATTGCTCCTTTGACCCCTGCCTCATCGACATGGGCTCCGCGACCATGGCCCTCGGCGACGACACGATCACCCGGCGCGCCGACATCTGGCGCTTTGCCACGCCCGCATACGCCGCGCCCGAGATGCTCACGCAGGATATCGAAGGCATTGCGGCCCTTCGCCGCTCGCCCGCCATCGACGTCTATGCGCTATCGAGCATTCTGTACCAGCTCTACAGCGGTCGCAAACCGTTCGATGTCGAGTCGACGGGTGCCGCGGCGACCGGCTCGTTCTACCTCATAAAGACCAAGACCAAGCCGGCACCGCTCGAGCCGCGTTGCGAGGGCGATGAAGCGCTCGTCCAGATCATCATGAAAGGCATCTCGGTCGAACAGGGCGATCGCCCTACCGAGCAGCAGATGCTCGAGGTGCTCTCGACATACCTCCCCGCTGCAGAATCTGAGGACCGCGAGGGCGCAGGAGACGAGGACGCAATTGATATCGATTCTGGCACGCACCTTAAGGTCGACGTCGCCGTCGAGCGCGCACGAGAGATCCTGGAGCAGGCCCGTCACGATGCCATGACCCGCCGCCGCTTTGTCATCGGCGGCGTCGTTGCAGCCGCTGCGGGGCTCGGCGTTATCGGGGCGGCAACCCATGGCTTTGGCATCCCCGACTACCTGGACGGCATCCGCGGTTCGCTTGACGACTACACCTGGGCTCAGCTGCAGGAGATTTCGCTCAAGATTAAGGCCGCCGAGACCCGTAGCGAGGCACGCGAGATTGCCAAGCGCTA
The DNA here is from genome assembly GCF_040093305.1 of Collinsella sp. CLA-AA-H302. NCBI lineage: Bacteria > Bacillati > Actinomycetota > Coriobacteriia > Coriobacteriales > Coriobacteriaceae > Collinsella > Collinsella sp. CLA-AA-H302. The sequence goes on from NZ_JBBNJW010000004.1 coordinate 2,771, forward strand.
CCACCTGCTCGACGTTGATGGGCATATCCCCTATCCGTGCACCAAGCGCGTGAAGCTCGCCAACGGGCTGGAGGTCGGCGCTCAGCTTGTGGGCATCCGCCACGACGAACTTCTGGACGGGACGGGCAAGGCCGGGCTGACGTTTATGTTCGATGCGGGTATTACCGAGCGCAACGCTGCGACTGAACCGTCGAGCGCCGGCTGGGCAGATTGCGAGCTGCGGGAATGGCTCGACGGCGACGGCCTTAGGCTGCTGCCCAACGAGTTGCGCGCGCTCATTAAAGGGGTCAAGAAGGTCTCGAACAATGTGGGCGCCGCCAACAGTGCATCGTGTCTGAGCGAGTTGCCCGCAACCCTTTGGCTGCCCGCCATGGTCGAGCTGTGCGGTACGCAACCGCCCGATTCGTTTGCCGAGGGCTATCACTACCTGGCAGACATCTACAACTGCGAGGGCAAGGAGTATCAGCTCTTCCGCGAGCTCAAGGTAAGTCCGTATACCACGAACGAGATGTTGGTTCGCCAGTGGAAGGGCAAGGACACCTGTTGGTGGGAACGAACGGCGAGTCCCGACACGTCGGAGAGCGAAGGCGCACTCTATATGAACCGTGTGGGCTACGACGGCGACGTCTTTACGTACGCAACGCCTGCGGAAAAGCCAAGCAAGCGAACCTGCGTGATCCCCGGGTTCTGCATCTAGGGAGCGGGCGTCTTGCCGTGACGGGACCCCTCCCCGGCAATTGTCTCGATCTGTAACACCAGCTCGGCAGATACAGGTCTCGATGTTACAGAACGAGACATTAGCTTGCCGAGAACTTCGCCTCATAAATGTGACTCAAGTGTGTCGATATTTCCTTGCCAATGTTGCGCAACAGAAGCCCCTTCGGCCGTCGTAACGTACGAATTGTCATAGGTACCCCTTCAACGATTGGGAGAAGAAATGGCAAAGTACGCACCTAAACACTTGGAAGCCTCAGGCGTCGCCGAGCCTCGCCCCACATTCTCGGGCCACAAGGCAACACGACTCGCCGTCACCGCGGCAACCACCATCGCTATGACTGGCTCGTCGCTGCTCGCGCCGTTCTCGGCATTTGCCAACGATGCGAGTGACACCACGGCACAGGACGCGATCATGTCCCCGCTTGCTGTCCACGCCGGCGAGGCGGCAGGTTCCGCAGTAAAGACAAACGCCCAGAAAATTGCCGACTTGCAGGCTGCGATCGACGCCGCAAAGGCTGCCGAGGCAGACGCCAAATCCGACTACGACACGGCGGCTGCCCCCTATACCGAAAACCAGGCGGCCCGCGACAACGCACAAAGCACCTATGACGCCTCCGTCTCCGATAATTCGCAGGCAGAGGCCGCCGCACGTGCCGAATATGCTCGCCAGCTCGATGAAAGCGTCAAGGCGGCCGACAGCGCCAGCGCCACGCTGAAGGATGCCCAAGGAAAGCTCGATGCAGCCAAGACCGACGCCGAGGACAAGTCGAAGGTCCTTGATACCGCAAAGCAGGCGGCAGCTGATGCGCAGGCCAAGCTCGAGGCAGCCCAGAAGGCAGCCGCCAACGCAACGCCGGAGGAAATCAAGGTCGCCGAGCAGGCTGCCGCAGATGCGCAGGCCGCTCTGGACCAAGCAAAGGCTGCGAAGGCTACTGCCGATTCCGCGCTCGCCGACGCTCAGCAGGCTCAGAGCGCCGCGCAGAGCGCTTACGACGAGGCGGTAGGCACGCTGGCTTCCGCTCAGCAGGAAAAGACCGCCGCGGATGGTAAGGTAGTCGCAGCACAGACAGCGTATGACAGCGCACAAGCCGATTTGGCGGCCGCAAAGGCAGGCGCCGAGGGCCCGGAGTATGACGCCGCGCAGGCAAAGGTCGATGCTGCCCAAAGCGCACTCGACCAAGCGAAGCAGCAGCAGGCGGCTGCCGAAGCAAGCCTTTCTCAGGCAAATAGCGACGTTGCATCCAAGCAGGACGCCCTCACTGGTGCCGAAAGCGAGCTCGAAGCTAAGAAGCAGACAGTCGCAGCAGCCGAAAATGGTGTAACGGCAGCCCAGGCGAAAGCCGATGCGGCGCAATCGGAGTTGGCCTCGGCAAAGCAGGCACATGCTGCCGAACTGGAGAAGGCAAAGGCCGCTCAGAAACAAGTCGACCAGGCAAAAGCCGAGAAGGAGCAGGCAGACAAGGCGCTCGAAACTGCCAAGGCAAGCCAGGCGGCCGCCGATCAAGCCGTTGTCGATGCACAGAAAGCATACGATACGTGCAAGGCGGCAACCGATAAGGCAACGACGGCGGAGGCGCAGAGTGTCATCGGCTTCTACCAGTCCATCGGTGCCAATGACGCTGCAAACATCATCTATAAGCAGAGCGACTTAAACCCGACGACCATCGGCGATAAAAAGGACGGCACGTCACTCGACAACGCCAAGCTTTCGTTTGGCAAGCTGCGCGAGATTAATGAATATCGTAAAAGCGTCGGCCTTAGCGAGCTTAAGGTGACGGCAGAGCAAATGGCGATCGCTCAGTCCAACTCCAATTACTCTGATGCGATGTTAGACCACTCGGATTACGCCAATTTTGAAAATGCCGCTTGGAACTTCAGCACTAAAGAAAACATCGCGCACCAATGGGTCGATGATGAAAAGAAGATATTTGACGAGGCTGCAGCGAAAGCCGGCCTTGGCAACGTTGCCCCCAAAGATGCTTGGAAGACTTTCTGGAGTCACGGTACCGAATTCGGAGCCCAAGGCGTGGGCTTTGGCAAAGTCGGCCACTATTTGAATATCGTGCAGCCTGATGCCAAGACCATGGGATATGGTATCAATTCACGTGGGACCCATTGGCCATACACATTCGTCTTGGAAATCGATAACAACTACGGTTCAGCCGAAAAAGAATACTCGATCGATGAACTCGAGAATCTCTTTGATCAGTATCAGCTAAACCTCTCCAAGGCCAGCGATAACCTTGCCGCCGCGAAAGCAAACCTCGAGCAAAAGCGCAGCACAGCGGCATCGAAAGCCGATGCCGTAAAGGCAGCTGAAACCCTCGTCGCTCAAAAGCAGGAAGACATTGTTGCCGCGAATAGCGACCTTGCCGCCAAGAACGACAGCGTAGCAAGTTCCGCCGCCGCTGTTGCCCTAGCAGAGCAGAATCTCGCCAAGGCAAACAGAAAAGTTGCCGAAGCCGAAGACCAGGTCAAAGCCGCCCAAAGCAACGTGGCGACCGCAGAGCAGGTCGTCAACCAGAAGCGCGCCGAGCTTAAGGCATCGCAAGAGCAAGCCGCTCAGAGTCAGAAGAAGGTTGATGACGCCAAGGCAGAGACTCTCGTAAAGCAGCAGACTCTGCAAGATGCAAAGAAGGAACTTGCCAAGTATTCTGCCGATGTTGCTGCGGCTCAGGAGAAGGCTGACAAGGCCCATCAGGCGCTTGATGAAGCCACGGCAGCCCAGACGTCTGCCCAGAGTGCTCTCGAAAAGGCGAAGCTCGACGAAGTTACCAAGAAGCAGGCCCTCGGCACCGCGAAGGACAACGCCGAGGACAAGGCGACGAACGCGGAGCACGCCGCGAGCGATCTGACCACGGCGAAAAACGACTTTGCCTCAAAGAAGGCCCATGCCGACGCCCTGAGCAATGCGGCCGATAATCTTGCCACCGCCGAGGCGGCCAAGCAGGACGCCGACGCAGTAGTTACCGAGGCCGGAGTCGCCCTCAGTGCGGCAAATGATGCTATCGCGAACGCCGAGCAAGCGGTCGAGAATTCTCAGGCCGCATCAGATGCCGCTGTCGCTACCCTCGGAAAGCTCAAGTCCATCAACGTCGAAAACGGCATTGCAACTGGCTCTGACGCAAACGCGAACGATACGCTCAATGCCCTCTTTGCCAAGTGCGTCGCCGCCAAGCAGGCAGAACATAACGCAAAGGCCGCACTTGATGCCGCTCAGGCAGACCTTGATGCTGCAACGCCCGCCTACGCCGCAGCTCTCAACGGCTACAACGAGGCGAAGGCAAAACGCGTAGCCGCCGAGCAAGCCCTGAAGGACGAGATCGCCCGCCAGGAGCAAGAGGCGGCGAAGGCCGAGCAGGCCAAGATCACGCAGGCTGCCGCTAAGCCGGTTGCCGGAAAGCCGTCTGCCGGCAACGCCAAGACGGCCGCCAACTCGGCACTTCCCACCACAGGCGACAGTGCCGCGCTCGCCGGTGAGACGTTTGTCATCGGAGGCGTCGTGCTTGTAGCCGCCGGCGTCTTCCTAACCGACAAGAAACGTCGTCAGGAGTAAGGATTTCGGGAGGGCGGCTTCTCCTCCCTCCCACCGCTTCGCAAACCCCGCCTGACATGCGCCGGGACGTCTACCACACGGGCGCCCCGGCGTTTTACGTTGTATGGCCGGGGCATCTGCTCCGAGATTGTCTCGATCTGTAACATCTAGGACCCAAATATCTGTCTTACTGTTACAGATTGAGATGTTCGGGTTACCCTCGAATGGTTTGTCTCGATCTGTAACATCTAGCAGGCAAAACGGTCCCCAGGCGTTACAGATTGAGACGTTAAGTTGTGGCTCGATGTAATGTCTCAATCTGTAACAGTTACGGCTCAAAAACTGGACCAGATGTTACAGATTGAGATGTTTGGCAGAGACGGCCACCGATTGAGCAGCCACCCTCATCTGTAATGAAAAGTCATACATTCAAACTATTACTGGACACCCCCAGGGGGTATGGGTGTATAGTATCGGCGGGTTAACAATTCCAATACCGAACCACGGAAAGGAGAAGCCATGGCTCAAGATAAGTTCGACGTGGGCGGTATGACATGCGCCGCCTGCCAGGCGCATGTGGACCGCGCCGTGAGCAAGCTCGACGGCGTCCAAAGCGTCGCGGTCAACCTGCTCGCCGGTTCCATGCTGGTGGACTACGACCCCGCACAGGTCTCCCCTGACGATATCTGCACCGCTGTCGACCGCGCAGGCTACTCTGCCTCGCCCGTCGAAGCGGGCGCCGCGGCCTCAAGCGGCAGCACGCAAGTCAGGTCCGGCGCCGCCCATATGGAGTCGCCGACCAAAAAGCTGGAGGCCGCCGCCTCCGCCATGCGCATCCGCCTCATCATCTCGATCGTATTCCTCATCCCGCTGTTCTACATAGGCATGGGGCACATGCTCGGTTGGCCGCTGCCCGGCATCTTCACTGACCATACCCACAGCATGACGCTCGCCCTCACCGAGCTCGTCCTGCTCATCCCCATCGTCTACGTCAACGACGCGTACTTTATCAATGGCTTCAAGTCGCTGGTCCACGGCGCGCCCACCATGGACGCCCTCATCGCCGTCGGCGCCACCGCGTCCATTGCCTGGTCGCTCTACGCCATGTTTATCATGGCCGACCAGCTGGCCGCCGGGCAAATCCACAAGGCCATGATGACAGGCATGGACAATCTGTATTTTGAGAGCGCCGGCACGATCCTGTCGCTGGTCACCGTGGGCAAATACCTCGAGACGCGCAGCAAGTCCAAGACCGGCGGCGCTATCGAGGCGCTCATCGACTTGGCGCCCAAGACCGCGACCGTCGTGGCAGAGGACGGCAGCGAGACCACCGTCGACGTCGATGCCATCCTTCCCGGCCAGGTCTTGCGCGTGCGCCCCGGGGAGTCCATTCCCGTCGATGGCGTAGTGCTCGAGGGCAGCTCGGCCGTAGACGAGAGCGCACTCACTGGCGAGTCCATCCCCGCGGAGAAAACCGTCGGCGATACCGTCAACGCCGCCACGGTCAATCGCACCGGCTCGTTTACCTTCCGCGCCACACGCGTGGGAGCCGACACGTCGCTTGCCAAGATCATCCAACTCGTCGAGGACGCCAATGCCACCAAGGCGCCTATCGCCCGCTTGGCCGACAAAGTCGCCGGTGTGTTCGTACCCGTGGTGTTCGTGATCTCGGCTGTGACCTTTGCGGTGTGGATAGCACTGACCGGCAGCATCAACGAGGCGCTCACCTCCGCAGTGGCCGTGCTGGTGATCAGTTGCCCATGCGCGCTGGGCCTGGCCACGCCCGTCGCCATTATGGTGGGCACCGGCAAGGGCGCCGAGATGGGCATTCTGTTCAAGAGCGCCGAGGCGCTGGAGAACCTGCGCAGCGTGGGCACCGTGGTGCTCGACAAGACGGGTACGGTCACCCGCGGCAAGCCGGCCGTGACCGATATCGTGGTAGCCACGCGCGCTGACGGCTCGCCCGCCATGAGCGAAAAGGCGCTGCTCAAGCTGGCCGCCGCGCTGGAGCGCTCGAGCGAGCACCCGCTGGCAGAGGCGATTATGGCCGAGTGCGAGGCGCGTGGAATTGTCGCGCGCATGGTCGAGGACTTTGCCGCTGTGCCCGGACGAGGCGTTACGGCGCGCGAGGGACAAAACGCCATCGCTGCCGGCAACGTGCGCCTGATGAACGAGCTGGGCGCGGAGGTGCCCGCCGGCCTTGCCGAGCAATTTGCCACCGAGGGCAAAACGCCGCTGTTCTTTGCCAAGAACGGCGAGCTTGTCGGCACCATCGCCGTGGCCGACGAGGTCAAAGAGACGAGCGCTGCTGCCATTGCCGCATTGCGCAAGCTCGGCGTCGATGTGCGCATGCTCACCGGCGATAACCGCGTGACGGCCGAGGCCATCGCCCGCCGCGTGGGACTGAGCAGCGAACAGGTTATCGCCGACGTCCTGCCCGCCGACAAGGAACGCCACGTGCGCGAACTGCAGGATGCGGGCGGCAAGGTCACCATGGTGGGCGACGGCATCAACGACTCCCCCGCCCTGGCGCGCGCCGACGTGGGCCTTGCTATCGGCACCGGCGCCGACATCGCCAAGGAAGGGGCAGATGTGGTGCTCATGCGCAGCGACCTCATGGATGTGGCGCGCGCCATCGAACTTTCGCGCGCCACGATCCGCAACATCAAGCAGGACCTGTTCTGGGCGCTGTTCTATAACGGCATCGGCATTCCGCTGGCGGCGGGCGTGTTCTTCCCCCTCACCGGCTGGCAGCTCTCGCCGATGTTCGGCGCCGCGGCCATGAGCCTGTCGAGCGTGTGTGTCGTGACTAATGCATTGCGCCTACGAACCTTTAAGCCCAAGACGGCACGCTGAGGCACCCGACCTTGCCCCTCAAACCGTCGCTCGCCTTTCGGGGCAATCTCGGGCACCTCAGCGCACCTTTAAGATGACTCTGTTCACGACTAAACTGTCAGAAAACCTCAATCGATAAGGAGTACAACCATGAACTACACGATCAAAACCTCGGGCCTTATGTGCGGCCACTGCGACGCTACTGTCGAGACGGCACTGCTCAACGTTGCCGGCGTGACCGACGCCGATGCCGATCACGAGACTCAGACCGTACAGGTGGAGTGTGCCGACACCGTGACCGCCGAGCAGCTCGCTGACGCCGTCGAGGGCGCCGGCGAGAAGTTCCACGCCCTGTCTGTGACCGCCGCGTAGCGACCCGCACGTACCCCCCCGACCAGAAACGAGGACCCGCCATGATGGCAGACCATAAATCGGTGACCCGCATGCTCAAGACGGCACGCGGTCAGATCGACGGCATCCTGCGGATGGTCGAGGAGGACCGCTACTGCGTCGATATTTCCACGCAGCTCATGGCAACGCAGGCACTCATAGCGCGCATCAACGCCGATGTGCTCAAGGCCCACATTGAGGGTTGCGTGACCTCGGCAATTGAATCGGGCGACGAGGAACTCAAGGCCGCCAAGCTCGCCGAGATCGAGCGCGTCGTCGACAAGCTCTCCAAGTAATTGGCGCTCCGGGGACAGGCACGTTTGCACCACCTTGGTGCAGATTAACCTGTCCCCTTTGCACCAAATCGGGTATAAGGGCGTGCAGCATATCGAATGAAAGGCAATGTGCATGAATGACTTTATGAAGGGTCGCAACGGCGCCGATGAGCTCACCATCGTGATGGGCTTTGCTGGAATCGTCATCGCGATGATCGGATCGATGGCCCGCATCCAGTGGCTCAGCTGGATCGCCATCGCCGTGATCGTGCTCGGCGTGCTGCGCGGCCTGTCCAAGAACATCGACGCGCGCCGCAAGGAGAACGCGGCCTTTGTCACCGCGACCGCGAACGTCCCCGGCCTAGGCAAGTTCGTCGCCAGCTTGGGCGGCGGCGCCGCAGCTGCCAACGCCTCGCGCGCGGCCGGCACCAGCAAGGAAGACTTTGAGCGCGCCAAGCGCACGGCCAAGAAGATGTGGAAGGGCCGCAAGACCACGGCGTACCTCAAGTGTCCCAACTGCGGCCAGATGCTCTCCGTCCCCAAGGGCAAAGGCAAGATCCGCGTCACCTGCCCCAAGTGCCACGCCAAGATGGAAACCCGCTCCTAGCGCCCGCACGCGGGACAAATTAATCAGGTTTGTTTGTCCCAAATCTTAAGTATTTGTTCGATAAAAAAGCCGAGGCCTCGTGTTGAGACCTCGGCTTTTTGTATGCGGCAACGGAGCTGCACCTTTGTCACATCTACGCCAAACCGTCGCGGGCCAGCTCCTCGGCCAGCGCTTCGGCAGGCATGGCCATAATCGCGTCGAGCTCGGCGTCCACCTCGGGAATACGCTTCACCTTGAGCTTGCGTACCAGATCACCGCGACACATCACATGCGTCGGCTCACGCAGAGCGCACAGGTCATCGAGCGGATTCTTGCGCGTCACCAGGATATCGGCGGCCTTGCCGCACTCGATCGTACCGGTCTCGCCGCCCAGCCCCAGGAGCTCGGCATTGACCTGCGTAGCCGTATGCAGCGCGAAGGCGTTGCTCACGCCCACGTACTTGGCAAAATAGGCCACCTCACGCCACATGTCGTACTGCGTCACGAACGGGCAGCTCGAATCTGTGCCAAGGCCCACCTTAACGCCAGCTTCCAGCGCCGCACGAGCACTCTCGATAATGCCCGAGCACACGATGTCGCCGTTCTTCTTTTGCGTGTCAGTCGAATGGGTCTTCTCCGGATCGAGCAACACAAACGGCAGCGCCGGGCTGATAGTGCAGGTAACGCTGGGCGCACGATCCTCAAGCTGCGTGCCCGCGGCGCCACGGTACAGCTCCAGGATCTCGGGCGTCATCGGGGCACCGTGCTCGATCGTGTCGACCCCGGCCTCAAGCGCGGCCTTCACGCCCTCGGTGCTCTCGACATGAGCCATAGCCGGCAGGCCCACCTCGTGCGCCGCCTTGCACGCCGCCGCGGCAACCTCCACCGGCATACGCAGCACGCCCGGCTCGCCCACCTCGGTCGCATCGAACACACCGCCCGTTACGAACAGCTTAATGACGTCGGCGCCGCGCGCATACAGGTCTCGCACCTGCTCGGCTGCCTCGACGGGGCTGTTGGCCACCTGGGCGAACAAGCCCGCGCCATGGCCGCCCGGCACCGTGACGCCCGTTCCCGGCGCTACCAGGCGCGGACCCTGATACTTGCCAGCGTCGATAGCGTCGCGCACGGCAATGTCGGCAAACAACGGGTCGCCCGCGCCGCGCACCGTGGTCACGCCGCTTGCCAGCTGCTGCTGGGCACTGCCCTTGAGGATGCGGCGGACGATGGCACGGCCCACGGGATTATCGAGTTTCTTCATCAGCGCTCCCGCATCGCCGGCCGAGACAGGCTTGCCCGAGCCGCACAGGTGCACGTGCATATTGATGAGACCGGGCATAAGATACGCACCACCCAGGTCGATAACCTCGGCACCTGCAGGCGCCTGCGCCACAGCACTCGGCCCCATCCAGGTGATGACGCCGCGCTCAACAGTCACGGCCATATCGGGTTGCGGCTCCATATGTTCCGAACCATCCAGAATGGTCGCATTGATAAACAACGTGGAACGATCGGCAGATGCCATATCGAGCTCCTCCCTCACGATTAACTTGAACATTTGTCCATTATCACCTAATGCAGCGACCTAAAGTCGAGCATATCGGTTAACGGAGGGACGAGAGAGATGTGAGGACAAACGGAGACAGCGTGGCGATACTTCGGCCGTGCTGACGAAACATCTCAATCTGTAACAGTTAGGCCGCCCCCAGGCCGTTAAACGTTACAGATCGAGACTTATCAGCAGCTCCTACTCCCACTCCTGCTCGTAGATGTTGAGTGACTTCACGTACCGCCCCTGGGCGCCCATGATGTCGCGGACCAGACGCAAGAAGAAGCTGATGCACGAGGTGTCAAAGCCATCCTGCAGGTCCTCCGGATGCACCGCACCAGGCCCATCGACCGCCGTGTCACTCAGGCGTGCGATGTCATACAGATAGAGTTGTCCCGCCGTCAGCCAGACATCGTCGACGCAGGCGAGGCGCACCGCAATCGCTCCGTCGCTCCAATGCTCCTTTTGCACGATATGCGGGTCGTAGACATCAAAGCGACGGTCGGTGCGCGTGTCCTTCAGCGCGACCATACCAGTCGCAGGATCCTTGTCCAAAATGCCAAAGCGCGAGAAATACTGCGTGTCGCGTACCTGCTCGAGCCGCTTGAGCGAGGCAGGCGAAAGCGATGTCGGCGGCTCTTCAACATACAGCTCGAGCAGCGTCTTGCCATGGCGATAGGGGCGCTCGAAGAGCAGCCAATCGGTAAATGCCATGTTGTAGGCCATGATTTCGTTTTGCGAAGGCTCGGTGCAATAGCTGAGCCACGGGTCGACAATGATCTCGAACTGTTCGCGCGCCGGCTCCAAAAACTGGAACTTCCGCAGCATCCAAAAATGGGCCATGTCGGCAATATCGTTGCCGACGGCTTCAGCCAGCTCTGCTCGGTCAAAAGCGTGGTCAGTCATGGCATCCTCCTCAAACTGATAGACCTCAATTTGAGCTTACGAGGAGGGTGGGCAGCCACGACCAGCGCGGGCAAAATAGGCCTCCGGCTGCAAACCAGATGCTGACCAAACACTTGACGAAAAGCTTGACCGAAAATGCGCACCACAACAAAACAGCAGGTAGACATAGACAGCCAACCCGCCCTTTTGAGCCAGATGCCCGCAGCCACCACAGAAACAACAGGTGGCCACAGCCAAAGAAGTCGACAAATGAACACCCGTACGTCGGCAAACGAGCAAATCGATCGCAAAGAGTGTCCCCAACGACCAGACAAAAAATGACCAGTCATTGGGGATGCTCTTAAATGACTACTTTACAGCTCCAGCGCATCGGCGACTTCGGCTGCGCAGGCCAGGGCATCGGCCATGGCGTTCACCACGAGCGAGCTGCCGTTGCGAGCATCACCGGCAACATACACCGGCGCGGCATCCGCGGCAACGCCGTCGACACGGGCCGCAAGGTGCGAGCCCTCGGCAGCCATCACCGGCAGCGGACGGCCAGCGGCGGCAACAGGCACGCCGGCAGCGTCGAACACGCTGTGCTCCGGGCCCGTAAAGCCGCAGGCAATGAGCACCAGCTGGGCCGGCACCTCGTGCTCAGAGCCCGCGATGCGCTCGGGCTTTCCCGCCGACCAGTCCAGATCGACCACGCGCAGGCCCGCAGCCGCACCCTTCTTGTCCAGCAGCACCTCGAGGGTATCCACGCCCCAGGCACGCATCTCGCCACCCATCGCAGCGATAGCCTCTTGCTGGCCGTAGTCGGTCTTCTTAACGTTGGGCCACTGCGGCCAGGGGTTGCTCGCCGCGCGCTTATCGGTCGCAGCCGGCAAGAACTCAAACTGGCGCACGCTGCGCGCGCCCTGACGCACGGCGGTACCCACGCAGTCGTTGCCGGTATCGCCACCGCCAATGACCGCAACGTCCAGGCCGCGTGCATCGATGGCAGGCTCGCCGCCATCGAGCACCGAGACGGTCGAAGCCGTCAGGTAGTCCACCGCGTACACCACGCCGGGCGCGTCAATATTCTCAGCAGCCAGTCCACGCGGAGCACGAGCGCCGGCAGCCACCACGACGGCGTCAAAGCCATTGAGCTTGGCCGCCACCGCAGGGTTCGTAACGTCAGCACCCAGCTCGAACACAATGCCCAGCTCACGCATAAGTGCCACGCGACGCTCGACCACAGACTTCTCGAGCTTCATGTTGGGAATGCCGTACATGAGCAGACCGCCCGGGCGGTCGTCGCGCTCAAACACCGTCACGCGGGCGCCGCGACGCGCAAGCTCCCATGCAGCCACCAGACCAGCCGGGCCGGAACCAACCACGGCAACCGTGGGTGCGCCCTCCCCTGCCGGCTCAAAGCGACGCGGGCCGCCGTTGGCCCACTCATGGTCGCTGATCGCACGCTCGTTGTCGTGAATCGTCGTGGGCTGGCCGTCGACCGAGCCCAGGTTGCACGCGGCCTCGCACAGTGCCGGGCACACGCGACTCGTAAACTCAGGCATGGGCGAGGTGAGCGACAGACGCTCGGCAGCCTCGTCCCAGCGGCCGCGGTACACCAGCTCATTCCACTCGGGAATCAGGTTGTGCAGCGGGCAGCCGCTCGGGCGTGCCTTGCCAAAGCTCGCGCCCATCTGACAAAACGCCACACCGCACATCATGCAACGGCTCGCCTGGGCACGACGTGCGTCGTCGTCGAGCTCCACGTACAGCGGATCGAAATCGCGGCTGCGCTCCTCCACGGGGCGAAGCTCGTGGGCCACGCGATCGATATCAAGAAAAGCACCGGGCTTACCCATGGCACTTACGCCTCCTTCTTGGTCGAAGCAACAGAGCTGGCGGCGGCGGGCACAGCACCCGCAGCATCGAAGCGAGCAACATCCGCGTCACTCGCGCGACCGGTCACGATGTCAAACGCCAGCTCCTCGGCCTGCGCATGCGTCTTGCCGGCAGCCTCGCCCGCGGCGACAATCGCCAGCACGCGCTCATACTCGGTCGGAATGACCTTCACAAAGTGCTTACTCATCGTCTCAAAGCTGTAGAGCAGCTTGATGCCGCGTGGGCTCTGTGTCGCGTCCACGTGCTCCTGGATGAGCTCGCGAATCTGCGCCAGCTCGCCGGCCGTCGGGGCCTTGAGCTCAACGCTCTCGTGGTTCACGCGGGCATCGAGCGTGCCGTACTGGTCAAAGACATAGGCCACGCCGCCCGTCATACCGGCGGCAAAGTTCTGCCCGACCTCGCCCAGGATGAGCGCCAGGCCGCCCGTCATGTACTCACAGCCGTGGTTGCCGCAGCCCTCGACCACCACGGTGGCACCGGAGTTACGCACGCCAAAGCGCTGACCTGCCAGGCCGTTAATAAAGCCGCGGCCGCTCGTGGCACCAAAGAACGCCACGTTGCCCACGATAATGTTCTCGTCGAACTTGTAGGTCGCATGCGGGTTGGGGCGCACAGACACCTCGCCGCCCGAAAGGCCCTTGCCAAAGTAATCGTTGGCGTCGCCGCACACGTTGAGCGTAATGCCGCGCGGCAGGAAGGCGCCAAAGCTCTGACCGGCCGAACCGTCGCAGTCGATGGTGATGGAGCCGGCGGGCAGGCCCTCGGGATGTGCTTTGGTCACCGCATTGCCCAAGATGGTGCCCACGCAGCGGTTAACGTTGGCGATGTCGGCATGGAAGCGAATCGGGCGCAGGTGCGCACGGGCATCGGCCGTGTAGGGCACGAACAGCGTGGAGTCGAGCGTCTTGTTGAGCTCCCTGTCGGCAGCCATCTGCGGCAGGAAGTGGCGACCGTCGGCACCCGGAATATGGGCACCGAACTCGCAGGTCGCGCTTGCCAGCACGGGCGACAGATCCAGCAGGTTAGCCTTGCGGTTGCCCGGGACCTCGATCTGGCGCAAGCACTCGGGATGGCCGACCATCTCGTCGACGGTGCGGAAGCCCAGGCTCGCCATGACCTCGCGCAGCTGCTCGGCAACAAAGAGCATAAAGTGCTCGACATGCTCGGGCTTGCCGCGGAAGCCGCGACGCAGGCGACAGTTTTGCGTCGCGATGCCGGCGGGGCAGGTATCCTGCTGGCAGTCGCGCTGCATGAAGCAGCCCATCGAGATGAGCGGCATGGTCGCAAAGCCAAACTCCTCGGCGCCCAGCAGGCAGGCGACGGCAACATCGGTGCCGTCCATGAGCTTGCCGTCGGCCTCGAGCACCACGCGTGAGCGCAGGCCGTTTTGCAGCAACGTCTGCTGGGCCTCGGCAAGGCCAAGCTCCAACGGCAGTCCCGCATGCCAGATAGAGTCGCGCGCAGCGGCACCCGAGCCGCCGTTGTGGCCACTGATCAAGATCTTGTCGGCAGCACCCTTGGCCACACCGGTGGCGATGGTGCCGACGCCGGCCTCGCTGACCAGCTTGACCGACACGCGCGCGCCGGGGTTGGCGTTCTTAAGGTCGAAGATGAGCTCGGCTAGGTCTTCGATAGAGTAGATGTCGTGATGCGGCGGAGGCGAGATCAGGCCGATGCCGGGCGTGGACTGACGGACCTCGGCGATCCAGGGGTAGACCTTCTTGCCGGGGAGGTGTCCGCCCTCGCCGGGCTTGGCGCCCTGGGCCATCTTGACCTGAATCTCGAAGGCGCTGCACAGGTAGCGGCTCGTCACGCCAAAGCGCGCACTTGCCACCTGCTTGATCGCGGAGTTCTTTGAGTCACCGTTGGCCAGCGGGGTCTCGCGACGCGGGTCCTCACCGCCCTCGCCGGAGTTGGAACGGCCGTGCAGGCGGTTCATGGCGATGGCCATGCACTCGTGTGCTTCCTTACTGATGGAGCCATACGACATGGCGCCAGTGTTAAAGCGGCGGACAATGTTGAACGCGGGCTCGACCTCGTCGAGTGCCACCGGGGTACGGCCGCTGGCATTAAAGTCCAGCAGGTCGCGCAGGCGCACGGCACGGCCGGTACGGTGCAGGCGGGCGCTGTACTCCTTAAAGGTGTCGTAGCTGTCCTCACGGCAGGCGGTCTGCAGCAAGTAGACAGTCTGCGGATCGATCAGGTGATCCTCGCCACCGAGCGGGCGCCACTTGGTCAGACCCAGCGTGGGCAGCTGATCGGGAGCCGGGCTCTTAAGGATAGCGAGCGCGGCGTCGTAGCGCTCGTTTTGCTCGCGCTCAACGTCCTCAACACCCATACCGCCCACACGGCTCACCGTGCCGACGAAGTACGCGTTGACGAACTCCGGCGTAAAGCCCACAGCCTCGAAGATCTGCGCCGAATGGTAGCTCTGCACCGTGGAGATGCCCATCTTGGACATGATGGAGACGATACCGGCGGTCGCAGCCTTGTTGTAGTTGGCGATGCCCTGCTCGGCCGTCACGTCCAGGTCGCCGCGTGCCGCCAGATCGCGGATGCACGCATGTGCGTTGTACGGATAGATGCCGCTCGCGGAGTAGCCCACCAGTGCCGCAAAGTCATGCGGGGACACGGCGTCGCCGCACTCCACCACGATGTCGGCAAAGGTACGCACGCCGGCGCGGATCAGGTGGTTGTGCACGCAGCCCACAGCGAGCAGCGACGGCACGGGCACCTCGCCCGCAGCGGCACGATCGCTCAACACCACGATGTTCACGCCGTCGCGGACCGCAGCCTCAACGTCCTCAGCAAGCTGCTTGAGCGCAGCCTGCAGCGCGCCCTCGCCGGCATCGCGGCGGTACACGGCACGGAAACGGCGGGTCTTAAAGCCCACGCGGTCGATGGCGCAGATGCGGTCGAACTCCTCCTCGTTGAGCAACGGGCGCTCCAAGCGAACCAGCTGGCAGGCCGTACGGGAATCCTCGAGCAGGTTACCGTGGTTACCCAGGTAGAGCGTGGTCGAGGTGACCATATGCTCGCGAAGGGCGTCGATAGGCGGGTTCGTGACCTGGGCGAACAGCTGATAGAAGTAGTCAAAGAACGAACGCGTCTTCTTGGACAGGCAGGCCAGCGGTGCGTCGATGCCCATCGAGGCGAGCGGGGCCTTGCCCTGCTGGGCCATGGGACGCACGACCTCGTCGACGTCATCCCAGTGGTAGCCGAGCTTGGCCATGCGCACGGCGGCGGGCAACTCGGCGTCCTCGGCAGGCGTTGCCGCAACGGGCTCATCGAGCGCGTCAACGGTCAGCGTCTCCTCGGCAATCCAATCGCGGTAGGGCTTTTCCTTGGCGTAACGGGCGCGCAGCTCGTCGTTGTAGATGACACGCCCGCGGGCAAAATCGACCTCGAGCATCTGGCCCGGCCCCAAGCAGCCGCTCGTCAGGATGTTCTCGGGGCTCACCTCGATGGTGCCCACCTCGCTTGCCAGCATAAAGCGACCGTCGCGCGTCACGTAGTAGCGAGCCGGGCGCAGGCCGTTACGGTCGAGGGCGGCACCCAGCGTGCGACCGTCGGTAAAGGCGATGGCCGCCGGGCCATCCCACGGCTCCATGAGCATGGACTGGTAAGCGTCGTAGGCGCGGCGCTCCTCACTCAGGCTGTCGTTGTGGTCCCACGGCTCGGGCAGCAACATGGACGCGGCGCGCGTAAGCGGACGGCCGTTCATGACCAAAAACTCGAGCACGTTGTCCAAAATCGCAGAGTCGGAACCCTCGCGGTTGATGATGGGCATCACGCGCTCAAGATCGTGCTGCAACACGGGGCTGTACAGGTTGGGTTCGCGGGCGCGAATCCAGTTGACGTTGCCCTTGAGGGTGTTGATTTCGCCGTTGTGGATGATAAAGCGGTTGGGGTGCGCGCGCTCCCAGCTGGGCGTGGTGTTGGTGGAGTAGCGCGAATGGACGAGCGCCACGGCCGTCTTGACGGCGGCGTCGTTGAGATCGATGAAGAAGCGGCGCATCTGCGTGGCGACCAGCATACCCTTGTACACGATGGTGCGCGAACTCATGGAGCACACGTAGAAGATCTTGTCGCGCAGGGCAAACTCGGCGTCGGCCTTCTTCTCGATGGTGCGGCGGCACACGTACAGGCGACGCTCGAAGGCATCTCCGGCGGGCGTGTCGTCCGGACGGCCCAGGAAGGCCTGCAGGATAGTAGGCATGCAGGCGCGGGCCGTCTCGCCCAGGTCGTGCGGGTCGACCGGCACCTCGCGCCAAAAGAGCAGCGGCACGCCGGCCTCGGCGCAGCCCTCCTCAAACACGCGGCGGGCATCCTCTACGCCCTTGTCGTCCTGCGGGAAGAACAGCATGGCCACGCCATAGTCGCCCTCTGCCGGCAGAATCTGGCCGCACTTTTGAGCCTCTTTACGAAAAAAGTGATGCGGAACCTGGAACAGGATGCCAGCGCCATCGCCGGTGTTCTTCTCGAGGCCTGTGCCGCCGCGGTGCTCCAAGTTGACCAGAATGGACAGCGCGTCGTCCAGAATCTGGTGATGGCGCTCACCGTTGATATCGGCAAGCGCGCCGATGCCACATGCATCGTGGTCGAATTCGGGGCGATAAAGGCCCTGCTGCTGAGCGGAATCTGCCTGCATCGCGATCCTCCCCTAGATATGAGACAGTCAGTTGACTAGGCATACTAGGAGCATCGCCGGCCCGCTGTGTTTCCCGCCCGTTTCGAAACAATCGCGTAACGCGCGACCTGCGAGTGGGTGCCGCCGAGCTCAAGGGCGACAACAAGGGCCCCAGGTTCGGCCTGTAAGCTCACCGCTTCAAACATCTCAATCTGTAACAGGAGGAGCCGATTTTGGCGCCTAGATGTTACAGATTGAGATTTTCTGCGGGACGGTTTTGGTTTGTCTCGATCTGTAACACGAAGGGCCGGTTTTGGCGGCAAACTGTTACAGATCGAGACATTCCATAGGACCATTTCTTCCTGTCTCGATCTGTAACAGCTAGGCCCAATTTCCATCCCTAGTTGTTACAGATCGAGACATTTCGGCAGCCCCCCTTTCACCATCCCATTCAAATACAAAAATCTTGTTAGTCTTGGTTAACTCTTAAGCCTAAAACGGGTATCCTTTGCGGCGTCAAGCAAACGGCACGCACACCGTGCCAGATCAAGGAGGCCCCTATGGCGCACCAAGCAGACCGACAGACGATGCAACTCGTCCTTATCCGTCACGGAGAGTCCGAGTGGAACAAACTCAACCTGTTCACCGGCTGGACCGATGTTGAGCTCACTGACACGGGTCGCGAAGAAGCCGCAGCAGGCGGCCGCGCCCTCAAAGAAGCCGGTTTCGACTTTGACGTCTGCTACACTTCGCGCCTCAAGCGCGCGATCCACACCCTCGACATCGTGCTCGGCCAAATGGATCGCGAGTGGCTGCCCGTCATCAAATCCTGGAAGCTCAACGAGCGCCACTACGGCGCGTTGCAGGGTCTCAACAAGGCCGATGCCGCGGCAGAGCACGGCGACGAGCAGGTGCTCATCTGGCGCCGCTCCTTCGATATCTGCCCGCCGGCACTCGAGCCGAACGACGCGCGCGATTCCCACACCCAGGAGCAATACCGCGACGTCGCAGCCGATCAGCTGCCCTATACCGAGTGCCTCAAGGACACGATCGCCCGCGCCTGGCCTTATTTCGAAGACGAGATTCGCCCCCAGATGCTCGCCGGCAAGCGCGTGCTCATCGCCGCACACGGCAACTCCCTGCGCTCACTCGTCATGAAGTTCGAGCACCTCACGCCCCAGGAAATCCTCAAGGTCAACATCCCCACTGGCGTGCCGCTCGTCTACACCTTCGACACCGGTTTCAACGTCCTCGACAAGCGCTACATCGGCGACCCGGCGACCATCGCCGCCAAGATCGACGCCGTGGCCAATCAGGGCAAAGCACACAAGTAGCCCCAACCCAAATCCGACGCGTGGCGCCGCACGGCCCAGATACGACGCCACGCCGCCCATACGCAGGAGCGCACCATGCTCAACCATCTCAAACAACACTTTGGTTCCCGGCGCACCGGCGGTCACGGAGGCCTAGACATTGCGCGGCATATCGGCCCCGGGCTGCTCGTGACCGTCGGCTTTATCGACCCGGGCAACTGGGCCTCCAATATGGCCGCGGGCTCGCAGTTTGGCTACGCGCTGCTGTGGATCGTCACGCTGTCCACGATTATGCTCATTGTGCTGCAGCACAACGCGGCACACCTGGGTATCGCCACGGGCGCCTGTCTTGCCGAGGCCACGACACGTTACCTCCCCCGCTTCGTTGGACGCACGGTACTCGCCAGTGCCTATCTCGCGACTGTCGCCACCGCCATGGCCGAAGTTCTGGGTGGCGCGATTGCCCTTCAGATGCTCTTTGGGCTGCCCGTGCGCGCGGGCTGCGTCATCGTGGCGGCAGTATCGATGGCGATGCTCATGACGAGCTCCTACAAGCGCGCCGAACGCTGGATCATCGCCTTCGTCGGCGTGGTAGGACTCTCGTTTTTGGCCGAGCTTGCACTGGTCAAGGTCGACTGGCCGCAAGCCGCCGCAAGCTGGATCACGCCCAGTATGCCCACTGGCTCTGCCGCGATTATCGTGAGTGTCCTGGGTGCGGTTGTTATGCCACACAACCTCTTCCTGCACTCCGAGGTCATCCAATCCATGCACTTCGAAGGCCAAGGCGAGCAGGTTATAGAAGAGCGTCTGCGCTACGAGCTCTTCGACACGCTCTTTTCGATGGGCGTGGGCTGGGCAATCAACTCGGCCATGGTCATCCTGGCCGCAACGACCTTCTTTGCGCACGGCATGGTCGTAGACGACCTCGCCGTCGCGGCGGCCACGCTCTCCCCCATTCTGGGTCCGGCGAGCTCGACCATCTTTGCGGTAGCGCTGCTGTTCGCGGGCCTCTCGAGTAGTGTGACGGCGGGCATGGCGGCGGGCACCATCACCGCGGGCATGTTCGACGAGGAATACGACATCCACGACCGACACTCATCGGTTGGCGTGGCACTCTGCTTTGCCGGCGCAGTTGTTGCCTGCCTGGTCGTCAAAAATCCCTTTGAGGGCCTCATCTGGAGCCAGGCGCTGCTGTCGCTTCAGCTGCCGATCACGGTCTTTGTGCTCATACGACTCACCAGCTCACGCCGCGTCATGGGTAAATACGCCAACTCGCGCCCGCTCAACGCGCTGCTCGTAGGGATCGGTGTCGTCGTAACGGCGCTCGACGCCGTGCTGTTGACCGGGATGTAACGAGGCCGCATGCACACCCAGGCAAACGTCTCGATCTGTAACATCTAGACCCGCTTTTGATGTCTAGGTGTTACAGATCGAGATTATTCCGAGGGACAGCTCCGTTTGTCTCAATCTGTAACACGTAGACCCCGTTTTCACTGCTAGATGTTACAGATTGAGATCTTCTGCCGGACGGTTTTGGTTTGTCTTGATCTGTAACAAGTGGACCCAATTTCCGCGCCCAGATGTTACAGATCGAGATATTTCTTCAGCCCCAACCTTTTGTCTCGATCTGTAACAAGTAGACCCGTTTTGAGCCGCCGCATGTTACAGATTGAGACAAACGGTCGGCCGACTCACAACAGACAGGATCGGCTAACAGCAGCCGTGATCCCTTGGGGACGGAGGAAAAGGGCCCCGGCCGGGATGACCGACCGGGGCCCTTGGACAGAGCTCTGTATGGCTAATCGCCGTGTGTCTACGAGTTACTCCTCGACGAGCTCAAACTGATCGGGACCGACGCCGCACACCGGGCACACATAATCCTCGGGCAGCTCGGGCGTATCGACCTCAACCTCGTAACCGCAAACGACGCACACGAACTTATACGTCTTCTTCTCCTCAGCCATGATGTTCTCCTCTCGAACGTGACTGGTGATGTACTTCGTTTAGTAGTATAGATTCTCAATAATATAATGCAAGTATTTTTAAAACATTTCTAGCCTTGATACGAGGACGCCTTCGGAGGCGTCTTGCCCTTCAGGACCTTATGGTAGTAATTGTAGGTGAGTGGCGTCTCGCCGCTCAGACGCTCGGCATCCTCAACCTCGCCGACAAACAGCAGATGCGTGCCCACGTCCACGGTGTCGATCAGACGGCAGCTAAACAGCGCTGCCGCATGCTCGGGAACATAGGGCATACCCAGTGCGGTCTCGCGCGTCTCGTACTTGGCAAATTTGTCATAGTCGTTGCTGGTGCGGAATCCAAAGTTGCCAATGTAGAGCATATCGGCCGTCTGATCGACCACGGTCAGCGCGAAGGCCTTGGCAGACGCAATAACGCCAGACGTGACGTTTTCCTTGTTCACGGCAACCGAGATGCGCGGCGGCGCGGACGTCACCTGCACCGCCGTGTTGATAACGCAGCCGGCACGCAGCCCGTCGGCCGCGGCACTCACCACATACAGGCCGCTCGGCATCGTAAAGAACGCAGTTTTGTCCATAACGATCACTCCCCTAACCCAGGTTGGAACCTCATGGATGTATGTACCCACAAAAAAGGCGACGCCCATACCGAACGCCGCCTTTGAGACATATGTGTCAGAACAGTAAGCAAGATGGAACGCCCGCAGTTGCGGTGAAATAGGGACTGAATAGCCCCCCAAACAGTCCGTATTCCACCGCAACTTATGAAGGGCGTCAGCGATTACGCTCCTTAAGCGCGCGGTCGATCTCGCGTTGGACATCACGCTTGGCCATGTCCTCGCGCTTGTCGTAGAGCTTTTTGCCTCGGCCTAGGCCCAGCAGCAGCTTTACGCGGCCGTCGGTATTAAAGTAGAGCTCCAACGGAACCAGCGCATAACCACGGTTGCGAAGTTTGCCGTCAAGAAAGTCGATCTCCTTGCGGTGCAGCAGCAGACGGCGCCGACGGTCGGGATCGCGATTCCACACGCCACCATGGCTATAAGGGTGGATATGCAGGCCGACGAGCCAGCACTCCCCGCCACGAATCAGTGCAAAGGTATCGGTAATCTGGCACGCGCGCTCGCGAATCGACTTGACCTCGGTACCGCTCAGCTCAATACCGCACTCAAACGTCTCATCGATAAAGTACTCGTGATGTGCCGAGCGATTCTTGGAAATGAGCTTGCGCTCGCGCTTACTGGGCATCGCCGACCTCCTTGGCGCCATCGGCGTTTGAGCCCGCAGCCTCGCGCTTTGCCTTGCGCTCGGCATTGAGCTCGGCATCGCTCTCGCGCACCAGCTTGATAATCGCCGCGCATGCCTCCTCGCCCACCAGGTCGCGGGCACGGACCGTCAGACGCGTAGCCTCCTGCTTGTCGCCGTCGCTTGCAGCATCGGTCGCGCACATGATCAGGCAGATGGCGATCTCGGCCGAAGGCGAGGTCGGCACGCCCTGCAGGGCGAGCTCACCCATCACATGGTCGTCACTCTCGTCCGCGGCATCCGGATAGGTGGTATGGATCTTGTTGAGCAGGCGCGTCGTATGCGCATCATTGGGCGCCAGGCGCAGCGCCAGACGCGCGCAGCCCACGGCAGCCGAAATGTTCTCGGTCTCGGGCTCCAAGAAGTACTGACCCAAATTGGTGTAGGCGCGTGCGGCGCACTTACCGTCGCTCGCGCGCTCCAGCACCGAGAACGAGAGCGATGCCCACTCCTGCTTGTCCTCGAGCGCGCGGAACAGCTCGGCCAAGTCCAAGCGATAGTTGCAGTTCATGGGATCCCAACGCACGGCCTGCATCAGGGCATTCCGAGCACTCACATAATCCTGCTGGCGAATGTAGGCAAACGCCATGTCGGAGTACAGGCGGTCAAAGGAAACCTCGACCTGCACCAGCTCGCGCGGATCCTTCTCCACGCGGCGATAGGCCAGGCGCTCAAACTTGCTGTCGAAGCTAAAGTACTGGCGCTTCTCCTCCGTCTTGCACTCAGCGTCGATATACTCCTCGGCGAGCTCCACCAGACGCTCAAGCAGCGGCGTCGCCGTAGCCAGGTCGCCCTGCGCCAGATAGTTCTCGGCATACGTGATGTCTTCCAAGCTGATAGGCAGGTCCATGACAACTCCTCGGTCCGGGCGGCAGACTCAACGCGCGCCTTAAATATCGGTCAATACACAAAACCCGGGTCTCTTACGAGGCCCGGGCGTTCAATTTTGGTAGCCCGTACCAGATTCGAACTGGTGATCTCCGCCTTGAGAGGGCGGCGTCCTAAACCGCTAGACGAACGGGCCATATGTAGCAAATGCAATGGCTGGGATGGAGGGAGTCGAACCCCCATTGACGGAACCAGAATCCGCTGTCCTGCCATTAGACGACATCCCAATGACTGCATCGCTGCGCTCGGCTGTGCCTTTGCGCAAGAAAGAAATATACGGGAAGTCCCGCCGTGACGCAAGCCCTAATTTTGACTTTTTTGAAATTCAGTCAAATACGGCCGACACGTGAAGGACCTGTGAAGCACCAGCGACACGTACGGCGCCAAAGCCCGTAAAACATACCACATCTACCGCTGGTAGATTACAACAATGCAGCACTCACGGCTGATGGCACAATCAAACCGTCATCATTACACGGATATCGAGGCGCCATGGACGAAGAGCTTGATTACCTATGGGAGACCCTGGGCCTCGAGATCACTGCTGACCTTTGGCCCGAACGGGACAAAATCCATCCCACCCTGCGCCCCGCCATCACGGTGATGCAGGCAAAATACCGCCGTGCATCCTTTTTGATCATGCGGATGTCATGGCACGCGGGACTCCCCGACCTTAAGCGAATCCAGGCAAGCCTCGTCGAGCTGTCCGGTATGCCGACTGTCATATCCGAGGCGCACCTGGAGCAGCGCCAACGCGAGCGACTGCAACAGCAGCGGATTCCCTTTATCTGCCCCGGTGTTCAGGCATATCTGCCCTTTATGGACGAGGAGTACTGGAGCGGCAAGCCCAACAAGCACGTAAAGGTCTACGGTCCGCACGAATGGGCACAGCTCAAGGATTGAGCCGAGCGAGCCCTCCGATGGAAAACACGTCCCACCCCGAGCGCTCAAAACGGGTCGCACTTTCCGCAGCCGCTACAGCAGCGCCTCGGTCCAAGCTGCTTCCCTAAAGCCGGGAATCGCAAAGTCGTCGCCCACCAACAGCGGACGCTTGACCAGCATGCCGTCGGTCGCCAGCAGCTCGTAGCACTCCCGATCCGTCATGCCCGCATCTAGACGCGCCTTCAGGCCCAGCTCTCGATATTTCATGCCCGACGAATTAAAGAAGCGCCGCACCGGCAGTCCCGAACGAGCAATCCAGGTCGCAAGCTCATCAGCCGTGGGATTGTCCAAAACGATATCGCGGTCGATATACTCTACCCCGTGTTCGTCCAGCCATGCCTTGGCCTTCTTACAGGTCGAGCACTTGGGATATTCAACAAACAGTACGGTCATGGGAATCCTCCGAATATAGATCGGCCAACGCGGACACACGCCACACGAGGCGCCTTCGTATGATGGGCCAATTGTAGCCCACGGGTCACACGCTAAACGAACCGTACCCCGAATCCGCGTTTGATGAACGGCAGCAGCTCCATTGCCTCGGGCGTGATATGGCCCGCAACGTTCATGCGCTCGTCACCGGGAAGATCGACCCGCGCAATCTCAAGCTCGCCTTCGTAGCGCCCATATCCGCTATTGCTCACAGCGATCGACCCCGCCTTTCGCGGCAGGCCGGCTCCGGCATCCGTCGGCACGGAATCCGGCTTATGCGTCGTACGTGACTCCTGAGACCTAAAGATGAGGACACTCGAGTCGGGCCGGTCGTGATGAATCTGCCCGCGCACATAGGCATAACCGGGCTCAAGCTCGCATTGCAGGTCCACGTATCCGGCGGAAACTTGAGCAAACTGCGCCCAGCCCGCATCGGAAAGATCGGGGTCGCCGACCAACACAATGTCGCAATCGGCGCCATGTGCAAGCTCAAGCATATTGAGGGCAACCTTTGACGCGCGACCGCGCTGCGTCTCGACCGTCGGCAGTCCCTCGAATACCGGCCCGCGAACGTTGGCATCGCCCGGCACAAAAGCCATGATTTCGAATCCAAGCGCCGCAAGACGAAGATTCACCCGAGCAATGTCCTCCAGAGCTAAACCGGTATAAGGCTTGGGGTAAAAATTGTGGCAGGCGGCAAAACGAGTCACATCGGCACCGGCCTCACGCCACGATGCGATTTCATCAGAACTCACCGTCGATGCATTGACCACAATGCGAAATACACCGGACAGCTCCGCGACCCGCCGGGCGCTAAAGCCATAGTCCAAACGAAGGTATTCCAACCCCAGATCGCGCAGGTCCTCGATGCGCTCAAGCCCGAGCAAATCGCACGTGCGCGGCCCCACATCGGCAATGAGCGCAATGCCGCGGGCGGAAAGCAGCGACAGCACATGACGGACCTTATCGGTATACGCCGCTCCCCCATCCTCGGGAATATGCAGCGAGGTGAACGCATAGCGCGCACCCGCCGCGGCACCGTGTTCAATCGTCCGCTCAATATCCTGCAGAGGGTTGGAAAGATAAATCGAAATACCCGTTTTCACGCTTCAACACTCCTTTAAAAAAGGCCGGCGGAGCAGTTAGCCCCGCCGGCACAACCATAGCATCAAGAAATCTGCCGCGCGCCGCGAGCCCTGAGCAACACGGCTCGCGATATCAAACTACTCGCCAAAGAACTCGTTGATCTTCTGCTCGTCGACGCCAAAGAACCACGTCAGGACAAAGCCGGCGGCATAGGCAAGCAGCATAGCGGCAACGTAGCCGAGCTGCTGACCAGGAACGACGATCAGCAGGCCAAACAGACCGGAAACGCCCTGAGAAACCGTGCCGATGTGAAGCAGCGCCGCGAGCGCGCCGCCAAATCCGGCACCCAGGCAGGCCGTTACAAACGGACGAACGAGCGGCAGCGTAACGGCATACATCAGAGGCTCGCCCACACCGAGGATTCCAACGGGAATGGACTCTGCGACGTACTTCTTGAGCTTGGCGTTCTTGGTCTTAAAGTACAGCGCCAAACCGGCACCGACCTGGCCGCCGCCAGCCATCATAAGGATGGGGAGCAGGTAATTGATGCCCTTGGTAGCGCCGTCGGGATCGTTGAGCATAGCGTGGATCGGCGTGAGCGCCTGATGCAGGCCGACGGAAACCAGCGGCAAGAAGCCTGCCGACAGGATATAGCCGCCCAGGACGCCCAGCTTCTCGAAGATAAAGGTCAAAACGCTAAAGATGGCAGCCGTCAGCCATGCGCCAACCGGCTGGATGACGAGCATCAGAGCAAAGGCGCCGATGATGAGCACCAGCAGCGGGGACAAGAATGTATCGAGTGCGTTGGGCATAACCTTGCGAATCTGACGCTCCATCCAGGCAAAAAATGCGCCAGCGATAAGAGCCGCGATCATGCCGCCCGCTGCGGGGTTGTACTGCGCATTGGTGAGCGGCAGCAGAATGGCAGTGGCAGGATCGGCCGCGCCAGGCGCAAGCAGGGGCATGGCACTGTTAGCGATACACATCATGCCGGCGATGCCGCCCAGCGCAGCGGAGCCGCCAAACTCACGTGCCGCGTTATAGCCCACCAAGATGGGCAGATAGGCAAACAGGGCCCAGCCCATGGAACGAATGCCCTGGTACCACCACTCGCCTGCAAGCGCGCCTGCCGTCGAGACGTTAATGACGTTGCAGATACCGTTGATGAGGCCAGCCGCAATGATGCCGGGAAGCAGGGCAACGAAGACATTGGAAATCTTCTTGAGGAAGGCCTGAACCGGCTTGGACTCGTACTTTGCCTTCTGCGCGGCCTTGTTTGTGGCCGCAGCGTCAACCACGCTCTCGTCGGCAACGCCTTTCGCAAGGCCGGTGAGCTTGGAGAACTCCTCGAGCACCTTATTCACCTTGCCCGGACCCAGCACGATCTGCATCGTGTCGTCCTCGACCAGGCCCATCACGCCGTCGAGTGCCTTAATGCCCTCCGCGTCGACGCTGCCCGTGTCTTTGACGGTCACGCGCAGGCGCGTCATGCACGCCGCGTTTGCCAGCACGTTGTCTTTACCGCCCAAAAGGTCCAGCAGCTTTTGAGCCAGCTCTTTGTTCGTCATAACTCCTCCTTGTATTGGGTATCTCGTCTGGATGTCATATCAGCTCACGCCGCGCACCTATTGGGCATCGGCATCGCTCTTCTCATGGCCACTCACCGCAGCACGGACATGGCCTCGCGCTCGCTCAAGAGCTACCGCAGCCTGCTCGGCATCGCAGTCCAGCAGTACCGAGACAATAGCGGTTTTTACGTGGCCGCCGGCATCTGCAAGCGCCTGAATAGCGCACTCGCGCGTGCAGCCGGTCGCCTCCATCACGATGTTCTGGCCGCGCACCACCAACTTCTCGTTCGTCTGCTGCACATCGACCATCAGGTTTTGGTATACCTTGCCGATCTTGACCATGGCACCGGTCGAAATCATGTTGAGAATGAGCTTTTGAACCGTTCCCGCCTTGAGCCTCGTTGAGCCGGTCAGTACCTCGGGACCGGGCACGGGTTCAATGGCAAGATCTGCGCTCTTCCCGATCTTCGACCCTTGGTTGCAGGCAATTGCAATGGTCTTGCACCCAGTTGCCTTGGCGTACACAAGGCCGCCCACCACATAGGGAGTACGACCGCTTGCCGCCAGGCCAACGACAAGATCCTTGTCCGAGAGTCCACGCCCCCGCAGGTCGCTCGCGCCAAGCTCCTCGCTGTCTTCGGCACCTTCGACAGCCTTGATAAACGCCATCTCGCCTCCGGCAATGAGCCCGACAATCAGATCGGGTGACACGCCAAACGTGGGCGGACACTCCGAAGCGTCGAGTACACCCAGACGACCGCTGGTGCCTGCACCCATGTAAAAGACGCGCCCGCCGCGCTCGAGTGCCTCAGCAGCCCAGTCGATTGCTGTGGCAACCTGGGGCAACACCTTCGTGACCGACTGGACGGCACGAAGATCCTCATCATTCATCGTCGTGACGATTTGCAGCGATGTCATCGTATCGAGGTCCATTGAACTTTGATTACGCTGTTCGGTCGTGAATTTTGTTAAATCGAGCATTTCATTCACCTCATCTTTCCTGTTTCTCGATGTAGTTTTGCTTAATGACATGCGTCACCCGTTCGTAATCGCTCGCAACGTAAGCAGCGTACAGGGCATCGACAACCATAAGCTGGGCCATACGCGAAGCCATGGCACCGCTGCGGACCAAGGGTTCACTCGCAGCGACGCCGAGCACGGCATCGGCCACGGTGGCAAGCTTGGATGATCCATCTACTTTGGTAACGGCCACAACGGGACAGTTGTGACGTTGAGCCTCGGCGGTGCAGTCCAGCACCTCTTGCGTCAAGCCCGAGTAGCTAAAGGCGATTGCCATATCGCCCTCATGCATGTTCTTGGCACACAAGAGCTGTTCATGCCAGTCGTCGTACAGATGGCACTCCTTGTCGACACGCATGAGCTTTTGCGCCAGATCGTGCGCGACCAAACGAGAGGCACCGATACCGAACAGATTGACCGCGCGTGCCCGCTTAAGATAGGCCGCACATCGCTCCAAGACGGTGTAATCGAGCGTTCGCGCCGTCGCTTCGATCGTGCGCACGTTGCTTTTCATCACCTTCCCCACGATACGTTCGACGCTGTCATCCATGGAGATGTCCTCGAGGGCAACGTCTTTCTTGTCACCCAAGAGCGCCAGCTCGGCAATCAGTTCGCGCTGGAACTCCTTGTAGCCCGCAAAACCCAAGCGCTTGCAAAAGCGCAAAATGCTCGAAGGCGAGGAGAACGTGGCATCGGCGAGACCGCGGACGGACAGCCCGACCACCTCGTGCGGATGAGCGCTTACATATGCAATGACATTGCGTTCCGCCGGGCTCGCGCTGAGCTCACGCTCGCGAAGCCGCAAAAGCAATCCGTTTGCCATCTCAAACACCTCCGTTGAGAAGAATTAAAGACCAACGAACGATTCGTACCGGATATAAACAGCTTTTACGGTACATTGTGCCGCATCGTGGCGCACAAAGGGCGAGCGTTCTACCGCTCGCCCCTCAAATCCGACCGCTCGGAAATACGCGCGACACAAAATAATTCAACAAGGTCGCATTATCAAAAACGGGCTTGTTACCGGCTAGCGCCTCGCATGGGCGCCGATCGGCCGAGTCGCATGGCGCACCAACACCGCTGCCAGCAATACCAACAGCATCGCGGTAACATAGCCCGCAGCATCGAATCCTAAATCGATAACGTCGAAATGCCTGCCGGGAACAAAGATCTTATGTACCTGATCACCAACGGAGCAGACGGCGCAAAAGAGCAACACGGGCACGCAACGGGAGCATACGCTCCACGGACGCCTGGAAAAGCAAACCACGACCACCGAGGCGAACAATCCGACGAAGAAAAACTCTACGGTATGGGCAACGCGACGGACGTTCGTGCCCACCCACATGCGAATGGAAGCAAGTCGGCCAGACCGGACATTCGAAGCAGCCGAATCGGTGCCCCCCGGTCATCCCATTCTCGGTCTGAGCTTCACCCGCGACATCGGCAGCCTGTACGCCCGTAGCTTGACCCTCCACCACACGCGCGGTGGACTCGCTCAGCAACGACGTCTCCACCGCATTTTGCTCCGTCAGCACCCAGATGCCCGCCAGCGTTGCAGTAAACAGAACGATCGCGGTCCATCCGATTATTTGTTTTACGCGCGCCAAGGGCC
Organism: Collinsella sp. CLA-AA-H302; assembly: GCF_040093305.1. Classification (NCBI taxonomy): domain Bacteria; kingdom Bacillati; phylum Actinomycetota; class Coriobacteriia; order Coriobacteriales; family Coriobacteriaceae; genus Collinsella; species Collinsella sp. CLA-AA-H302. The sequence goes on from NZ_JBBNJW010000004.1 coordinate 32,214, forward strand.
TACCTCCTTTTTTGAATATCAGCGAGTGTAGCCCCAAATGACATCGTCACCGTATCAAAATTTGAATCGCAACAGGAAGCGCCAAAGCGACGCAAACCCCTACCCCGCCTCGCGCATCCAGCGATCGAACGTCCCCATGCACACGCCCAGGCACTTTGCTGCCTGGCTGCGGGTAATATCGCCTGCCTCATAGCTATCGCGTACCAGCTCAAACTGAGGAGGGCACGGCTTGCGAGGTCGACCGAAACGGACCCCTCGCGCCCGCGCCGCTGCAATCCCCTCCGCCTGGCGCCGATGAATATTCTCGCGCTCCACCTGCGCCACGTAGCTCAGCAGTTGTAGCACAATATCGGCAATCAGGGTATTGGTCACATCCGGCGCGCCGCTGGCCCTGGCGCGCGTGTCAAGCAATGGCATGTCCAACACCACAATGGCAACCCCGAGCTCCTTGGTAATGCGTCGCCATTCCTCAAGAATCTCGGAGTAATTACGGCCAAGCCGGTCGATAGAAAGCACCACCAGCACGTCCCCGTCTCCCAGGATGTGCAGCAGCTCGCGATACCGCGGGCGATCGAAGTCCTTGCCGCTCGCATGGTCGGCATAAATATTCGCCGAGCCCACGCCATAGGCGCCCAGCGCATCCAGCTGCCGATTTAGATTCTGATCGCGCGAACTCACCCGCGCATAACCATACACCGTCGCCATCTCATCCCCGCTTTCTTGTAAACCTGCCAAAAAGGGACAGGTTTATTTTGGTAGGTTTTACCTCTCGAATAGCAGGTAAGCGGGCGGCCGAGCGGACGGCAAGGTAGCTATGATCCAAATGCGGAGGGCGGCCCCGAAAGACCGCCCTCCGCTCTCCCGCCATGAGTCGAGATTTGGCTAATGGATAAGCTTAAAGTCCAAGTGCCCACGCGTGGTATTGACGCGCGAAACCTCGATAATCACGCGCTGGCCCAGTTCATAGCGAGTCTCCGTGTCGGCGCCCGTCAGCGTAAGCGCATCCTCGTCGAACTCGAACCACTCGTTGCCCAGACTCTTGATCGAAACCAAGCCTTCGACCTGCGTCAGGTCCAAGCGCACAAAGAGGCCCATGCTGCTGACCCATGAGACCGTTCCGGCATAGCGCTCGCCCAGGCAATCCTCATAGTACTGGGCAATCTTGATCTTTTGCGTCGCATGGCTAGCGGCATCTGCCGCGCGCTCGGCATCGCTGCATGCGCGGCAGATCTGCGGCAGAATGCGCGGCAGCGACTCGCGCCCCTTGCCGATCAGCCGCGGTGTACGGACCAGGGCGTCCTTGCCGCCGAGCTGCTCATAGGCCAACTGCAGTTTGAGCACGCGGTGCACCACCAGATCGGGGTAGCGACGGATGGGACTCGTAAAGTGACAGTAGCACGGCGCGGCGAGCGCAAAGTGGCCCTCGTTGCGCGGCTTGTACAGTGCGCGCTGCATGCTGCGCAGAAGCAGCGTGTTGACGAGCGGTGCGTTGGCCGTACCGGCGGCAGCATCAACTGCAGCCTGTAGCTCATCGGGACTCCCCAGGGCGATACCGGCAGCACGGCGATCGTCGATGATGCCCAGCTGCGCCAGCGCAACGGCGGCACCGTGCAGGCTATCGGGGCTCGGATCCTCATGCACGCGATAGCAGGCCTCGATATCACGGTCTGCCAGCCACTCTGCAACGCACTCGTTGGCGAGTAGCATGGCTTCCTCGATAAGCGACGTGGCACACGAACGCTCGCGCGCCACAATCTGCACGGGTACTCCGTCCTCATCCAATAGAGCGCGAATCTCGGCCGTGTCAAAATCGACTGAGCCGCGGGCACGACGAATACGACGGCGAAGTTCGGCGAGTTCGTTGGCGGCGACAAGGAAATCGCCGAGGTCGACGTTATAGCCGCGAGCAGTTTCCTCGCACGCAAGACCGCGCTCAAGCGCCTCCTCGCGCGAGGCCTCAGCAGCCGCAACATCCTCGGCCGCACCCTCCAGCACCCCATACTCCACCGCGCCGGCACGCACCAGCAGCGCCTCGGCGCCGTCATAGTCCATACGCACACGCGAGCGAATCACGCTGGGGTACGGATCGTAATGCCGCACGCGACCCTGCGCATCGAGTTCAATGTCAACGGTAAACGCAAGACGGTCCTCGTCAGGGCGAAGCGAACACAGGTCACAGGACAGGCGTTCGGGCAGCATGGGAAGCACGCGATCGGCCAGATACACCGATGTCGTACGATGGCGAGCCTCAAGATCGATATGCCCGTCCCAAGCCACATAGTGAGAAACGTCAGCGATATGCACGCCCAGCTTGTAGCCACCCTCGGGCGTGCGCTCAAGCGAAATGGCATCGTCAAAGTCGCGCGCGTCGACCGGGTCGATCGTGATGACAAAGCGGTCGCGCAGATCGCGGCGGAGCGGGTCCTTAAGCGCCGCGGACACATCGAGCGAAAGCCCCTCGGCCTCGTCCAGCGCGGCCTCGGGATAGCTATCGGTATAGCCGTAACGCGCCATCACATACTGAACACCCAAATCGGGCGCGTCATCTCCGCCAATGCGGCGTTCGATCGTCACGGTGCCCGATTCCAGGCGCGTCGGGTAGGTCAAAATGCGCGCGACAACGGCATCACCCGGGTGGACGCCCAGACGATCCGCCGAGGTATCCTCGGGCAGAATGAAGAAGTCGGCCTTCAGGCGCGAATCGAGCGGCTCGATCACACCGAGCGGACCAGCGGTCTGGTACGTACCCACCACGCTTATGGTTGCGCGCTCAACCACGCCTTCGATCACGGCGCGCCGCTCACCGTGCGGGCTGTTCTTAATGCTCACGGCAACGGTATCGCCATCCATGATCTCGCGCTTACCGCGGCCCATAACCTTGTAGTCGCCGCTCTCGGTTATGACATAGGCGCCATGCTCATGGAGCTGCACGCGCCCGGTCAGGCTCGGACGGCGTTCGCTGCGCACCGGCCCACGCTTATTGCGGGCACCGCGCTTATGCTTGTTATTGCGCCCCATGGCGCCTCCTATCTATCGATTGCGAACTCCAAAGAGTCTACCCAAATGATTCGCTTTCCTGCCGTCCCCTAGGGATCAAAAAACGGGCCGCCCCATAAGAGACGACCCGTTGGAAGGGATGAATTCCAGGCATGCCTACACGCGCAGGTAGCGGCGCATGGCGATGGCAGAACCAAAGAGACCGATAATCACACCGACCAGAATCAGCGCAGCATAGGTCACCAGGTAGTACTGCATCGGCAGGGCAAACGACATCCAGCCGATGCTCTCCTGCAGACGCGGAATCATCAGATTGCGCAGCAGCTCCAGAACGCCGATGGAAAGCAGCGAGCCCAAAATAGCCTGCAGTACGCCCTCGGTGATAAACGGGCCGCGAATGAAGCCGTTGCTGGCGCCGACCAGACGCATAATCGCAATCTCACGACGACGCGCCGTGATGGACAGGCGAATCGTGTTGTTGATGAAGATGAATGCGATAAAGGTCAGAAGGCCAACGAGCACCACGGCGGCGATGCGGATGTAGTTGGTCACCTGGAACAGGCGGCTCACTTCCTCCTGGCCGTACAGCACGCTCGCGTTGACGTCGCCGTCATCCGCGATCTTCTGGAAATCGGCGTTCTTCTTGAGCTTCTCTGCCGTGCTCTCGACCTTGGACGGATCGTCCATCTCAATTGCAAACGAAGCCGGCAGCGGATTCTGGCCATCGAGCGCGCTCATGGTGGCGTCGGCGTTGCCCGACATCTTGCTCGTATACTCGGCCAGCGCGTCGTCCTTGTCCTTATAGGTCACGGACTTGACGTTATTCCACGTCTTAAGCTCGGCCTCAAAAGCCTGAACATCGGCCTGATCGGCGTCATCACTAATGAACGCGTTGATGACAACCTGATCCTCGACGGTGCCGATCACGGAGTTCAGCATCGCGGAGCCCATGATGAACAGGCCGATGATAAACAGCGAAAGGAAGATCGTGATGACGGCGCCGAGCGAGGTAGTCCAGTTACGGAAGAAGTGGCTGATTGCCTCTTTGAAGGAGTAGCCCACGTTAGTTGGTGCCATAGTTGCCGTAACCTCCCCTCTCCTGGTCGCGGATAACGTGGCCGCCCTCGAGGGCGATCACGCGACGGTGCATGCTATCGACCATCTCGCGGTCGTGCGTGGCGACGATCACGGTGGTGCCGGTGCGGTTAATACGCTCGAGCAGCTTCATGATGCCCAGCGAGATCGCCGGGTCGAGGTTACCCGTGGGCTCGTCGCAGATCAGCAGCGGCGGACGGTTGACCATAGCGCGGGCGACGGCAACGCGCTGCTGCTCGCCACCGGAAAGCTGGTCGGGCAGCGAGTCCATCTGATCGGCCAGACCGACCAGACGCAGCACCTCGGGCACCTGGCTGCGAATAACGCCCTTGGGTTTGCCGATGCACTGCAGGGCAAACGCCACGTTTTCGTAGGCGGTCTTTTGCGGCAGAAGCTTAAAGTCCTGGAACACGGCACCAATCTGGCGGCGCAGGAACGGAACCTTGCGGTTCTTGATCTTCATGAGGTCCTGACCGGCAACCAGGATGCGGCCGCTCGTCGGCTTGACGTCGCGGTTGAGCGTCGACAGCAGCGTGGTCTTACCCGAGCCGGAGTGACCGACCAGGAAGACGAACTCGCCCGGATAGATCTCGATGTTGATGTCGTCGAGTGCAGGCTTGTTGGGCTGTGCCGGATAGATCTTGGTGACATGCTCCATAAGGATGACGGGCTCGACACCGGCCTGCTTGGCCATCTTCTTGCGGCTGGCCTGCGGATCGATGGGCGCAAACACCGAGGTAAAATCGGGGTTGTTGAGCGCGTTATCGAGGCTTGCGACCTCGGCTGCCTGATCGCTCTCGACCACCGGGGCAGCAGGCTGCGTGGGATCGGGAATAGCGGCAAAGAGACCGGACTGCGCAGGCTGAGGAACCGGCGTCGCAGGGGCCATGGGGTCGGGAATGCCGGCCATGGTAGGCTGCGGTGTGGCGGCGCCAGCCTGAGGCTGCTCCACGCGAGCGGTCACGGCCTGAACGGGCTCAAAACCCGCCGTGCCGGAAAGCGCGACATCGCTGGTGGGATTGTAGGCAAAGGGATCGGATGCCGGCTGTGCCTGATCTGCCGGCTGAGCGGGGGCCTGAGCAACAGGCTGGCCCTCTGAATCCGGAGTGGCGAAACGACTGCCCTGGACGCCTGTCTGCGTCTTGGGGGCATCATCGCCCGCACCGGAGGTACGGAAGTGGTTACCCACTGGTGCTCCTTATCGTCGTGCGTTTAAACTACATGAGCGCTTAGTATTTTAGCAGCATTAGCTTTGCTGCACATAAGAAGCATGGCGGGGTTTGGGTCTCACCGGCCGGGCGCAGGGTCACTCTCCAAATCGTCCTCGGACATGTCGGAGCCCCCGCTGCGCGCTTCGCGCGGCAGGGGCTCCTCCGTCCTGCGGAAAGATTTGGAGAGTGACCCTGTGTCCGGCCTGCGGCAACTAAGGGGTCGCCGCGTTTCTATTAGGTGCAGCAAATGCATGCTTGGGAGGGTCTGAATTGCACTTTGTTGGGATGGGCCCTTATCCCAATAGAAATCCTGCTTGATACGGCCTCTTTAGAAGTTGCGGTGAAATAGGGACTGTTTTAGAGGTTAAAAGCCCTAATCAGTCCTTATCTCACCGCAACTGAAACAGGGGCGCTCTCCAAGAGAGCGCCCCTGCCGGGTTTCCATAGTACTGGCGAAGCAGTCCTTGAGATCCGTCTTGCCTTATGCCAAGAACTCCTTGGTGGTCGCCACGATGTTGGCGGCGTCCAGGCCGTACTTGTGCAGGAGCTCGGCACCCGGGCCGGACTCGCCGAAGGTGTCGTTGACACCGATCTTCTTGAGCGGTGTCGGGCACTGCTCGCACAGGACGTCGGCAACGGCGCTGCCCAGGCCGCCGATCACAGAGTGCTCCTCGACGGTCACGACGTGGCCAGTCTTGGTGGCGCTCTTGACGATCAGGTCGGCATCGATAGGCTTGATGGTGTGCATGTTGATGACCTCGGCGTCGATGCCCTCGGCAGCGAGCTGCTCGGCGGCCTCGAGAGCCTCGCCGACCATCAGGCCGCAGGCGATGATGGTCACATCGGCGCCCTCGCGCATGACAATGCCCTTACCCAACTCGAACTTGTAGGTCTCGGGGTCGTTGATAACCGGCGAGGCCAAACGGGCGAAGCGCATGTACACCGGACCGTCGCACTCGTAGGCGGCGCGCGTCACGGCGCGAGCCTCGACGTCGTCGGCGGGAACGATCACGGTCATGCCGGGGATAACGCGCATGAGGGCGATATCCTCGCAGCACTGGTGCGTGGCGCCATCCTCGCCCACCGAGATACCGGCGTGCGTGGCACCGATCTTAACGTTGAGGTGCGGGTAGCCGATGGAGTTGCGGACCTGCTCAAAGGCGCGGCCGGCAGCGAACATGGCAAAGGTGCTCGCAAAGGCAACGCGACCGGTGGTTGCGATACCGGCGGCAACACCCATCAGGTTGCTCTCGGCAATGCCCACATCGAAGAAGCGGTCGGGGCAAGCGGCCTTAAACTTGCCGGTCTGCGTGGCGGCGGCCAGGTCGGCGTCGAGGACCACAAAGTCATCGTGCTCGTTGGCGAGCTCGACGAGGGCCTCGCCGTAGCTTACGCGCGTGGCGATTTTCTTGACGTCTGCCATCCTAGAGCTCCTCTCCAGCGGCCGTGAGCTCTGCCATGGCCTGCTCAAACTGTTCATCGTTGGGGGCTTTACCGTGCCAACCCACCTGGTTCTCCATAAAGGAGACGCCCTTGCCCTTTGTGGTCTCCGCGATAATGGCAGTCGGCTGCCCCTTGGTGGCGCGAGCCTCGGCAAAGGCAGCGCGGATCTGGTCGAAATCGTTGCCGTCGGCGAGCTCAACCACATGGAACTTAAAAGCACGGAACTTGTCGGCGAGCGGCATGGGGTCGTTGACTTCCTCGACGGGACCATCGATCTGCAGGCCGTTGTGGTCGACGATCACACAGAGGTTATCGAGCTGCTGGTTGCCGGCAAACATGGCGGCCTCCCAGACCTGGCCCTCCTCGCTCTCGCCATCGCCCAGCAGGGCGTACGTGCGGTAAGTATCGCCCCAGTGCTTGGCGGCAACGGCCATGCCCACGGCGGCGGAGATGCCCTGGCCGAGCGAACCGGTGGACATGTCAACGCCCGGAGTGTCGTTCATGTTGGGATGACCCTGCAGGTGGCTGCCGATGTGGCGCAGCGTCTTAAGATCCTCCTTGGGGAAGAACCCACGCTCGGCGAGCGCAGCGTACAGGCCAGGCGCACAGTGGCCCTTGGAAAGCACAAAGCGATCGCGGTCGGCCTTGCGGGGATGGGCCGGGTCGACGTTCATTTCCTCAAAGTACAGATAGGTCATGATGTCGGCAGCGCCGAGCGAACCGCCCGGATGGCCGGACTTGGCAGCGTGCACGCCGGTGACGATGCCCTTCCTTACCTCGTTGGCAACCTTTTTGAGCTCTTCGTCGCTCATTGTGCCTTCCTTTCATCCTCTTTAGACAAGATGCGCACGGCACGGAAAGGTAATCCCAACCCAGCCGCGATGCACGTACGTCATTCATTATGCTGGAAACTGAGGGCTTTACCAGAGTTTTTATCATTATTTGAACAATTTAGCAGGCAGAACCGCTGATGAAACGGTTTATCAATGTGAACGTCTTTTGGATGGGACGCGGTCGGCCCTACGCGCTAATGTCCTTGAATCCCTCGCCGAAAGCTTCCGTAACGTCGGCGACCGTCACAATGGCGTGAGGATCGCGCTCGCGCACGATCGTCTTAAGGGTATTGAGCTCTCGACGGCTCACGATGACCATAATCACCGGCTTCTCGGCACCCGAATACATGCCAGTCGCCTTAAACTTGGTACAACCACGACCCAGGCCATACATAATATCGGCAGCGATATCAGGGAACTTGTCCGAGATGATGAGTACCATACGGCGTTTGTTGCCACCATCGACCACGGCATCGATCACGTAGCCGCTAATGACCATCGAAAGGCCTGCATATAGTGCATTTTCGATTGAAAAGACCGGAGCCGACAGCGCACATACGGCAACATCGATCGCCATGACGGTCGAGCCCACGGGCAGCGAGGTATTACGCGAGATGATTTGGCCAATCGTGTCCGAGCCGCCGGTGTTGGCGCCGGCGCGCAGCACCATGCCATAACCGATGCCCGTAATAATGCCACCCCACATGGCAGGGAGCATCAGGTCCGCATCCGCCAGGGGTGCTACAAACGGGGCGAACAGGTCGGTGAAAAAGCCCAGCAGCACAAAGCCCGTCGCCGTCTGCACCACGTAGAACATGCCGCCCTCGCGCATAACGACCAGCAGCAGCAAGGCGTTCATCACGATCGTCTGAATACCAACGGGAAGCGATAGACCGCGCGATGCGCCGACCGCCTGGATAATGGTGGCAAGGCCCGTAACGCCACCGGCAGCAAGGCCGTTGGGAATCAAAAACAGGTCGGTCGCAATAGCGGCCAGAGCGCACCCCAACATAATCTGGGGCAGGTCGTGAAAGAAGTTCATCGAAAGAATGCGCTTAATGTCCAGACGATATGCCATGCTGCCTCCCTCAAAAAAGCGCACCCAAACGGATGCGCTTCGAACTTCTTGCTGTATTCGATTCTACCGATTCGCCGGACAAAAACCACCCCTGCGCAGGGTTTGCTTTGGATACAAAACCACCCTGCTCGGAGGGTTTTATCCATTTCCACATAAACCGGGCGGTTTATGCAGATGGGATCTCTGCGCCAGCGTTGCCAGTGGCCCAGCGATGGTAGCCAATAACAAACGGGTCCAGGTCGCCATCGTCAAGAACTGCCTCGACGTTGCTGGTCTCAACGCCCGTGCGTAGGTCCTTAACCATCTGATACGGGTAGAGCACGTAGCTGCGGATCTGGTTGCCAAAACCGATCGTGGTTTTGGGTCCGCGAATCTCATCGAGCGCCTCGGCGCGCTTCTCGAGCTCAATCTCGTACAGGCGAGCCTTGAGGATCTGCATGCACGCGGCCTTGTTCTGGATCTGGCTACGCTCGTTTTGGCAGGTAACCACAATGCCGCTGGGAAAATGCGTCACGCGCACGGCGGAGTCGGTGGTGTTGACACCCTGGCCGCCCGGGCCGCTTGCATGGTACACGTCCACGCGAATGTCATCGGGACTGATCTCGATATCGATATCATCGGGTAGCACGGGGATGACCTCGACGCCAGCGAACGTGGTCTGGCGGCGCTTCTTGTCGTCGGTGGGGCTAATGCGCACCAAGCGGTGGACGCCGGCCTCGGCGCGCAGCATGCCAAATGCATCCTTGCCCTCGACGGTAAAGGTCGCGCGGTCGATGCCGATGACCTCAGCAGCGGGGCAGTCGTTAATCGTGACCTTCCAGCCGCGACGCTGGCAGTACTTCATGTACATCTTAAAGAGCATGAAGGTCCAGTCCTGGGCCTCCAGACCACCCTGTCCGGGCTTGATGGTCACAATGGCATCGCCGTGATCGAACTCACCGGTAAACCAGCTCGAAAGCTCAAGCTCATCGATGGAACGGGCCAGCCGCTCAGCCGTGGCTGTAGCCTCCTCGCGAAGGGCGGCGGCGTCGGGGTCATCCCCCATCTCCTCGGCAAGCTCCAGCGCGGCGCGGGCGTCGGAAAGCTCGCCGCGCGCGTTGTCCACGGCAGCGATATCTTCCTTGGTGCGCGCGATTTCCTCCATGGTGGCACGGGCGGCGTCGGCGTCATCCCAAAAGCCGGGGGCCACGCTTTTGGCCTCGAGCTCGGTCACGCGCGTGCGCTTTTCGTCCAAGTGGAGATACGACTCGACCTCGCCGAGCCGGTCCGCAAACGCGTCCAGCTCGGCGGGCGTTACCTCTAAAGCCTCAGCCATTAACGATTCCTGCCGTGGCAGTACTTAAACTTCTTGCCGCTACCGCAGGGGCACGGGTCGTTGCGGCCCACGTTGACGTACGGATCGTCGCTCTCGGACTTGCGATAGGTGGTCACCTTGCCACCGTTGTTGACGGCAGCCGGACCACCCTGGACAGCCGTGCGGGCCTGCACCTGCGCCTGCTTGCGCAGCACCGAGTCGCCGTTGTCACCATCGACCTCGGCAGGACCGGAGAAGTGCGCACCCTCGAGCGCAGCTTCCTCCTTGTGCTCCACGGCACGCGGGGCAGCCTTGATCTCGATGCGCAGAACCGTGCGCAGGTAATCCTCGTACATGGTGTCGACGAGGATCTGGAACGCGCCGTAGGCCTCGGTCTTGTACTCGACCAGCGGGTCGCGCTGGCCAAAGCCGCGCAGGCCGATTCCGGTCTTGAGATAGTCCATCTCCTGCAGGTAGTTCATCCAGCGGGTATCGATGACGCGCAGCATGACCTGGGTGTTGAGCTCGCGCATCAGGTCCTCGCCCAAGCGCTCGGCCTTCATGTTGTAGCACTTCTCTACGTAAGCCAGGACATCGGCAGCCAGGGCCTCATAATCCTCGTCGGGGAACTTCGGCGTATCGATGTGGCCGGTGAGCTCCACAACCCACTTGCGCAGGCCCTCCAGATCGCGCTCGCCATCGTGACTGTCCTTGGTGCAGAACTCCTGCACGCAGCGGTACACGGTGTCGTGCATGACCTCGGTGATGTGGTCGGTCAGGTCCTTGCCGTCCAGAATCTTATTGCGCTCAGCGTAGATGACCTGGCGCTGCTTGTTCATGACGTCGTCGTACTCAAGAACGCTCTTGCGCATGGAGAAGTTGATGCTCTCGACCTTGTGCTGGGCGCTCTCGACGGCCTTGGAGATGATCTTGTGCTGGATGGGCATATCGTCGCCCATGTCGGCCGTGACCATCATCTTGGAGACGCGGTCCATCTTGTCGCCACCGAACAGGCGCATGAGGTCGTCCTCGAGCGACAGGTAGAACTGGGTCTCGCCCGGATCGCCCTGACGACCGGAGCGGCCGCGCAGCTGGTTGTCGATACGACGGGACTCGTGGCGCTCGGTGCCGATGACGGTCAGGCCGCCGGCGGCAAGCACGCGCTCGCGCTCGGCCTTGCAGGTCTCCTTGGCCTCGGTGTTAAACTGCTCGAGCTGCTCGGGCGTCACGTCCTCCATGGTCAGGCCCTCGTACTCAAGGCGCTCGCGCACCAGCTCGTCGGGGTTGCCGCCCAGCAGGATGTCGGTACCACGACCGGCCATGTTGGTGGCGATGGTCACGGCGCCGTAGCGTCCGGCCTGGGCAACGATATGAGCCTCGCGCTCGTGATGTTTAGCGTTGAGGACCTCGTGCGCGATGCCGCGCTTGGTAAGGGCGGCAGACAGCTTCTCGGAGCTCTCGATGGAGACGGTGCCCACCAGGACCGGTTGACCCTTGGCATGGCGCTGCTCGACATCGTCGGCAACGGCGTTGTACTTGGCCTGGATGGTGCGGTACACCAGGTCCTCGTGGTCAACACGCTGAACGGGTTTGTTGGAGGGGATGACCTCGACGGGCAACTTGTAGATCTCGCGGAACTCGGCATCCTCGGTGAGTGCCGTACCGGTCATGCCGGAGAGCTTGTCATACAGACGGAAGTAGTTCTGCAAGGTGATAGTGGCCAGCGTCTGGTTCTCCTCGCGTACGAGCACGCCCTCTTTGGCCTCGATGGCCTGGTGCAGGCCCTCGGAGTAACGGCGGCCTTCCATAATGCGACCGGTGAACTCGTCGACGATCTTGACCTCGCCGTTGGTGACCACATACTGCTTGTCGCGGTGGAACATGTACTGGGCCTTCAGCGCCTGCTGCAGGTGGTTGACCAGCTGGCCGGAGAGATCGGCATAGATGTCATCGATACCCAGGCGGCGCTCGATCTTCTTAAGACCACGCTCGGTGGCGGCGATGGTGTGCTTGGCCTCGTCCATGACGTAGTCGCCCGTGGGTTCAACGTCCTCGGTGGCGGTAAGCATGTCGTGCGACACGTCCTCGCCGCGCTCAAGGCCACGCACGGCACGCGCGAAGTCCTTGTAGGTACTGGCGGACTTGGTGCCAGCGCCCGAGATGATCAGCGGGGTGCGAGCCTCATCGATCAGGATGGAGTCAACCTCGTCGACGATGGCGTAGTTGTGGCCGCGCTGCACGCGCTGCTCGGGACGGGTAACCATGTTGTCGCGCAGGTAATCAAAGCCGAACTCGGAATTGGTACCGTAGGTGACGTCGGCCTGGTAGGCCGGGCGCTTGAGCTCGAGCGGCATGTTGTTCTGAAGCAGACCGACGGTCATGCCCAGGTACTTATAGATGCGGCCCATCCACTCGGAGTCGCGCTTGGCAAGGTAATCATTGACAGTAACGACGTGCACGCCCTTGCCGGCAATAGCGTTGAGATAGCCGGCCAACGTGGAGACGAGGGTCTTGCCTTCGCCGGTCTTCATCTCGGCGATATGACCCTCGTGAAGCGCCATGGCGCCGATGAGCTGCACATCAAAGTGGCGCATGCCCATAGTGCGCTTGGAAGCCTCGCGCACGGTGGCAAAAGCCTCGGGGAGCATGTCGTCGAGCGACTCGCCGTTGGCGTAGCGCTCACGGAACTTATCGGTCTGGGCGCGGAGCTCTTCCTCGGTCATCTTCTCAAACTGGGGCTCAAGACCGTTGATCTGGTCGACGATCTTGTAGTAGCGCTTAAGGTCCTTATCGGATCCAAAGGACAGCAGCTTTGACATGAATCCCATGTGGTTTTCCTTTTTGGCCATCGCCCACGCCGTGCAGCTGCGGGCGAGTTAAACACAGATGATTGTACTTTAGCCAAACAAGGCGCGGCCTATACGGTCGACCTCGACCGCCACGTAATAACTACGACCAACCTGCCAAAAAGGGACTGGTTTATTTTGGCAGGTTTTATCTGGGCAAACGCCGCCTCTCTGTCATTTGGTGCCACGGGGACAGGTTAGCTTGCACCAATAAAAAAGAAAAGGGCCGCGCACCCAAATGGATGCACGGCCCTCATGCCATGAATGCGAGTGATTCTGCGGCGAGCTATTTACTCAGCAGCCTCGGTGGTCTCGGCCTCGGCAGCGGCCTCCTCGACGGGAGCCTCTGCGGGAGCCTCGGCGGCCTGCTTGGCAGCCTCCTCGGCGAACTTAGCGGCACGCTTAGCCTTCTCGGCGGCCTTAACCTCAGCGGCGGCCTTGCGAGCGGCCTCGGCCTCAGCAGCCTTGGCGGCCTTGGCGGCCTTGGCCTCCTCAGCCTTCTTGAGCTGGGCGGCAGCGGCGCCACCGAACTTGTCGGCGAAGCGCTGGACGCGTCCACCGGTGTCGACGAACTTCTGCTGGCCGGTGTAGAACGGGTGGCACTCGTTGCAAAGCTCGACCTTCATCTCGGACACGGTAGCGTGCGTCTTGAAGGTGTTGCCGCAGGAGCACGTCACCGTGCACTCGACATACTGGGGATGGATACCCTGCTTCATGGTAGGACTCCTTATTGGTCAGGCGCTGGTTACCGATCAGCGCATAAGGCGTCTTGGTTTCCGACCAAGACAACAAACTCGGCTATGATACCACGGCGCCGCGTGTCCCACAAAAGGTTCACGGTCTTTTCGGAACGACACGAATCTGACCCATCGAAACACATCTCCACCGTTCCTTCAACTGGGAAAATGCCGTCCCCGGGGCCTGAGAAGGGCCCCGGGGACGTTCGACTGACTGCGGGAACGGCCTTTCCGCTCAATGTGTTCGGCTGAGATCGGAAATCAACCAAACTGAACTAGGTTCAGTTGACATGGTTAAAAACGAGGGGCGACGCTTTTGCGTCACCCCTCGTCCCGGCCGGTTGCTTTAGTTGTACACACGGTAGTTACACTTGAACTGGGTTATGTGTCCATAGTTGGAGCGGTACCAACCCGACGTATAGCTGATTGCCTCTGCGCCTAGATAGTCGTAGCCCTTGTTGTAGCGAAGCTGACGGTAGGTCGTGTCGTACTCTGCTACGTAAAACGTGTCTCCAGAGAAGGCTTTGTACCGGTCCTTAACCGTCGAAGCCATGTACGCGGGTTCGACATCGCCTTTCTCCCCGTTGAGCGCATAGACGGGTGCCGCGATTCCGCATAAAGCCGTTGCCACGAGGATGGCGTAGACAGCCATGCGCGACGCATTGGACTTCAGCTGTTCAAATAGTTTCATGTCATTCACCTCGCTCGTATGTATCGAGGTATTCCTGCTTGAGCGTCTGCGAGGACGACTTGATCTTTTCCACGAGCGTGCCGGCCTCGATGAAGTAGAACGAGTTGGTGAGGTCTGCCAGGTCGTCGAGCAGATGGCTTGAAATGAGCACGCTTCGTCCCCGCGCCACCTCGCTGCGCATCGCGTCGCAGGAGGTTTTCCGCTTTCCCGGATCGAGGCCGTTCAGCGGTTCATCGAGGATAAGGTACGGGCAATCGGTCGATATCGCCATGGCAAGCTTTACCTGCTGCTTCATTCCTGTCGAGAGTTTACGGGTCGGCTTGTCGAGATATGAGGAGATTCCGAGGGAGCTGCAGAGCGAGTCGATGTCGGTGGCCGATTTCCACGCCTCCCTAACGAAAGCAAGGTGCTCGAGGGCCGATAGCGTGGGATAGAGATCCGTGCCGCCTGAAGAGCTCAGGTAGACGAGTTCTGCAAATTCGGCTGATTGACGTTGGCTGATTCCGTCTGCCACCAGGCTTCCCGAGTGGATACGGGTGGGAAATTGGCCCGACAGCGCTTCAAGAAGGGTGGTTTTCCCCGAGCCGTTGGGAGCAACGAGGCCCGCCGCCGTTCCCGGGCTCAGGAAAAGCGACCCGATTGAAAGTATCGTCGTGCTTCCGTATCCCACGCTCGCGTCCAGAAGCTCGAGCCCATGGTGCTTTTTCGCGGGTCCAGGCTGTTTGGGGGAACGTGTCGCAACGGCGCCGACCGTAAAAAAGACCGCGACGTATGCCAGGGCCACGGCAAGCATCGATGCGCTGCCTGAACCGGAGCCAATGAATTCTGTCGGGAAGCATCCTACGTAACCCGTTGCCTCGATAGGCGAGAATACGGGCAGTGGCAGGAGCCCGAGCACGGCATTATGCCCTAGTGCCGAATCGGACAATAACGGGAATGCCGGGGCCGCGACAAGCAGCGCGGAGGTAAGGGGGCCCGCGAGGACGCGCCTCGTTGCGGTCGATAGGACGACGGAACAAACGGATATCAAGGTTCCGCCCGCAAGCAGCGCGAGAAGCAGGGCTGTGAAGACGTTTCCCGCGGTCGTGGTGGTAAGCGCGCCGTCATGGAAGAAGGCGATCGGGTACCCAATTTGCCCGAAGCCGTTTAGGACCAAGGCGTAAATGCCCCCGGGTGCGAGGCCGGCGAGGAGCATCGCGGTCCCCGCGACGATTATCGAAAACACGATCTGAATAAGGCGCCGGAATTTGGGCACGGGCGCCTTTGCCGCCAGGGTCCCGGGCCTTGTGGCGCCGAGCACGAGTATCGACGAGAGAAGGAAGGGGATGAAGGGAAGGAAAGACGGCGCCGTGGCAATGGCGTAAGGCAGGAAGGAAAGGAATGGCAGGTCGTTTGCGGAGGCCGGGATATCCGTGATGCCGGAGCTGCTCAGGGCACGGCAATATGCGAGCGCTGCGTCATTGGTCTCTTGGTCTCCCACGATGGACCCGGATTGGAAGCCTTCGCCCATGAGCGCGTAGTAGCTCTCGGCAGAATCGAGAAAGGCGGCGTCGGTTTGAGCGGCAAGGGCGGCGTTCGCGTATCTTGCAAGCTCCGCGTCGACTTGCTGCTCTGGAGATAGGTCTGTGCCGTTGGCCTGGGGCGCGCGCGTATTGAATGCGTCGACAAAGCTCTGCATGCCCTGTTTCATAAAGAAGGGCCCGTAGATGGGTGAATTGAACGCAATGGGGACGGAAAAGGCTGCAGCGAGAACGAGCGTACAAATCCATACGGCCTTGTCTCTTAGGATTAGTTTGAGAAGAAGTCGACAGTACATTTAGAAGCACCTACGTTCCTCAAAGAATTGTTAGATTAAAAGTAACAGACCGGATGAAGATACGTGCGACGGGGGCGAGGCGAATGGCTGAGCGGTATCGATATGCGGGTTCAACGGTATCACATTGGCCACATAGATTTTTAACTTGCATTTCTACCCGCCCTTTTCGTAGAGTCGCCGATACGTGCTTAGCGCACCCTCGGCGCGTCCGGCAGGCTTTGCGAAATGGGATCCAGGAGACTTCGGCGCAGCATCATCTTGCGGAATGCTTCTAATGAGCCTCCCATCCTTCAAAAACAGAATCTCATCGCACAGCCTATCGACCGAATCCAAGATGTGGGATGACATGATGATGCACGTACCAGAATCGGCCAGCTTCCTGAGAATCTCGGAATGCAAGTCCACCCTGCTGGGGTCGAGCGCGTTCATGGGCTCATCTAATAGAAGGTACCGCGCGCCCGTCGCATACGCAATCGCCAGGGTAAGCTGCTGCTTCATGCCCTGGCTCAGAGTGCGGACCCTCATCTTCGCGAACTCGCCTATCTGCGTTTGTTCCACTATCTCTTCGATATCGCGAGCATGCGGCCACATATCGCAAACCATCTTGAGGTGATCTTCCGCACGCAATCCGGGATACAGCAGCGTCCCCTCACCAGGTGCATAGAAGATCATAGAACGGACCTCTCTCGCACCCGTACCCTGCACCTCATCCAGAACGATGCTCCCGTCCACGCGAGGACCCGGCAAACCTGCCATCGCACGCAGCAACGTCGTCTTTCCATGCCCGTTCGGAGCGACGAGACCGTAGACCGTACCCGGGGCAAACTCAGCGTTCACCGAATCTACGAGCACCTTCTTTCCATAAGAGATCGTCAGCGTTTGAAGGTCAATCATCGAGATCATCCCCTTTCGATCTTTGGAACACTCAGGCGCACCATCAACGGAGATACGGCGCCCAAGACCACCAGCAGAGCGCCCGATGCGCCGACGACCTCTCCAAAAGGCATCGCGTTCGTCCCTCGCCCAAGGAACCCAATCGTCCCCACCTGGGAAGCGGGATCAAACGAGGCGAATGGAGCCAGCAGCGCGACGCCCATGCCCACGCTTTCAACATGAGCGCTCAACGAACCCAACACCAAGAGAACCGCGCAAACCATTCCGGTGACAACGGGGTTGCGGCTAATCGCTGCTGTCAACGCAGCGACGACGGAAATCACGCCGTATGCCATGACCAGCAACGGAATACTGCACAACACCGCCTCCCCCACCATGGACGTTGTCGAAGCTCCCGCCCGAATGAGAGCGACGGGATACTCCGATCCACCCGCACCGTTCTTAATCACGGACACAACGACAGCGGGAACCATCGACACCAAAAGCAGCACCAAGCCAAGCAGGAGAGCCAGCGCAACAGCCGTCAGAAAACGCACATGCGCTGTTGCGGGGATCTGGAGAACCAGAAGGGAACGACACTGCAGGTGGGTGCACGCGAGCGATGTGACAACCACGGGCAACAGCAAAAATAAGGAGGGAAGCGCTGCCTGGAGATACGAAAGGAGGATTAATGGGGGCATCTTCGTACTTAACTCGTAAACCTTGGGGTCCGGCAAGCTCGCGATCGACTCAAGCAGAAGGGCGCGCGCCTCCGCACGAGAAGGAGTCTCCGGCTCGATTCCGATCGATTGCAGGAGAGTCGCATCTGCCGCGCCCAGCTCACCTCGAGCGCGCTCGTACGTCGCAAGGCTTCGAAACCCCTCCGCAGGTATAGGCGCGTACACGAAACCCGAAAGAGCATCCCGCATGTCTTCCAGGGCCGCTTTGCCCTCGACGTCCATATTCGCAGCGTTCTGCTCTAGATACCGATCTATTGAACGGAGCTCCCCATCCCTATACCGAACAGCGGAAACGTTATCAGCGTCAGGAAACATCTCGACCAGAGCCGGGGCCAGCATCGTCGTCGACATTGCAATCGCGCATACGGCGAGGGTAGGAGAACGCAGGAGCAGTTTCCCCATCGTTCTTACGTATGCAACGGCGGAGGCACAAGCGCTCGAACGAGTTGCCGTTCTCGATGCAGTGAAGGAACCTCTCTCAAGACAAATCGGGGATATCGGGCACGCGCAGCCGCTCTTTCCAGCAACGCAAAGCAGGCTAATTGCCAGCACCTCGATCCCGATTGCGCATACGAGGGCAATCGCGCCACGCTCGAAGCAAAGTCCAGGCAGATTCACTATCTGCGTTGTCGGGTACGGGCTATAGGCGCCGACGGTCAACTCAGTGTTCGCATACGTAAGGGGATTCAACAGGGCGAACTCACGTAAAGCGATGGATCTTCCGTAATACCCGGGAACCATCATCACCCCCATCAGGGCACATACGAACACGATTCCAAGCGTAGGGTTATTGGCAATCTTCACGGCAAGGTGAACGACAAGCGAGATGAACGCTGCCACCAAGAATTGCAAGATGGCCGTCTGCGCGAACACCAGCCAAGCCGGTTTGATAACCGGAGTCGCATATTGAATGTAGCCTATCGGATAGAACGGCGAGCCCGGGCCATTCTTCACAAGCGCGGCGATTATCCCTGGAAGATTGATGGCGAGGACGGCAAGCATTGCAAAAACACTCGCCCATACGCTCGATGCAACAAGTCTACCCAGCTCGCCCATCGGTGCCTGGATGATGAGCTTTTCACGTTTGTTAAGACGCGCGGCAAGGAACGAGACGGCAACGGCCGTTGCGACCCATAGCAAGTACTCCTTCGATCCGTCATAATAGGTGTACTCTCCATCCGATATCTGCAGAAACGGAAGTAGGGGAGAGAGCGGTGCCAAGATAAGACGTCCCGCGGCAAGAGGGTACAGAAGCGCGGGCATGCTTGATGAAGAGGTATAGACACCGTCCTCCCCCGCATTCACAAGCGCATCCGCATAGGATGCTGACAATTCCTGCTCAACACGGGTTATTCCCGACTCGAGGTATTCGACCCGTCCGTCGATGCCAGCCGCGCTCCTGAAGACGGGCAGAGCACAAAGAACCATCAACGCAACAACGACAACACAGAGCGACCTGGAGGAGAGAAGCGACCTAAAGATCGCCTTCGAGATTTTGAGCATATTCATCGCCAACCTTAACCTCATCCAGTCGGAACAGAGGGGCCGAACAAAATGCTCGGCCCTTATTACTTGCCGGCAAAGTCAATTTAACATAAACTGTTAAAAAGTAACCTGAGTTTTTTAAATTCTTCGGAGGTTATTATGAGTTCCGACAATCGCACTCCCCGGCTTCATTCCTTCCGCATCGCATGTGCGATAGCCTCTGCGACCCTTTGCGCCACCGCCATCGCACAAGTGGCGTTCTCCTTAAAGCCAGCAATCGAAGTGCTCGACAACCCTGTAATTGCAGACTCCCCCGCGTATCCAGCCCTTGCGATCTCGACATTGGTCCCTGCCGCCATCGGTATCGCTACGACCATCCTCAGCGCCGTTCTCGTGTGGACGATCAAGAGCGGAGACCCCTTCAAGAAAGGGTCTGCGACATGCTTGAAGGTGCTCGGCATTCTCTTCGTTGTTCAAGCTGCCACCAGCCTCTACGCCGGCTCACTCAAAACCTCCGTTTCGATGTTTGGCGGCGAGGGGGCCGTCGGCGCCCAAGAGATCGCTTCATCATTCGATTGGACCTCTCTGGTTCTCGGCATCGTCCTGTTCATGCTTTCCCAGCTCTTCTTGTACGCCCGAGAGCTGTACCTCGACTCCGACGAGATTGCGTAAGGAAACGCCATGCCCGTAATTGTTCGCCTCGACAAGATCATGGCCGAGCGAAAGATTTCCTCGAACGAACTTGCCGAAAGGATTGGAACCACGCCCGTGAACCTGTCCCGTATTAAAAAAGGGCATATTCGCGGCATTCGCTTCAACACACTCGAGCAGCTATGCCTCGCCCTTCGTTGCCAACCCGGAGACCTTCTCGAAGTCATGAGCGAAGAGGATGCCCGAAAGGAGTTCGGACTCGATTGGTCCGCCGAGGATTAGAGGGCGGTCGTACTCGCCCTGCACACGGGGATGCGAATCGGCGAGGTCTGCGGCCTTCGGTGGTGCGATGTGGATTTCGAGACGGGCCTGATCTCGATCAGACACTCGGTGGCGTACGCGAAGGGAATGGGTTCGTTCATCAAGGACACCAAGACCCATGACGCCAGGGGTATCCCCATCGACCCGGTCGGCCTACTCCCCTTCCTGAAGGAGACCCACGAGATCGACTGCGGAAAGCTGCGCTTGCGCGGCCTTACCGGGGCGGTCGAGATCGGGGACTGCTACATCCTGTCGGAGCCGGGCGCGACCTTCGCGACGACAAGCTATATCCGCAGGGCGTTCAAGACGTTCTCGGAGACCAACGGCCTCATGGGCACCAACGACGAGCTGATCACGTTCCACGGCCTTCGCCACACGTTCGCAACGCAGTGGATCCGCCAAGGCGGCGATATCAAGGCGCTCCAATCGATCCTCGGCCACAAGGACGCCATGGCGACGCTCAACGTCTACGCCGACATCGAGCCCATCTCCAAAATCCATAACATGCTGCGCGCCACGCCGTGCCTTTGGCGCGGGCACCTCGGGCCGAGGGTCGATCCGGGTCCCATGTTCCAACAGAGGATCCAGGAGTCCATCGAGACGCTCCAGGCGTTCGGCTACGGCATCACCGAGCCGGACGACCGAAATATCGCCATACGCGACGTGAAGACGAGCAGTTGGCTCTAGCTCACCGAGTACGCGGCAGTGCTGGGCCCATCCCAACTGAGGTCACGGTGGTCCGATAGGGGCGCCGCCCGCGGCATGCGCCGCGGAGCGGTATCCCCTACCGAAGGGCGGGGATGCCCTCCGCTTCCAGTTCGGAATCAGCCGTCGGAGGCGTTCGGCTGACTGCGGGAACGGCCTGTCCGCTCAATGTGTTCGGCTGAGATCGGAAATCAACCCAACACGAGCCGGACACGCGCCAGACGGCTCTTCCCCGTACGGCCTTCCCCCTTACGCTCATGTTGCAGGCATGTAACGCCGCAGCGAGCGCGCCTTTTTTGCGCCAGACAGGTACAATGATGAACACTGTACCGTAGCGGAGCGCCCCGCGCGCGCCGCAATCACGCGAAAGGGTTTCCCATGGCCGAGATCTCGTCCTCCCGTATCGTCATCACCGTCCTTGGCAAGAACCGCCCCGGCATCGTCGCCGGCGTCACCCGTGTCCTAGGCGAGGCCAACGTCGACATCCGCGACATCACGCAGTCCATTATCGAGGACATCTTCACCATGACCATGCTGGCCGATACCGCCGAGTCCAAGCTCGACTTCGCCGAGCTGCAGAAGGCGCTGGCCGAGGCCGGCGAGCTTTCGGGCGTCAACGTGTCCATCCAGCGCGAGGACGTCTTCAACTTTATGTACCGCCTGTAGCGAGCAAGCCGCTGGGGATAGCCTGACGCGCGCATGCCCATGCAAGTCACCCCGATGCGGCCCGGAGAGGAGCGCGCATGGCCTACGACGCCAAGAAAATCTATTACCGCTTCGATGACCACTTGAGCCGCCTGGTTCTGGATTACGAAGCAAGCCGCCAGATTTCGCCTGAGAGCGAAAGCCTCTACCACGGCCTGCCGACCGACCCTTATGACGAGGGCCTGTTTGTTGAGCACAATGTCAAGCGCGGCCTGCGCAATGCCGACGGCTCGGGCGTGGTCGCGGGCCTCACTCGCATCTCGGATGTGCACGGCTACAACAAGGTCGACGGAAAGGTCGTGCCCGATCAGGGCAAGCTCACGCTTCGCGGCTACAGCATCGAGGATCTGGTCAACAATGCCCAGGCCGAGAATCGCTATGGCTACGAAGAGGTCGCCTACCTGCTCATCACGGGCTCGCTGCCCAACAAGGAAGAGCTCGACGGCTTTTGCGAGCGCCTGGGCGCCTTTAGACATCTGAGCGACGAGTACGTCAAAGAGTTCCCTATGACCACGGTGTCGTCGAGCATCATGAATGTGCTTCAGCGCGCCGTGTTGTTGCTCTACGCCTTCGACGCCGAACCCGACGTCATTACGCCCGAGCACGAAATCGACGTCGCCATCTCCATGCTCGCCCGCCTCCCCCGCATCGCCGCCTTCGCGCATATGGCCTCGGTCGCCAAGCGCCGCGGCTCCGAGGTTCATGTGCCGCACCCCACGCCCGGCCTTTCCACCGCCGAGACCATCCTGCAGGTGTTGCGCGGCGGCATGGCATTCAACCGTGACGAAGCCATGCTGCTCGACGTGATGCTCATGCTGCATGCAGAGCACGGCGGCGGCAACAACTCCACGTTCGCCTGCCGCGTGCTGTCCTCCTCGGCCACCGACCCGTATTCTGCCTACGCCGCGGCTATCGGCTCGCTCAAGGGCCCGCGCCACGGCGGCGCCAACGCCAAAGTCGTGTCCATGCACGAAGACATCCGCGCGCATGTTTCCAACTGGGAAAACGAGGACGAGGTCGCGGCCTACCTGGGCAAGATTCTCGACAAGCAGGCTTTCGACGGCACCGGCCTCATCTACGGTATGGGCCACGCCGTCTACACGCTGAGCGACCCGCGCGCCGAGGTGTGCCGCCGTTACGCGCGCACGCTTGCCGCCAAGAAGGACTTGGGCGAGGAGTTCGCGCTCATCGAGCGCATCGAGCGCTTGGCCCCGCAAGTGATGCGCGATCACGGCATGACCAAGCCCATCTGCGCCAACATCGACCTGTACACGGGCTTTATCTACAAGATGCTCGGCGTGCCCGAGACGCTCTTTACGCCGCTATTTGCCGTCGCCCGCATGGCCGGCTGGTCGGCGCACCGCATGGAAGAGCTCTTCTGCGCGCACCGTATTATTCGCCCGGCCTATCGTCCGGTGTTCGAGCCGCTAGCGTACAAGCCGCTCGCCGACCGCTAGGACGCGAACCGTTATAGAACTCGAGCGTGGCCAGGGCATCGCCGCCCTCGGCCACGCTTTTTATGCCAGCAGAAAGGGCTGTATCAAATGATTGTGTTTTCCGATATGGACGGAACGCTGCTGACGAGCGATAAGCAAATGAGCAATGCCACCTGGTCGATGCTCGACGAACTCGCTCGACGCGGAATTGAATTTGTGCCCTGCACGGGACGTCCGCTGTCGGGCATCTTTGAGCCCATCCTCGCCCATCCCTCCGTGCACTATGCCGTCTGCGCCAATGGCGCCAGCGTCTGGCAGCTCGACGACGATGTGCCCAACGATGCCTCGCGCGCCACGCGCATTTTGAGCCGTCCGCTCGATCGCGGCATTGCTCATCGCGTCCATCGCATCGCCGCCGGCCACGATGTGACCTTCGATATCTTCGCGGATGGGCAGTGCTTCCTCCCCCGCTCGCTCTACACGCGCCTGGACGAATTCTGCGGCGGCGACCCCCACATCGCGGCTTCGCTCAAGCGCACACGAACACCGATCGACATGGATATCGACAGCAAGATCGACGGGGTCGAGACGCTCGAACGCATCGCCATGTACTGGCACGACCCGGCCGATCGCGACGCCATCGCGGCTGAGCTCGACACGCTCGGAGGCATTGAGGTCACGCGTTCTTACGCCATGAATATCGAGGTCATGGGTGAGGGCGCCACCAAGGGAACGGCCCTCACGTGGCTATGCGAGCACCTGGGCAAGCGTCTCGCCGACGCCTGGGCGTTCGGCGACAACATCAACGACATCCCCATGCTGCAGGCAGCGGGCCACGGCATGGCCATGATCAACGCCGAGCCCGAAGACCGCGAGGCCGCCGACGCCGTCACCGGATACGACAACGACCACGACGGCGTCGCCCACACCATCATGGCCGCCCTCGCCTAGCAGCAGCAACCCGGCAGAAAAGGAACGTCCCTAACTGCTGGATTAAGCAAGGCTCTCCAGAACACGGCGGAGTTCTTGCTGGACGGCGTGGTCGCGGTTACAACCCACCACGCGATCGGCCACCGCCTTAAGCGCGGGGCGCGCGTTTTCCATCGCGCAGCCCGTGCCGACAAAGCGAATGATCTCGTAGTCGTTCATCGAGTCGCCAAACGCCATGACCTCGTCGCGACCAATGCCGTAATGCTCCGCGAGCTGCGCGATACCCGAGGCCTTCGACACACCGGGCTGCATGGCATCGATCCACGCGTTGCCCGAAGGCGCAAAAGTAAAGAGCTGACCAAGTTCGCGCTGTAGCACGTACGCACTGTCCATAACCGCACTGTCGTCGCAAAAGATACTCGCTTTGATGATATTTACGCTGGGATCGGGCAGCTCCCAAATACGCTCGGCATTGGGAAGGTCCTTATCGACCTCACGCACGAACTTGCACTCGTCATCGAGCAGGAAGGACTTGGTTCGGTCAAAGAGCGCAAGATGCAGATTGGGAAACGTCCTGACGGCTTGGGCGAGCCTTCGAATCGCCAGGTGGGAATACACCTCACGGTCTACCATCTTACCGTCGGCGTAGACTTGGGCGCCGTTAGCGGCGACATAGTCCATCTTGTCGCGAACGGGCGCAAAGAACTCGCACAGGCGATCGTAGCGACGACCTGACGATGCGGCGAAATGCACGCCATGCTCGTGTAGCGCCAGAATCAGTTCGTAGGTCTCGGGAGGCACCTGGCCGTTTTCGTCAAGCAGTGTGCCGTCCATATCGGATGCAATCAGTTTAAACATAGAAAAGCTCCCCTCGGGCTTGTTGGAATCGAACGTGTATCCGATTCCAACGTACCCAAAGGGAGCTCAAATAAGACTCCGCGGGCGTAAACGTTACAAGGACCTGGCAAATAGCTCACACATGCCAGAGGTCTCACGGTCGCGGCGTCAGGCGACACACCACCCCGACGGCTAGTCGTTTAAGAACGTCCCCGATGACTAGTCGGCGTAGGTGAAGGTCGTGACGTCGAACATGCCCTCGGGGCGGATGCGGAGCGTCGGGATTACCGGCAGGGGCAGGAAAATGATGCCCATGATGGGGTCGAGCGGCGGCTCGATACCCATGGCGCGCGCCTTGACCATAAAGTCGTCGTGCTGCGCGGCGACATCCTCGGCCGTGCCCTCGCTCATAAGGCCACCGAGCGCCAGCGGAATGCGCGCCACGACCTCGCCGTTGCGCACCAGCACGTGGCCGCCCTGGCCCACGGCCTCAACGGCAGCCATCATATCCGCCGCGTTGTCGCCCACCACGCACACGTTGTGCGAGTCGTGGCCAATCGTGGAGGCAATGGCGCCACCCGTGATGGTAAAGCCGCGCACCCAGCCGCGACCGATATGCTTGCCAACCAAGCCCAGACCCGCGGGGCCGTCACCGTCGGCGCCCTCGGCCTGCAGCGACACGCCGCGGCCGTGGCGCTCGATCAGCATAATGCGGCGCAGGCCCTCGGCACTCTCGGGGCGAGCCATACCTGTGATAGCCATACCCGGGATGACATCGATAACGGCCTCGCCCGGCTTAAAGGCATAGTCAAACACGTCGAGCGAAAGCTTCGGCAGCTTAACGGAGGCGCGCAGCTCATCGGCAAGGGCCGCAACCTCGGCCATCTCGGGTGCGATCTCGCCCACAAAGGTGCCGTCCTGCGCCACCAGAGCACCGGCGGCATATACGCGATGCGGAGCCGTAGCAAACGTCAGGTCATTGAGCACCAGCAGGTCGGCACGCTTGCCCGGGGCAATCGCACCACGCAACTCGTGCGGGTCGCGGCAGCCGTGATCCAGGCCAAACGCCTCGGCCGTGGAGAGGGACGCCATAGAGATAGCGACCACGGGGTCGATACCGGCCTCAATCGCCACGCGGCAGGCATTGTCGATCATGCCAGTCGCAAGCGCATCGGAAGGGGCGCGGTCGTCAGTCGCAAAGCAGCAGCGGCGGGCGCGCGCGGGGTTCTCCAGCAGCATCGGCGACAGATTGGCCAGGTCATGGCTGCACGTGCCCTCGCGCAGCATCACGTACATGCCACGAGACAGTTTATCGAGCGCCTCCTCGGGAATCGTCGACTCGTGATCGGCGATAATGCCCGCCGCGGCATAGGCATTAAGGTCCTTGCCGGCAACGAGCGGTGCATGGCCGTCGACCTGCTTGGACGGCGTCTGGTTGGCAGCATCGATGCGAGCACAGGTCTCGGGGTCGGCCATAAAGACACCCGGCAGGTTCATCATCTCGCCCAGGCCAAAAACATCGCCCGGATGCTCGGCAAAAAACGCCTGCATGTCAGCGGCGGTAATCACAGCGCCCGCTTGCTCATCGGGCAGCGCGGGCACGCACGAGGGCATCATGTACTTGATGGAAATGGGCGCGCGGCGACCGTCCTCGATCATAAAGTGCAGGCCGTCCAGGCCCGCCACGTTGGCGATCTCGTGGCTGTCGGCAATGGCGGTGGTAGTACCGCGCGTCGCCGCCATGCGCGCATACTCGGCGGGGCGGATGTTCGAGGACTCAATGTGCAGATGTCCGTCGATAAAGCCGGGGGCGAGATAGCGACCCTGGCAGTCGATAACCTCGGCAGCCTCATAGGTGCCGGCGGCATCGTCGCGACCGTCGTAGAGCACGCCGACGATTACGCCGCCCTTGACGGCAACGCTACCGGGCGCCACGCGCTGACCGTACACGTCGACAATCTGCGCATTGGTAAACAGCGTGTCGACGGGCACGCGCCCCTCGGCAGCATCGATCACAGACCTCATGACCTCAACGGACATACATACTCCTTTAACCGTAGAAAAAAGCTGCGGAGCGGACAGACCTTCACCGCAGCAAGCCAATAGCCATTGTATGCCCAAAAGAAAGTCCCGCTAACACCCCTTCCGCTTAACGGCACCGCCAAATGATCCCTCCGTCCCCAAGGGATCGTCGTAACCAAAAAGGCCGCAGTCGGGATTCCCGGCTGCGGCCTTATTGCACTTGTGAGGTCAACTCGCTCGTTAGACCAACTTAAAGCCCTTGCGCTTGCCCACGGAGAGGGTGTCGCCCAGCTTGAGGGCGCTCGGATCGATGTTGTAGCTCTTGGGAGCCACAGCCTTGCCGTTGATCTTGACGCCGCCGCCGTCAATGTCGCGGCGGGCCTGACCGGCGCTGGCCGAAAGGCCCAGGTCCTTGAGCAGGCCAGCGAGGTAAATCTGGCCCTCGTCGTTGACGGTCAGCTCAACGTGCTTCTCGGGGAAGTCGGCAAGCTGGCCCTCCTTGAACACACGGTCGAACTCGGCCTGGGCCTCGTCGCCGGCGCCGGCGCCGTGGTAGGTGTCGCACAGGTCGCGGCCCAATGCGCGCTTGAGCTCATAGGGATCGGCGGAACCGTCGGCCAGGGCGGCGTCGATCTTGTCGACCTCGGCCGGGGTGAGCGAGCTGGCCAGACGATAGTACTTGCCGATCATCTCGTCGGGAATGGACATGGTCTTGCCGAACATATCCTTGGGAGCATCGGTCAGGCCGATGTAGTTGCCGTAGGACTTGGACATCTTGCGCACGCCGTCGGTGCCCTCGAGCAGCGGCATGGTGAGCGCAATCTGCGGCTCCATGCCCATCTTCTCCATGAGCTCGCGGCCGGCGAGCAGGTTGAAGAGCTGGTCGGTGCCGCCCATCTCGACGTCGGCCTTGATCTGAACGGAGTCGAAGGCCTGCATCACGGGGTACAGGAACTCGTGCAGGGCAATCGGCGTCTGGGACTGGTAGCGCTTGGTAAAGTCGTCGCGCTCGAGGATGCGAGCGACGGTGAACTTGGAGCACACCTGCAGCAGGCCGGCCAGGTCCATCGAAAGGATCCAGTCGCCGTTATGCACGATGGTGGTCTTCTCGGGGTCCAGAATCTTCATGGCCTGGCTCACGTAGGTCTCGGCGTTGGCCTCGATCTGCTCCTGCGAAAGCTGCGGACGCGTGGAGTTCTTGCCCGAGGGGTCGCCGATCAGCGCGGTGCCGTTGCCGATGATAAGGGTGACGTTGTGGCCCAGGTCCTGGAACTGACGCATCTTGCGCAGGGGCACGGCATGGCCCAGGTGCAGGTCGGGGCTGGTGGGATCGACGCCGAGCTTGATGTTGAGGGGCTCGCCCTTCTCAAGCTTCTTGCGAAGGTCGGCCTCGGGGACGATCTGCGCTGCACCCGAGGTGATGATACGCATTTGCTCGTCAACAGACAGCATTGGGTATCCTCCTTTTGCTATAGCACCCTCACCGGATACGGCGGTGCTGGAAGTTCATAAACTCTCTTATGATAACCAAAACGGCGCGGCCGAACACCTACGACAGGAAAATCCTCGTCCTGCCGCACGCGTCGATGACGACCGGCAAACGCGTGCCGTCACGTTCGACCAAAAAGCGCGCCCGCTGACGGCGCGAGCAGTCACGGCAACGGATCTGCCCCGTTGCATCCGTGGCGCAGGCGCCCTCGGCAGTCAGCAAGCAGTGCTCGCACACCATGAGCTCGGAACGGTCGGCATCGACAGGCCCCAAGACACCGGGACAAGCGGCAAGCTCGGCAACACGCTCCGCATCATTGCCGAGCAACTCGGCCGACAAGTACACCCGCCCCGCCCCGAGTCCGCGCAGCCAGGCAAGCGTGACCCGATTCGCGCAGAACACCGGCGCCGCCACGTCAAACGTCATGCCCAGCTCGCGAGCGATCACCACCTGTCCCAGGTTGCGGCAGACGACGCGCCCGGCACGCTGCATAAGTGAGCGGGTCCGATCAGCGTCACCCGTGCGGCACACCTCGTCCAGCACCACAACGGCGTCGGACAAATCGCGTTCTCCGCGCGGATCGGCATCCATCAGCTGCCAAGCAAAAACCATGTGAGCGGGAACCGCGCGCTCCACCAACTCCGTCGACGCACCGCCATCCACCGCAGCGTCCTCAAAGGGCAGCACCTCAACGGCACGCGCAACGGGCGCAATCGCATCCGCCTCGGCCCGCATGCGCTCCAACACCGCCGCCGTCTGATCCAACACGCCGGCGCTGCGAATCAGATAGACCTCGCAGCCCGCGTCCACCTTACGTTTGCAATGCACGACGATGCGCTCTCCCGCAGCGGCATCCACGGGGCAAGGCACCTGTGGCCAGCGCTTGGGCACATCGGGACGCGCGTCGGCACCCGGGTAAAATCGGATTTCGAGCGTATCGCCCGCCGCCACGGCGGCATCAAGCTCAACCGTCACCTCTTCGTGACCCACCGCCACCAAGTGGCCCACGCGCACGCCCTGGTTGATCGCGCGCTCAAAGCTCATGAGCTCGGCACCCGAACGACCCCGCAGGTAAGCATCGGTAAACCCACGGTTAAACGACCTTCCCAGCTCGCGTTCAAGCTCTTCCACGGCACCGGAGTCCCACGCGCCGTCGCACAGCATATCGAGTGCCCGACGCCACACCCTCACCACGTTGAATACGTAATCGGGATTCTTCATGCGTCCCTCGATCTTGAGCGATGCCACGCCGGCGGCAACAAGCTCGGGCAGGTGCGCGATACCCAGATAGTCACGCGGACAAAGCAGGCGGTCTCCCTCGACGGCAACAACACTCTGCCCCGCCTCGTCCACTAGGTCGTACGCCAGACGGCACGGCTGCGTGCAGTCGCCGCGCATCGCCGAGCGCCCACGCCGCAGGGCCGAGAACTCGCACGCCCCCGAATAGCCGATGCAAATCGCACCGTGGCAGAATACCTCGATGGGCACGCCCGTGGCACAGAGCGCCGCAATCTCGTCGACCGTCAGCTCGCGCGCCGTCGTCACGCGCTCGACCCCCAACTCATCGGCGGCAAGCCGCACGGCGCCTTCGCTATGAACGCCCGCCTGCGTAGACAGGTGAATCTCGACCCCGGGAATCGCCGCGCTCAGCGCGCAGGCCAACCCGGCATCGGCCACAATCAGAGCATCGGCGCCCAGCTCCAGTGCATGAGCTCCCAACGCCACCGCGTCGGACAACTCATCGTCAAACACGAACACGTTGAGCGTCACGTATACACGCACGCCATGGGCATGCGCCACGGCGCAGCCGCGCGCAAACTCGTCATCCGTAAAGCCGTGGGCGCTCACACGGGCGTTAAAGCCGCCCAACCCCGCATAGATGGCATCGGCACCCGCGGCGATAGCCGCAAGTATCTGGTCGAGTCCGCCCGCCGGCGCCAGCAGCTCGGGCAGCGCCGCACTGACAACATCCAATCCAGTCTCGTATTGTCCGCTCGGCCCCATCGTCCGAATCGCCATCGACAAACTCCTTACCAAGGTATGCATTCACTCTGAAAAATGCCGTCTTCCAGCATACACGAGGCCTCGCGCGCCCCGTTTGGTTTATCGTGTAATAACTTATGTCCATCCTGCCCCGACGGCACATCCACCGTCTGGCACGACATACCTGGAGGTCAATATATGGGTCCTCGCCAACGACAGGGACACAGCCGTTCAAAGACGCACGCCCTGCCCATAATCCTGCTCTCGTTTTTGGGCTTTCTGCTGATTGCGGGCGTGGCGTTTGGCATCGGCATGGTCGGTAACGTCAACCGCTGGCTGTCCGATCTGCCCGACTACACCGACGCCAACGCGTATCTGGTGAGCGAGCCCACCGAGATCGTCGACTGTAACGGCAACAAGATCGCGAGCTTCTACACGCAAAACCGCAAGTCCATCACCAAGGACGAGGTCTCCCCCTACGTGCTGCAGGGCACCGTTGACGTCGAGGACGAGCGCTTCTACGAGCACGGCGGTATCGACCTGTGGGGTATCGCGCGTGCTGCGGTGGCAACCCTCGGCGGCGGGCACGAAGGCGCCTCGACGATCACCCAGCAGCTTGTGCGCAACACCATCCTGCAGGAGGAGCAATTCGACTCGACCATTGAGCGTAAGGTGCGCGAGGCCTACATCGCCATCAAGATGGAGGACATGTACTCCAAAGACGAGATCCTCATGATGTACCTCAACACCATCTATTACGGCCACGGCGCCTACGGCATCGAGGCCGCAGCCGAGACCTATCTGTCCAAGAGCGCCGCCGACCTCACCCTGAGCGAGGCCGCGCTACTCATCGGCCTTCCCAACTCGCCTTCGCAGTACGACCCCACGGTCAATCCCGATCTGGCACTGTCTCGCCGCAACAAGGTTCTCGACAACATGCTGCGCCTGGGCCACATCACCCAGGAGGAGCACGATGCCGCACAGGCCGAGCCCATCACCCTCAATGTGACCGAAATCTCGGGCAGCGGCGTCGACGTATACTCGCAGCCCTACTTTGTCTCCTACGTCAAGCAGCTGCTGGAGCAGGAGTTCTCGACCGACGTGCTCTTTAAGGGCGGCCTGACCGTCAAGACCACCATCGACCCCACGATGCAGCAGGTGGCAGAGAATGCCGTCCGCGAGCAGCTCGACACGCTCTCGCTTGACGGCCTGGACATGGGCATGGTCGTCGTCGACCCCAAGACCGGCTACATCAAATGCATGGTGGGCGGCTACGACTACAACGCCGACGAGAACCACGTAAACCATGCCACGGCCAAGCGTCCCGTCGGCTCCACCTTTAAGGCCTTTACGCTGGCAACTGCCATCCAAAACGGCATGAACCCCAACGTCACCCTCAACTGCAACTCGCCGCTCAAGGCCAAGGGCACCACGACTGAGGTCCAAAATTACGCCAACCAGAGCTATGGCAACATCACGCTTAAGCAGGCGACGGCATACTCCTCCAACACCGGCTACATCCAGGTGGCGGAAGCCGTCGGCAACAGCAAGATCATCTCGCTCGTCAAAAAGCTCGGCATCGACCCCGCCAAGGACAACATCGAGGACGTTCCCGTCATGACGCTCGGCACCGGCTCGATCTCGCCACTCGAGATGGCCGCCGCCTACGCGACGTTTGCCAACGGCGGCTACTATCGCCAGCCGATCGCCATCACCGAGATTGATTCTCGTACCGGTTCGGTGCTGTACCAGCACACCGACAATCCCTCACAGGTGCTTACCGAGGGCGAGGCCGCCGCGGTCACCGATGTTCTGTCCGGCGTCATGAAGGGCAGCGGTACGGGTGCTGCCGGCGCCCTGAGTGTCAACCAGCCCTATGCCGGCAAGACGGGCACCACCGACAACACCACCAACCTTTGGTTCTGCGGCTATACCCCGCAGCTGGCGTGCGCCCTGTGGACCGGCTATTCCGCGGGCGAGATCCCCATCCAAAAGTACGGCACGGACCTGCTGGGCGACAGCACCAACCTGCCTGTCTTTAAGCGGTTTATGAACACCGTTCTGACCGGTACCGAGCGCGAGGAGTTTGCGACCGGAACGGCGCCCACCTACAAGAACAACAGCGTCTGGAAGTTCTACGGCACCAACAACACCAAGAAGTCGGAGAACGACGACAAGGACAAGGACGAAGAGGAAGAGGAAGAGGAAACCACCACAACGACTACCACGACGACCACGACCACCGAGACCACGGGCGGCGACACCACCGGCGGCACCGGTACGACCGGTGGCTCGACGGGCGGCTCCACTGGTGGTTCGACCGGCGGCGATGGCGGCACGCCTACGCCTACGCCCACTCCCGACCCCTCGCCCACGCCTGACGATACGGTC
This sequence comes from Collinsella sp. CLA-AA-H302, assembly GCF_040093305.1. Taxonomy (NCBI): domain Bacteria; kingdom Bacillati; phylum Actinomycetota; class Coriobacteriia; order Coriobacteriales; family Coriobacteriaceae; genus Collinsella; species Collinsella sp. CLA-AA-H302. The sequence continues at coordinate 64,823 of NZ_JBBNJW010000004.1, forward strand.
GGCTAAGAAGTACGCGACTAAAGCCAACAAGGCCCCGAGCAGCTTATTGAACTGCTCGGGGCCTTTTAGTTTGAAGCGACCTGGTGGGCGGTCTTTATACCGGCAAACAAAAAGGGGTACCGACCAACGTCGATACCCCTTACAAGCCACTATGTAAGCGCACGCAGTGCCGAGCGCACGACCCGCACGCCTACTTGCGAGAATTGCTCAGCTTATTGATCAGCGCCTCAAGACGCTCGCCGTCCTCGGCCGTCTGGGCAATAACCAAAATCGTATCGTTGCCGGCAAGCGAGCCAAGCACATCGGGCAACTCGGCCGCGTCAACGGCGGCGGCGATGCCGGAAGCCGTGCCAGGCTGAGCCTTGATCATAACCAGATTATCGGTACGCAGAACGCCCGTTACGAGCTCGGAAACCATGCGCTGCAGGTGTAGGTCCTCTGCCAGAACATAGATGCCCTCAGGGAGCTTACGCAGCCCCATATCGGCAATATCGCGAGAGACAGTCGCCTGCGTGCAATCAAAGCCCATAGCGCGGAGCTCATCGACCAGCACGCGCTGCGTGCGGACGTCCTTATTGCGCACAATATCTCTAATGGCATCCTGGCGCCCATTGCGTTTTTTAGCCATACAAACCCTCACTCAAAAAGATGGCGGAGACAATCAATCAGTGTTTGAATAGTTTAGCGCTATTTGAAGGCTTTTGTGTATAAGAACGCATTTCGAAACAATTCTATGCAAGTTTGTTTCGTAATGAGCCGTTTAGGCGGTTTTTGCGCCCGTCCGGTTAAGAAAAGCTGCCAGATGCGTACACATCACGCAACGCGCGGGCTTGGCGCTAGCGATCGGCCCAAACAACAGACCGAGCCCCCGATGGTTATCCTTGAGCGCGGCGACCATCTGACGGGTTCGAGGCGCCTCGAGCATATCACGCATGCGGGCGGAACGCTCGATTGACGACACCCCATGCGGGCTCAGACACAAATTCTCGATGCAGGCGACCAGTCCGGCAAAGTAGAACTTTTGGCTTGCCAGCTTGAGCCGACCACCGCTATCTGCTTCCGAGAGTGAGTCCGCAAGCTCGTCGAGCGCTCGGGTGTCATCGGATACCTTGGCATACATGGTGGGATCAAAGGCATCTGCAAGCTTAGGCGCCACCGCGTGGAAACAAGCGTCGCCGCCTCCGGAGACGCGCTGCGCCTGCGAGAGCGCGCATGCCATAAACCCAACTGTGCGAAACGCCTTGTCGCACAAAAGGCATGCCTCAAACAGCGGACGACTATACATCACGCCAGAGACTTGAGCAACCAAGCCGCCCAAAATCAACTGAGGCAGCCCGGCCACCATCGAAGATTTGCTATCAATGGAAATATGAGTAGCATCCAAGACGCGCGAATGGCGCTCTCGATGTGCATCATAGCGGTCGAGCGACACCGTGGGGAACACTATGTCTGCCGCAGTATCGCACGCGATATCGACCATCTTGGAAAGGGATTGCGGAGCAAACCACTCATCGGCGTTCATGGCGATGATTTGAGAGCCGCGCGAGGCAGCAAAACCGGCACGAAGACACGCGCCGCGCGTCGCGTCCTCGACGTCAATCAAATCAATATGGATGTCCCTGTCGGCAGCAACTTGAAGCGAATGGCGCACACCGGGCGCAGTATCGCGACAGACAACGACAATCTGCAAATCGTAGAGGTCTTGGTTCTGGATACTCTCGAGCGCACGCATCGCATAGCTGGGCGAACCTTCTACCACAAGGATCACCGAAAGTCGCGGATGCGAGCCACGTCGAACCAAATTATCCGTCCTCTCGACAGCAATGAATCAAACCGTGGTTCATGGTACACCCCGGCAATAAAAGCAATGAGACACCGGTTGCATTGCACGCCAAGAACAGATGTTGCACACGCGCAGCCCACAGATGACAGGTGTCGACGCACGACACGTCGAGCCTTCCCCTAGTCGAGCACGACAAGCTCGGCGGGATCGTAATCCACGCCCATAAACGTAAGGCCGCAGGCAGGAGCCGTGGGGCCCGCAGCGGTACGGTCGCAAGCATCGATAACCTCGCGCATCCACTCGGGATCGCGGCGATGCATGCCAATCTCGACGAGCGTGCCCACAATAGTGCGCACCATCGAATGTAAAAAAGCGTTGCCCTCGATGGTAAACGTCAGGATATCCTCGCCAAAGGCCACCTCATGGCCAAACTCGGCCCGCATCACGCAGCGGTGTGTAGGCTTGCCCACAGCAGAGGCAACCTTGCAAAAGCTCTTAAAGTCCTGCTCGCCCAAAAGCGCGGGACAGGCCGCAGACATGGCCTCGACGTCCAAGGGATAACGATGCCACCACACGGCGCCCCGCGAGAGCACGGGACGCGCGTCGCGATCGGCAATACGGTACGTATACGTACGGGAACGCGCATCAAAGCGTGCAGAAAAGCCTTTACGGGCCTTGTAGACCTCGTTTATGGCGATATCTTTCGGCAGCAGGGCATCCATAGCCCTCAGCCACCTACGGCGCGTATAAGCAAGCTCAGCGTCCGTTACGGGCACGCTGATGTACTGCGCCACCGCATGCACGCCGGCATCGGTGCGTCCCGCACACGTCAGGTCGATCGGACGGCGCAGGAGCGTCTCGATGGCGCGGCGCAGCTCGCCCGCAACCGTCGTCTGACCGGGCTGCTCGGCAAAGCCGCAATAGGACGAACCATCGTAGGCCACGCGGAAAACGAGCGTGGCATCGAGCTCGGGGGTCGAATTGAAATCAGACGGCGCGGTCATGGACGCTCCCAACAAACAGGTAATGGCATTTCGACAAAAAAAGAGGGGTACGCGGACGTACCCCTCGAATATAGCCTATGCAGACGGATTGTCTACTCAGCGGTCTCCTCAGCAGGAGCCTCCTCGGCAGCGGTCTCCTCGACAGCCTCGACCTTCTTGGGAGCAGCGGCCTTCTTGGGGGCCGGAGCAGCCTTCTTGGCCTTAGGCGTGCAAGGCTCGGTGACGAGCTCCATGATAACGATGGGAGCGTTGTCGCCCTTGCGGTTACCGAGCTTCATGATGCGGGTGTAACCGCCGTTGCGGTCCTGCCACATGCCCTGAGCAGCCTTGTCGAAGATCTCGGCAACGAGCTGCTTATCGCCGAGCTTGGCGATAGCCAGACGACGAGAGTGCAGGTCGCCCTTCTTGGCCCAGGTGATGATCGGATCGACGACCGAACGCAGCGCCTTAGCGCGGGTCTCGGTGGTCTTGATGCGGTCGTTCTCGAAGAGGGCCTTAGCAAGGCTCTTCTTCATGGCCTTGGTGTGGCTCGCATCGGTGCCGAGCTTCAGGCCCTTCTTAACGTTGTGACGCATGGTCTAGTTTCTCCTCAAATATGCGAAGCATTAAGCCTTCAGGCTCAGGCCCATGGACTCAAGCTTGTCCTTCACTTCCTCGATCGACTTAACACCGAAGTTACGGATGTTGAGCAGATCGTTCTCCGAGAACTCAACGAGCTGACGGACCGAGTGAATGCTGGCGCGCTTAAGGCAGTTGTAGGAACGGACGGAAAGGTCCAGATCCTCGATCTGCTTGTCCAGCTCGGCGTTGTCGTTGGTGACCTCGGGAGCGAAGATCGAAGCCTCCTCCTCGACCTCGGGGGTCTCGGCAAGGTTCATAAAGGCGGCCATATGCTGGTTGATGATATTGGCAGCCTGGACCACGGCGTCGCGCGGGGCGATGGAGCCGTTGGTCTCGATCTCGAGGACAAGGCGGTCGTAGTCGGTGTGCTGACCGACACGGCAAGCCTCAACGAGCTTGGCGCAACGGGAAACCGGCGAGTACAGCGAGTCGACGTGGATCACACCGATGGGATCGTTGTCGCGCTTGTTGGCCTCGCCAGAAACATAGCCGCGGCCATAGCCGATGCGCATGCTCATGGTGAGATGGCCACCCTCGGTGAGCGTAGCGATGTGCTGCTCGGGGTTGACCAGCTCAAACTCGGACGGAATAAAGAAGTCCGCACCGGTGACCTCGCAGGGGCCGTCAACCGAGATGGTGGCGGTCGCCTCGTCGGTCGTGCCGAGAGCCCTGAAGACAAGACCCTTGACATTCAGGACGATGTCGGTGACATCCTCGACCATGTTAGGGATGGTCATGAACTCGTGCTGCGCACCATCGATCTGAATAGCCTCGACGGCGGCACCCTCGAGCGAGGACAGAAGTACGCGACGAAGGGAGTTACCCAGCGTATCGCCGTAGCCACGCTCGAGCGGCTCGACGGAGACACGAGCAGACGTCTCGTTGATCTCTTCGACCTGAACCTGAGGCCTAATGAATTCTGACATGTATTACCTCCAGCCTCAGCAGCCCGGATGGACTACTTAGAGTAGAGCTCGACGATGAGCTGCTCGTTGATATCACCGCTGATCTGCTCACGCGTCGGCAGAGCGAGCACGTTACCAGACAGCTTCTCGATATCGACCTCGAGCCAGCCAGGGACCTCAAAGCGCTCGGAGGAAATCAGGGCCTCCTTGATGGGGAGGAGGTCACGGAACTTCTCGCCGACAGCGACGACGTCGCCGGCCTTGACGCGGTAGGAAGGGATGTCCACGCGCTTGCCGTTCACGGTGAAGTGACCGTGACGGACGGACTGACGAGCCTCTTTGCGGGTGCGGGCGAAGCCAAGACGGAAGACGACGTTGTCGAGGCGAGACTCAAGGATGATCATGAGGTTCTCACCGGTGACGCCGTTCATCTTGCGGGCCTTGTTGAAGTAGCCGTGGAACTGCTTCTCCAGAACGCCATAGATGAACTTGACCTTCTGCTTCTCGCGCAGCTGCATGCCGTACTCAGATTCCTTGCGACGGCGCTTGGGCTGACGGATAGATTCCTTCTTGCTGCTGTAACCGAGCTCAGCGGGATCGATCCCGAGCTGACGGCAGCGCTTAAGAACAGGAGTCCTGTCGATTGCCATATTGATACGATCCTTTCAGTTACACGCGGCGACGCTTCTTGGGGCGGCAGCCGTTGTGCGGGATGGGGGTCTTGTCCTGGATGCTCGAGACCTCGAGGCCAGCAGCCTGGAGGGAGCGGATGGCGGTCTCACGACCGGAGCCGGGGCCCTTGACGAAGACGGAAACCTTCTTCATGCCGTGCTCCATGGCCTGCTTGGCAGCGGCCTCGGCAGCCATCTGGGCAGCGAACGGCGTGGACTTACGGGAGCCCTTGAAGCCCACCTGGCCAGCCGACTTCCAGGAAATGACGTTGCCCTGGGGATCGGTGATCGAAACGATCGTGTTGTTGAACGTAGAACGAATGTGAGCCTGGCCCACGGAAATGTTCTTACGGTCCGCGCGCTTCAGACGGGCAGCGCGAACGTTCTTCTTAGCAGTAGCCATCTATCTAGCGCTCCTTATTTCTTCTTCTTAGCACCGATCTGACGCTTCGGGCCCTTGCGGGTACGAGCGTTAGTGTGGGTGCGCTGGCCGCGGACCGGGAGGCCCTTGCGGTGACGAAGGCCGCGGTTGCAGCCGATGTCCATAAGGCGCTTGACGTTCTGGTTGCGCTCACGGCGGAGGTCGCCCTCAACCATGATCTGATTCTTATCGATATAATCGCGGATGGCGTTAACCTCATCCTCGGTGAGGTCCTTAACGCGCGTATCCACGTTAACGTTGCACTCGACGCAAATCTTCGTCGCAGTGGTGCGGCCGATGCCGTAAATGTAGGTCAGACCGATCTCAACGCGCTTCTCACGCGGGAGGTCGACACCATTAATACGGGCCAACGTAGTCTCCTCTCTTAACCCTGACGCTGCTTATGACGGGGGTTCTCGCAAATGACGAGGACCTTGCCATGGCGCCTAATGATTTTGCACTTATCGCACATCTTCTTGACCGAAGGACGTACCTTCATCGTTCTTCCTTTCGGTAGCGCTCAAACTACTTCCCTACTATCTACTCGCCCAGCCGCAGGCGTTTAAAACTATGGCTGGTCTTCACACACAATCCGACCGTAGGTTGAGCTAAGCCTGCAGTCGGAAATGGAGTGCGTGTATGCGTGCCGCTATTTGTAGCGATAGGTGATGCGGCCGCGGGTCAGGTCGTACGGGGAAAGCTCCACGACAACCCTGTCACCGGGGAGAATACGGATGTAATTCATTCGGATCTTGCCAGAAATGTTGCACAGAACCGAATGACCGTTCTCGAGCTCGACCTTAAACATGGCGTTGGGCAGCGGTTCCTTTACCGTACCCTCGAGCTCAATTGCGTCTTCCTTCTTCACAAGCAATCATCTTTCTCTAGAAAACGACAGCGATTGAGTATTCTACAACACGTATGCACGCATCGTAATAACTTCGTAATGGCTCCACAACTAAGTGGAACTTGTTACATTTGAAATGTAAAAACAAAGCCGTTCCCTGATACCCAAGATCGCCTTGAAATGAGAAGGCATAGACCTTGGGGTCATGCCTTCGAAATTGAAAGGCGAGGTTGGGCATCAGAGGGCGGCGACTCCTACATTTCACCGCCTTGCAAGGAACACCAGGAACCCTGCGCATCCGTGGTAAGAATCACCGGACCGTCATTGGTAATGGCGACGGTGTTCTCGTAGTGCGCGGCGGGCAGGTGGTCGTTGGTCGTAACAATCCAACCGTCGGAGCCTGTGCTCACATGGTTGGAACCCATCGTAACCATCGGCTCGATGGCAATGACCATGCCGGCCTGGAGGCGAACGCCCCTCCCCTTCTTTCCATAGTTAGGAACGTTGGGGTCCTCGTGCATCACGCGGCCAATGCCGTGGCCCACATAGTCACGAAGCACGCCATAGCCGTGAGACTCGGCGAGAGACTGAACGGCATAACCAACATCCCCGATATGGTTACCGGGAACAGCCTGCTCGATGGCAGCCTTAAGGCAATCGCGCGTGACCTTGCACAGGGCCTTGGCCTCGGGCGTGGGGGTACCGACGAAAAACGTCCAAGCGTTATCGCCGACCCAACCGTCGACAACGGCTCCCGTATCGATGGAAATGATATCGCCATCGCGCAGGATCATGTCGGGGTTGGGAATACCGTGGACCACGGCATCGTTGATCGATGCGCAAATGGTTCCCGGGAACCCGCCGTAACCCTTAAAGGCCGGGGTGCCACCATGCATGCGGATAATCTGCTCCGCGAGCTGATCGAGCTCAAAAGTCGAAACGCCAGGACGCACCATGGCTCCAACGTGGCGGAGCGCCATCTTAGATAGCGCTCCCGCCTTCTTCATCTGCTCGATTTGCGTTGCAGACTTAATCTTGATCATAGACCGAGAGCCTCTTTGACATCCCCGTACACGGTCTCGCGAGCCTGGTCACCGTTGACCGACTTGAGCAGACCCTGGCCACGATAGTAGTCGACGAGCGGGCTCGTGGACTTCTCGTAGACGTCGAGACGGTTCTTGATGGTCTCGGGCTTGTCGTCGTCGCGCTGATACATCTCGCCGGCGCACTTGGGGCAGGTGACATCGGCAGCAGTGCCGGTGTAACCGCAGGCGCGGCAGGTGCGACGCGAAGACAGACGATCGATGATGACCTCGGGGGCCACGTCGACCAGAAGGGCGCAATCGATCTCGCGACCCATGGCGGAGAGCTCGGAATCGAGCGTCACAGCCTGGGCGGTGTTGCGCGGGAAGCCGTCGAGGATGAAGCCCTGCTGGGCGTCATCGGCGGCAAGGCGCTCCTTGACAAGGTCGATCACGAGCTGGTCGGGAACGAGCTCGCCAGCGTCCATGTACTTCTTAGCCTGAATACCAAGCTCGGTGCCACCCTTGACGGCAGCACGCAGCAGGTCGCCCGTGGAAATGTGAGCGACGCCAAACTCGGCGACGAGCTCCTGTGCAACGGTACCCTTACCGGCACCCGGAGCTCCGAGCAATACGAGGTTCATGAGCAATCCTCCTCTAGCCTATTTAAAGAATCCATCGTAATCATACATCTTGATCTGGCCTTCGAGCTTATCGACCGTGTCGAGCACGACGCCGACCATGATGAGGATGGACGTGCCGCCAAATGCCTGGATCAGATGGTTACCAGTGAATGAGAAGATGATCGAAGGCACGATGGCGATGAGCGCCAAAAAGACAGCGCTGGGAAGCGTAATCTTGTTGAGCGCGTTCTTGATGTAGGCCGCGGTAGCCCTACCCGGACGGACGCCCGGAATAAAGCCGCCCTGCTTCTTAAGGTTGTCGGCCGTGTCATCGGGGTTGAACACCATGGAGGTGTAGAAGTACGCGAAGAACACGATGAGGACAACATTAAGCACCCAGTTGAGCCAACCGGTCGAAAGCGCAGAGGCAACTGCCTGAATCCAGCCGATGCCGGGGAAGAACACAGCAATCTGAGCCGGGAAGTACAGCAGCGCCGAGGCGAAGATGATCGGCACGACACCCGCGGTGTTGACCTTGATGGGCAGGTAGGTGGTCTGGCCACCCATCATGCGACGGCCCACGACGCGCTTAGCGTAGGAGACCGGGATGCGGCGCTGGCCGCGCTCAAGGAAAACGATCAGCGGGATAACCAGCAGGATGATGGCGCAGATGATCACCATGGTGATGATGCCACCGGCATTGCCCTCAGTGCTGGAGAAGATCGCCTGCGGCAGACCGGCCATGATGTTCGCAAAGATGATCAGCGACATGCCATTGCCGATACCGCGCTGGGTGATGAGCTCACCGATCCACATGATCAGCATGGCGCCCGCGGTAAGCGTGCCGACGATCATGAGGTCGAAGATGATCTCGGGAGCGCCGGCGCCATTGAAGCTGATGCCGAAGCTCTTAAAGAGGAAGAGGTAACCCACGGAGTTGAGGATTGCCAGAGCCAGGGTGAGGTAACGCGAATACTGCGTAATCTTGGTCTGACCAACCTCGCCCTCGCGGGCAAGCTCATGCAGGGAAGGCACGACGGCCTGGAGCATCTGGAGGATGATCGAGCTGGTGATGTAAGGCATGATGCCCAGCGAAAACACCGACACATAGCTCAACGCGCCGCCAGAGAAAAGATTCAGGAGGGCCATAGCACCTGCGGCGACCGAATTGTTATCGGTCGAGAAAAGGCCCAGCATCCCCTGGAAGGGAATGCCGGGCACAGGAACGTGCGCACCAATGCGGTACACGACGAGCATAGCTATGGTAAAAAGAATCTTTTCGCGCAATTCTTTGATGCGGAAAGCATTCTTAAGACCATTTAGCACGGCAGCTCGACCTTTCCGCCGGCGGCCTCGATCTTGGCCTGCGCAGAAGCGCTGACCTTGTCGACCTTGACCGTGAACTTCTTGGTGAGCTCACCATTGCCGAGCACCTTGACGGGCTCGAACTCGCTCTTGGTGATGCGAGCGGCCTTAAGAGCGGCACCGTCGATCACAGCGCCATCCTCGAACTTACGCTCGAGACGCTCAACGTTAACAGCGGTGTACTCGATACGACGGGGGTTGCGGAAGCCCGGAAGCTTGGGCAGGCGCATAGCCAGCGGAGTCTGGCCACCCTCGAAGCCGGCACCCTTGGTGCCGCCAGAGCGGGAACCCTGGCCCTTCTGACCGCGGCCAGAAGTGGTGCCGTGACCCGAAGAATTGCCACGGCCGACGCGCTTGCGGTTCTTGGTGGAACCGGGCGCGGGAGTAAGATCGTGAAGCTGCATTTGCTACTCCTCTACAATCTCGACAAGGTGCTTGACCTTGAAGATCATGCCGCGGACGGACTCGTTGTCAGCAATCTCGCGAACCTCGCGGATCCTGTGGAGACCGAGGGCACGGACAGTACGGACCTGGTCCTGCTTGCAACCGTTGGTGCTGCGGACCTGCTTGATCTTGATGGTGTCAGCCATGCTTAGTTCTCCTTACCGACGAACATCTCGGAGACCGTCAGGCCACGGCGAGCCGCGACGTCCTCAGGGCTGGAGAGCTCCTTGAGGCCCTCGACGGCAGCCTTGATGATGTTGAGGCCGTTGTCGGTACCGAGGGACTTGGACAGGACGTTCTTGATGCCAGCAAGCTCAAAGAGGGGACGCACGGCGCCGCCGGCGATAACGCCGGTACCCTCGACAGCGGGCTTGATGATGATGCGGCCGGCACCAAAGTGGCCGAGAACCTCGTGCGGGATGGTGCCCTGCTCGGTCACCGGCACGTGGAACATGTTCTTCTTGGCATCGAGAGACGCCTTGGAGATGGCCAGGGGCACCTCAGCGGACTTGCCCATGCCAACGCCGACGTTACCCTTGCCGTCGCCAACGACGACGAGAGCGACGAGGCTCATGCGACGACCACCCTTGACGGTCTTCGACACGCGGTTGATGTAAACGACGCGCTCCTCGAACTCGGAGGCCTCGCGCTGCTGCTTCTGATTACGAGCCATGTGCTACATACCTCCTAGAACTCGAGACCGGCGGCACGAGCACCGTCGGCGAGGGCCTTGACGCGGCCATGGTAGATACGGCCACCACGATCGAAGGCGACCTTGGTGATGCCGGCCTCGATGGCGCGCTTGCCAACGAGCTGACCGACCTTCTCCGCAGCCTCCTTGTTCGAGGTGTGGGTGCCCTTGAACTCGGCCTCGAGGGTCGAGGCAGAGACGAGCGTCAGGCTGGAGCCCTTGCTGTCGTCGATGATCTGGGCATAGATGTTGGCGTTAGTACGGGTCACGCGAAGACGCGGACGCTCGGCGGTACCCGAGACCTTGCCGCGAACACGACGCTGACGACGCTTGAGGCCTTCCAGCTTCGCCTTATGCTTGTTCATACGTAAACTCCTAAAAAGGTTGATCTTGCCAGCACCTGACGGGGTGCTGGTCTTATGCGAGTGAGTCGGTTACGACTACTTGGCGGCCTTACCCAGCTTGCGGCGGATGTGCTCGCCAACGTAGTGGATACCCTTGCCCTTGTAAGGCTCGGGAGGACGATGGCCGCGGATCTCAGCGGCGATCTGACCGACCTGCTGCTTGTTGATACCCTTGACGTTCACGTGGGTGTTGTCGGGAACCTCGAAGGTGATGCCCTCGGGAGCCTCGACGATCACGGGGTGCGAGAAGCCCAGGGAGAACTCGAGGTTCTTGCCCTTCTGCTGCACGCGGTAACCGACGCCGGCGAGCTCGAGCTTCTTCTCGAAGCCCTCGGAAACGCCAACAACCATGTTGTGGATGAGGGCGCGGGTGAGGCCGTGGCGAGCACGGGTCTCACGCTCGTCGTCGGGACGGGAAACGGTGAGGACGTTGTCCTCGACGTTGATAGCGAGCTTCTCAAAGACATCGAGCTCGAGCTGGCCCTTGGGGCCCTTGACGACAACGTTGTTGCCGTTGACTGCCACTTCGACTCCGGCGGGAATCTGGACAGGCTTATTACCGATACGAGACACGGTGATCTCCTTTCCTTCTACCTACCGAGCGAATTACCAGACGTAAGCGATGATCTCGCCGCCGACGTTGTGCTTGCGAGCATCGCGGTCGGTCATGACGCCATGGCTGGTGGAAATAATGGCGGTACCAAGGCCACCGCGGACGCGGGGCATGTCGGCAACGCCGGTGTACTTACGCAGGCCCGGCTTGGAAATGCGGCGGATGCCGTTGATGACCTTAGCCTTCTTGGGACCATACTTAAGCGTGATGTGCAGAGTCTTCTGGGGAACGGTGTCCTCGACATCGTAGCCCTCGATGTAGCCCTCCTCGTGCAGAACACGAGCGATCTCGACGAGCTTCTTGCTGCTCGGCATGGAGACCGTGGCCTTGTTCACAGAGTTAGCGTTACGGATGCGCGTAAGCATATCTGCGATCGGGTCTGTAAGGTTCATACAGATTCTCCTTCGTTCTTGATGAACACGTGCTCTTGGTTCTTCGCCGCCCTTAACGGCAAAGCCTTTTTAGCGCGTTTTCCCTGTTTCAAACTGATGCTTGAAACGCTGGTAGTGACTTACCAGCTGGCCTTCTTAACGCCGGGAAGCTCGCCCTTGAGTGCAAGCTCGCGGAAGCAGACACGGCACAGGCCGAACTTGCGGTACACAGAGTGCGGACGGCCGCAGCGCTGGCAGCGCGTGTACTCACGAGTAGAGAACTTCTGCTTGCGATTGCACTTGACGATCATCGATGTCTTAGCCACTTATATCCTCCTCACATAGAGTATTGTTCGCCCCAAGCGCCGCCCCCTTCTGGGAACGGCGCTCATAGGGCAGGTGAACCTATTTCTTGAACGGGAAACCGAAGGCGTCCAGAAGGGCCTTGGCCTCCTCATCGGTGTTGGCGGTGGTCACGAAAGTGATGTCCATACCACGCTGGTGATCGACGGAGTCGAAGTCGATTTCGGGGAAGATGAGCTGCTCGGTGACGCCCATGGAGAAGTTACCACGGCCGTCGAAGCTCTTGGCGGAGATGCCGCGGAAGTCGCGGATACGGGGGATTGCGACAGAGGTCAGACGATCGAAGAACTCCCACATACGGTCGCCACGCAGGGTAACCTTGCAGCCGATCGGCATACCAGCGCGCAGGCGGAAGGTAGCGATGGACTTGCGGGCACGGGTGATCATCGGCTGCTGGCCGGTGATGGCGCGCAGGTCGCGCACGGCACCGTCGATGGCCTTGGAATCGGTAGCGGCCTCGCCGACACCCATGTTCACGACGATCTTCTCAAACTTGGGGATCATCATGACGTTCTCGTACTGGAACTTGTCCTGAAGCTGCTGCTTGACCTCGTTGTTGTACTTGGTCTTCAGACGCGGCACATACTTCTCTTCTGCCATTGTTCACTCCTTCTTGGGGTTTTAAGCACGGGGCGTGGCCACGATGGGTTGTCCTCGTGCCTCCTGGCTGCATCCGCGCCGCTCATGGCATTACGCGGTTTGGACTCGACACAGCAGGAGCCGACAAAACAATCGGTACTATACGCGCATCGGGAGCGTTTTTCCAGAAAAACCTCGTCTGCCTGCACAACTCCACAACTCCCCCGCACAAACCGATCCGCATGCGACGGAGGAAAATGGCAGTTGCGGTGAAATAGGGACTGTTTGACGGCTTAACTGGCTTAAACAGCCCGCATTTCACCGCAACTTATTGATGGGGATGCGACTAGCGCTTGCGGGGGACGAGCTTGGTGCGGCGCAGGTGGATCATCTCGGCAGCGATGGAGATGGCAATCTCCTCGGGATCCTCGGCCTCGATGGCAACGCCGATCGGCAGGTGCAGCCCGTCGATCTGGTCCTGCGTAAAGCCCTCCTGCTCCAGGCGGGCGCGCACAAAGGCCGTCTTACGGCGCGAACCCAAGCAGCCCAGGTAGGCAGGCTTGGCGCGCATGGCCTGAATCACCACGTCGATATCGGACTTGTGACCCGCCGTGGCGACGACCACTAGGTCGCGCGGGCCGATGGGGCACTGCTTGCTCAGGTTCTTGTAGTCGACCAGACGACGGTCGTAGACACCGGGCACCCATTCGGGGGTCAGCGTGCCGGGGCGGTCGTCGCAAGCCACGACGGCAAAGCCCGCCGCCGTGAGCACCCGCGCCGTCGCAGCACCCACGTGTCCGCAGCCAAAGATGTAGGTCAGGCCCTCGGGGCAGAGCGTCTCGATGTGCGCCGGGGGAATCTCGGAGGCGGCGTTGGTGTAGGTGACCTTACTCCCCTCCTCCACCAGCGAAAGCTCAGGGCAGCCGGCAATGGTATGGCGCGATGCCTCGCCATGGTACTCGGCCACATCGCCCTCGAGCGCATTTGCGATAAACGGCTCAAAATCGATGGTGAAGTCGCCGATACGGCGATACACCAGCACATCGGCAATCTCCCGGAACAACGGCGCCCGTGCCGCGTCAAGGTGCAGATAGCACAGGCAGATGGCTCCGCCGCAGATCATGCCGGTATCGGAGTTCTCGCCGCCCATGGTGTAGCGGACCAGGCGCGACTGCCCTGCGGCCAGCAGCTCGCGAGCCTCGTCCAGCGCAAAGAGCTCAATCTTGCCGCCGCCGATGGTGCCAGCCTGACTGCCATCGGCAAACACGGCCATCCAGGCGCCCACGCCGCGCGGCGACGAACCCGCCGTTCCGGCCACGACCACCAGCTCGCACGTCTTACCAGCCTTCAGGGCGCCAAGCGCTGCATTCACCACATCGAGCTTTTCCATCGCCGCTTCCTATCCCCTAAAAACGTCGGTGAGCATGGCGAGCGCCTCGAGCACGCCGCCGCCGACCGACGTCGCCTTGTCCGAAATATAGTTGATATAGCCGGCATCGCTGCGCGGGTCGACGTCGGCACATTTAAAGCCCTCGGTCACCTGAACGCCGTCGGCCAAAAGGCCGCGCAGGCAGCCGTCAATCTGCGTGACCATGGGAGTATCACCCGCATAGCCAACACACTCGCCGGCGCTCACAATGTCGCCGATCGCATGATCTGACCTAAACACGCCGGCGGCGGGGCTGTGGATAACGCGCTCCTTGCCATACCCGGCGATGACACCCGGCACGCCCGTATTGGGCTGGGGCGAGCCCTGGGTGATGACGCGGCCGAGGAAATGACCGCGCATGGTCTCGACTGCGGCATCGCAGTCAACCGGCGCGGTAAAGCCCGGCCCCACGGCGATGACGACAGGCGCCATATCGCGCGTGGTGCCCAAGTTGCGCTTGGCCAGAATCGCGTCGACCACGGCAGCGGGTTTCAGTTCGTCGAGCATCTTGGCCTGGGGGTCTACCACGACGGCGACGTCTCCAGCCTCGGTAATTGTAAGCGCCTCTGCCGGCGTCTGCGCCAAGCGAGCACGAATGTCCTCGACCTGGACCTCGCCCAGGCGAATGGCCTCGCAAAAACTGATTGTGCGACGGATGCACGTGGGAACCGCGATATCGGCCATGACAACCGACACGCCGGCGCGCACCAAGCGAGCGGCAACGCCCGTGGCGATATCGCCGGCGCCGCGAACATAAACGAGCATTCCCGGGGCACCTCCCTGTGCTACGGTTTGAGCAGAGCAAAAGCGGTTCGACCGCTACTCTGATGATTATTTATTATCACAGTATTATACGGCGGTGAACAGATGGAAACGGTTAGCGGCAATCTTGCCTCGGCGCTCAGGATCGAGCCGGGCATTACCGCGATTATCGGCAGCGGCGGCAAGTCGACCTTGCTAAAGACGCTGGGGCTCGAGCTCATGCGCGCTGGCGGCCGCGTGCTCCTCTGCACCACCACGCATATGTTTCCCGTCGCCGGCGTGCCATGGGACGGGTCGAGTCGTCGTCTGGACGCCGCACCTTGGAAGCCGGGCGCCGCACATGTCCCCGGTTGCACCTGCGAGGCCTGCGCAGGCCTTGCGCGCGGAAGCATCTGCCAGGCAGGCGTCTTAGACCCGGAGACGGGCAAGCTCTCCGTCCCCGCCGAGCCGCTCGACCAACTGTCCCAGCGCTTTGACTACGTCTTGGCCGAGGCGGATGGCAGCAAGCGGCTCCCGCTCAAGGCCCACGCCGCCTGGGAGCCGGTGATTCCCTCTGGCACGGCCAACATCGTCTGGATCGTCGGCGCCTCAGGTTTTGGCAGACCCGTCGATGAGGCTGTCCACCGCCCCGAGCTCTTTTGCGAACGCTGCGGCTGCGAGGCAACCGACATCGCCACGCCCGAACGCGTCGCCCGGGTGCTCAATGCCGAGCTGCAGGAGCTGGGGCTCAGCACCGCTCGCATCATGCTCAACCAGGTCGACACGCTCAACGACCCCACAATGGCCGACCACTTCGAGGCGGCCCTCAACCACCCCATCTTCGCCACCAGCCTCAAAGGGTAGCTAATTCAGGACGGGGCCGTTTTAGCTACCCGATGTTGAGAGAGCACCCTGAGATGATTTTTTAATCCCCGTCCCAGAAAAATAATCTCCCAAATAAGCTATCCTGGCGACCTTCTTGCTAGCGGGGAACATAGCGACCGGGCTGGGCTCCGGTGGGTTCGCCGTCGCGCGCCACCAGCACGCCGTTGACGTAGACAGCCTTGGCGCGGCCATGTGCCTCAAAACCCTCGAGCGGCGTGTAGTCCACGGCCTGATGCTGCGTCGCCGCACGAATGGTCCAGCGCGCCTGGGGATCCCACACGCAGACGTCGGCATCGGAGCCCTCGGCAAGACAGCCCTTGCGCGGATACATGTCAAACACGCGCGCCGGGTTCTCGCTCATCAGACGGCAGAGGTCCTCGGGGCCCAACTGCCCCTCAAAGCTCGTGGCAATCGCGACAGGGCGATGCTCCACGCCGGGTCCGCCGTTGGGAATCGCACGGAAGTCGTCGCGGCCGCGGTCCTTTTGCCCGTGCAGGTTAAAGCTGCAGTGGTCGGTGGCGATAGTATCGATCTCGCCGGCCACAAGCGCCTCGCGCAGCGCAGCGCGGTCGCCTGCATGGCGAAGCGGCGGGCTCATCACATACTTGGCGCCCGCAAAGCCGTCCTCACCCTGCTCTAAATAGCAGGTGTCGTTGAGCATCAGATACTGAGGGCAGGTCTCGACATAGATATTCTTCTGCCCGCGCGCCTTGGCCGCACGAATGGCCTCGAGCCCCAGCTTGGTCGAAAGATGCACCACGTTGACCGGGGCGTCACCGGCAAGGTGCGCCAAGTACAGCAGACGGCTCACGGCCTCGCCCTCGCACACGTCCGGACGGCTGAGCGCATGGCCCTCGGGCCCGTGAATCCCCTGCTCGAACACGCGCTTCTGCAGCGCGTTAACCAGCGTGCCGTTCTCGCAATGCACGCACAGGATGCCGCCCACGCGCTTGAGCTCCTCCAACACCTCAAGGGTCTCGGCATCGTCCAGACGCAGGTGGTCATAGGCAAAGTAGGTCTTAAACGATGACACGCCTGCCTCGCGCATGGCCGAAAGATCGGCGCAGTTGCGCTCATTCCACTCGGCGAGTGCCATATGAAAAGCGTAGTTTGCCGTGCAGGTGCCGTCGGCGCGATGATGCCACTCGGCAAGGGCATCGGGCATGGTCACGCCGCGGTCGGCCGTCGCGTAGTCCACGATGGTCGTGGTACCGCCGCAGGCAGCCGCGCGTGTGCCGGTCTCAAAGCTATCTGCCGTCCAGTCCATGCCGGTCCAACACTGCATGTGCGTATGGCCGTCGATAAAGCCGGGAAACACCCAGCAGCCCGTGGCGTCCTGGACGGTATCATCCGCGCCCGGCTCAATCGTCGCGGCGATCCGCACGATCTTATCGCCCTCCATGGCAAGGTCGGCGCGACGAAGCCCCTGGGGCGTCACGAGCGCGCCGTTTTTGATGATGATCATGTTGCTCCTTATCGATTCATACAGTTGGCCACGCGATCAAAATACGAGCAGGCGGCGATATGCTCCGTTATGCGGCGCTGGCCCTTGGCGGTATCGACATCCCACAGCTCATAGGCACGCGCTTCGACCAACGCAACGTCGACGCGGCCTTTGAGAATCGAGCCCCCGCCGTCCTTGCCTTCGAGAAGCATAAGCGCGTCGAACAGCTGCGCCGGGAAGAGCACCGGACTCGAAGGCTCACCATTGCACGCCAAGCGCACCGGATGCTTGCGGCCACGCTCGTCAAATGCACGAACCATGGCCTTAAAAGAATCCGAGCTCACGAGCGGCTGGTCACCCGGCAAAAACAGGCAACCCTTCCAGCCGTGATCGGCTCCCCAGGCAAGGCCGGCACGCACGCTCTCGCTCCTCAACGTGCCATCGTGCAGCACGCACGGGCAATGCTTGTCCTCGCAAATCTGGACGACCTCGGGCCAACGCGTCGAAACCACGACGTCAAAGCCCCGGGGAACCGAATCGATGGTCCGGGCAATCAGCGACTCGCCATAGATATCGGCAAGCATCTTGTTAGAGCCAAACCGCTTGCCCTCGCCCGAAGCCATAATGACGCAACCAAGTTTCATGGCGATACCTCCCCTGAAGCCATCGTACCCATAACTCGCGCCGCGGGACACCTACATCGAACGTGCTTATCCCGCACGCCCGCGATGCAAAAAGGGGGCACCCCGCCGGTTGGCAGAGCGCCCCCTTTACCTGGTTTACCTCAACCCGGCTTTAGGCCTGGAACCAACGGGCGGTGTTGCGCTCGTCGAGGGCCTTGAGGGTAGCGGCGGGATCGGCAACCTTCTGCAGGAACATCATGGCTGCGATGGCGTACGGCTTGTAGCTGGCCTCCTTGTACATGCCCACGCGGTGCATGTCAAAGACGTCGGCGTTGACCTCGCCGTGCTCGCAGGAGACACCGGAGATGTCGGCGGGCAGCGGGTGCATAAAGATGGTGTCCTGGCCGTTGGCGGTCTTCTCCATGAGCTCGGTCGTGGAGCACCAGTCCTGATGGGTGGCGTTCTGAGCGAGCAGCTCCTTCTCGAGCGCTGCGATGCCGGCGTCGTCGCCCTCGGCGTACAGGTTGGTACGCTTCTCCATGGCGGCAAACGGAGCCCAGCTCTTGGGGATCACGATGTCGGCGCCCTCGAAGGCCTCGGCCATGGTGTTGACCTGCTTAAAGGTGGTGCCGGACTCGGCGGCATAGCCCTTGGCGCGCTCGACGACCTCGGGCATGAGGTCGTAGCCCTCGGGGTGGGCCAGGGTGACGTCCATGCCAAAGCGGGGCAGCAGGCTGATCAGCGACTGCGGGCAGGACAGCGGCTTGCCGTAAGAGGGCGAGTAGGCCCAGGTGACGGCAACCTTCTTGCCCTTGAGGTTCTCGAGGCCGCCAAACTCGTTGATGAGGTAGAGCATGTCGGCAGAGGACTGCGTGGGGTGATCGGAGTCGGACTGCAAGGAGATGAGCGTGGGACGGTGATCCAGAACGCCGTCCTCGTAGGCCTGCTGGACAGACTCGGAGACCTCGGCCATGTAGGCGTCGCCCTTGCCGATGTACATGTCGTCGCGGATGCCGATGACGTCGGCCATGAAGGAGATCATGGTAGCGGTCTCGCGGACGGTCTCGCCGTGAGCGATCTGGGACTTCTTCTCGTCCAGGTCCTGCAGCTCAAGACCGAGCAGGTTGGCTGCCTTAGAGAAGGAGAAGCGCGTACGGGTGGAGTTGTCACGGAACAGGGAGACGGCCAGACCCGAATCGAAGATCTTGGACGAAACGTTGTTCTCGCGCAGCTCGCGCAGGGCGTCGGCGACGATGTAGAGCGCCTTGAGCTCATCGGTGGTCTTGTCCCAGGTGTGCAGGAAGTCGCTGCCGTACATGCCCTTAAAATCGAGGCCGTTCAGCTGCTCGACGAGCTCGGTAAACTTGGCGTCCATGTAAATATCCTTTCCAAAGATGAAACGATTGCAATGAGTAGATGTGCTCCGGCATGCGCGTGTGGCTAGAACATGCAGAGCACTATGACGAGGACCCGCTACCGTTGAGGAAGCATGGGAGATAACGACCGCGGGCCCCAAGTCAACAGGGGGTGCCGGGGACACGAGCTGTCCCCGGCTCAACAAGATCGAGGAATGGGACTAATCGATCTTGTTGTTGGTCAGACCGGCGCGGAACACGGTGGCGTCGCCATCGGCCTGGCTCGGATCGTAGAGGTTCAGGGCAGCCACATACATGGCGGCAGCGGTGACCAGGTCGTCCTTGTAGGTGACCTCGTTGGGAGCGTGAGCCTGAGACTCGGCACCCGGGCCAAAGCCGACGCAGGGGATGCCATAGCGGCCCTGGATGGAAACGCAGTTCGTGGAGAAGGTCCACTTGTCGCACAGCGGACGACCGGTGCGCTTGTCCATGCTGGGCTCGCAGCCGATGCGCTCGTCACCGAACATGGCCTTGTGGGCGTCGACGAGGGCCTTGACGTGCGGAGCGGTCTCCTTGTTGATCCACGTGGGGAAGTAAGCCTCGGTCTCGTAAACCTCGCCGGTCCAGGACGGACGGTCGTACATGTACATGGAGACCTTCACGTCGTCGCCGTACTTCTTGGCGGCCGGCAGGTTGCGAATCTCGTCCAGGCAAGACTCCCAGGTCTCACCGGCGGTCATACGACGGTCGATGGAGATGGCGCAGGAGTCAGCGACAGCGCAGCGGCTGGGGCTGGTGTAGAAGATCTGGCTGACGGTGCAGGTGCCGCGGCCCAGGAAGCGGGCGTCCTCGAAGTGCTCGGGGTTGTACTTAGGGTCGAGCATCTTGACGAGGCCCTTGATGTCGGTCGACTCGTCGCAGCCGTTGTTGTTGAGGGCGCGGACGTCGGCGATGATGTCGGCCATCTTGTAGATGGCGTTGTCGCCGCGGTCGGGAGCGGAACCGTGGCAGGAGGTGCCGTGAACGTCGACGCGGATCTCCATGCGGCCGCGGTGACCGCGATAGATGCCGCCGTCGGTGGGCTCGGTGGAAATGACAAACTCGGGCTTAATGCCGTCCTTGTTGTAGATGTACTGCCAGCACATGCCGTCGCAGTCCTCTTCCTGGACGGTGCCGACGACCATGATCTTGTAGCCCTCGGGGATGAGGCCCATGTCCTTCATCATCTTGGCAGCATAGGTAGCAGAAGCCATGCCACCCTCCTGGTCGGAGCCGCCGCGGCCGTAGATGATCTCGTCGGTCTCGTAGCCCTCATAGGGATCGGCATCCCAGTTCTCGATGTTGCCGATGCCGACGGTGTCGATGTGAGAGTCGATGGCGATGATCTTGTCGCCCTCGCCCATAAAGCCCATGACGTTACCCAAGCCATCGACCTTGACCTCGTCATAGCCGAGGCTCTCCATCTCGGCCTTGATGCAGGCGACAACCTCACCCTCCTCGCAGGACTCAGAGGGGTGAGAGATCATGGCGCGCAGGAAGCGAGTCATATCAGCACGATGAGACTCCGCAGCAGCCTTAATGGCATCAAAATCGAGTTCTTTAGTCATAACAGTCAACCTTTCTACAAGGGTTTACCTACAGGTAGATATTTCAGATAGATCACTTGTGCCAAGCAGCGTGAGGTCGAGCACCCCACAAGCAAGTAACCATAGGAGGCGGACGGAGGACTTTGCTCCGTCGCGAGTTCCGCACGAGCCGGAGAGCACTTAATGTGCTCTCCGTGCGAGCAGGACTGTCCGAGCAGGGAGTAAAGTCCTCCGGCTGCCTCCGGACAGGTCAGTCTGCTAGCAGGTCGGATACTCGCCCTCCCAGACGATGCGACGGTACTGATCCGGATCGGTGTCGCCCTCGGTGGAGAAGCAGAGCACGGAGCTCGTCTTGTCCAGGCCGATGAGCTCCTTGAGCTCGGCGTACTCGGGGTCGAGCATGAGGGTCTCGACTAGGCCGGTGGTCACTGCGCCGGACTCGCCGGAGATGACGCGCGGGTCGCCCTTCTCGGGAGCGCCCAGGGTGCGCATGCCGCGAGCGGTGACCCAGTCGGGGCAGGACACGAAGGCGGTGGTGTGGTTGCGCAGGATATCCCAGCCCAAGATGTTGGGCTCGCCGCAGCACAGGCCGGCCATGATGGAGGGCATGTCGCCGTCCACGATGCGCGGGTCGCCGTCGCCGGCGGCAGCGCCCTTGTACAGGCAGGCGGCAGGCGCGCACTCGACCACGACGAAGGTGGGCGGGTTATCGGGATACAGGTTGGTGAAGTAGCCCACCACGGCGCCGGCGAGCGAACCCACGCCAGCCTGGACAAACACGTGCGTCGGGCGGTTGATGGCCATCTCGCGCAGCTGCTCGGCAGCCTCGGAAGCCATGGTGCCGTAGCCCTCCATGATCCAGGACGGGATCTTCTCGTAGCCCTCCCAGGCGGTGTCCTGAACGATGACGCCGCGCTCGCAGGCATCGGCCTCGGCGGCGGCCATGCGCACGCACTCGTCGTAGTTGACCTCTTCGATGGTCACCGTGGCGCCCTCGGCGGCGATGTTATCGAAGCGTGGCTTGGTGGAACCCTTGGGCATGTGCACGACGGCCTTCTGGCCCAGCTTGTTGGCAGCCCATGCCACGCCGCGGCCATGGTTGCCGTCGGTGGCGGTAAAGAAGGTAGCCTGGCCAAAGTCCTTGGCAAGCTGATCGGAGGTCAGGTAATCGAAGGTGCACTCGGCAACGTCCTTGCCGGTCTCGTCGGCAATGTAGTTGGCCATGGCAAACGAACCGCCCAGGACCTTAAAGGCGTTGAGGCCAAAGCGATAGCTCTCGTCCTTAACGCACAGGTTGGACAGGCCCAGGCGCGCGGCCTGGCCATCCAGGCGGGCAAGCGGAGTGACGGTGTACTGGGGGAACGACTGGTGGAAGGCGCGGGCCTTCTTCACGTGGTCGAGGCTCATGATTCCCAAGTGCTTGTCATCGCTCTTGGGCATCGTGTTGCCCGCCCACTGGATCTTATCGGCCATACGGTGAACTCCTTAAGTTCTCTCTTGCCGGCCCCCGCATACGCGTTTCAGCCCGATCCCATTCACACGGCTGAACTTTTATGTGGATGCCAAACAAAAAGTTTGTTAGCACTGTTCTATCACACTTTTTGATTGGAAAACCTAACAAATTGTTTGTTGCCGTAATCGGTACCTTTTCGCCGCCGAACGGTCACATAACGCAGCGACGCTTTCGTTATTTGCGAACAAGTGTGGTTTATGGCAAAGTGTGCCCAAACTAATTTTTAGGAAGGCACCCATGACCCCCGCACAGATTGAGTTTTACAAGCGCCTTGCACACGGCCTAGCGCTCCAATTTGGCCCCAACTGCGAAGTCGTCGTCCACGACCTGGAGACCGAGGACGTGGACCACTCCATCGTGGTGATCGAAAACGGCCACGTCAGCGGGCGCAAACTGGGTGACGGCCCCAGTCATATTGTGTTTGAGTCCATGCGCGAGGGCACCACCGACGTGCACGACCGCGAGCCTTACCTCACCAAAACCACCGATGGCAAACTGCTCAAATCCTCGACCATCTTTATCCGCAACGATGAGGGCAAACCCGTCGGCATTTTGGGCATCAACTTTGACATTACGCTCATGAAGGCATTTGAGCGCTCGCTCGACGCCTTTACCGGCACCGGCAGCTCGGGCTACACCGAGCCCGAGCCCATTACCAAAAACATCGGCGACCTGCTCGAAGATCTACTGCGCGAGTGCGAACAGTTTGTGGGCAAGCCCGCGGCGCTCATGACCAAAGACGAGCGCATCCGCGCCATTGGCTACCTCGACCGTCGCGGCGCCTTCCTCATCTCCAAGTCGAGCGAACGCGCCTGCGAGTTCTTTGGCATCTCTAAGTACAGCTTCTATAGCTACCTCAACGAGGCAAAGGCTGCCGCCGGCGACAAGTAGGCACTCGCCTGAATTGCCCCTCCCCTTTTGGGCGCGAGTTCTGGAAAGCATGAATCCAAGGCCGAGCCGCTTGAAAAGTTCCATATAATCGATGTCATTAGTATTTCGAAAGGGTGGAACAGAATGGCGTTGAGCAAGGCATCATGCACCGGTCGCGGATTGATTCCGGCAATTGGTGGACATGTGCACCGCATGTTCGATGAGGGTGAAGACGACCTGTTTTCGCTGAGCCTTGACGACGTGATGGATGATCGCCCGTGGACCGCCGACGAACTCATGAGCGGCCGGGCTCGCCCGTCAAGCCCCAATCCCGCACTTGCGCCTAAGCCCGCATCTGCGCCGACTCCTGCGCAGTCACCTGTTTCGACGCCCGCGCCTACGCCCGCACCCACTTCGGCGCCCACGCCCGCTCCCCGCCCCGCAAGCGACCCGTCCGAGACGGCGGCATTTCTCGCTGCGGCAACGCGGAGCAAATCGGCCGACAGCACCGTTATGTACAGCGCCCAGCAGTTGCCCGTTCCTGCGGCACGCAAGCCTCCGGTCACAAGGCTCGATGAGCCCGTTGCCCATCAGGTTGCCTACGATTCCTGGGCTGCAGCCGATCTGGATGAGACCTCTACCGGCATGCCGGCGCTCGACGTTCCAGTTAACCCGCTTTTTGCCGCCAACACGAGCGCCGCGGACTATGAGGGCGGTGCGGCATATTCCGATTATTCCGATGGCTATGCTGACGCCGGTCGCATCGAGACCGAGGATTATGGCACCGCATCGAGCGATTATCTCAACGATCCGTACGCTGCCACGCCTGCACCGGAATATGACTCGGAGGCCGCGTCCGCGCCGGCGTATACCAAAAGCACGGGCGAAGAGCGCTTCGCCGATTATTACGCCGAGGAAAAGGCGCTGCGTTTTTCGGAATTTCCGCAGGCAGTCAAGGTTGCCTTTATCGCCATTGTCATTGCCCTGCTCGGCGTCATTGCGTTTGAGGGATTCCGGCTGTTCTCCGGCCCCACCCAAGCGGAGTCGGAGACCCAGCAAAAAGAGAACGATGACGAGTACCTGGACATCAACACCCTCAAGGGCGACCCCAACGACGGAGACGACGAGTAGCGAGGGCTGAAGGCGGCCGCAGGATCCCGCATCCAGCACCGGCTTCTAAGTGCTGTTTTGTCATCCAGCTACACTTTTCCGAAGTTTTAAGGTGCCTATTTCGACACTTTTCCGTACTTTTACACGACTGATTTCGACACTTTTCCGGATGAAAGCCGAATAATCACTTGGGAAACCAACGCCGTTCACGCGTCATTTCGCAGACGGCGCTTGATTTCTGTCCGTACACGTTGATAGACTTCCTCTTGCCCGCAAGGAGCGGACGCGTTTTATCCAGAGTCGGAGTAGAGAGTTGGCTCCACGATCCCGACGCCAACCGGCCAAGAGGCACGGTGGCCCTGCCAACATCGATGAAAGGAGTCCGTATGGACAATTTCTCCGTGCGCAGCGAGCGCAATTTCCACAACCTGATCGTCAAGCCAAAACGAATGCATCTTCTAGACGAGCCGAGCGGCTACACCTCGGCTTTGGTGAAGAGCGGCCTCTCCCACCAGATGCGCTTTGCCATACAGAAGCTCGAGGAAGAGCTCTGTGCTGCTGGCAACCCACATGTTCTGCAGATCAAGCTGCTCGGAGACGACTCGCGCGAGCCGTCCAACTGGAAGCTCTTCGCCGACGGCACGTGCGTCGCAAGCGGCTCGGGTGACTTTGCCCGCGAGTGCTTCTACGAGGGAGCTGAGGTGTTTCTGGACCTGTGTCGCGACGCCGTACGCACGGCCGAGCTGTACTAGTGGAGCCAGAGGGAGTATGAGCTGTTGAGTGCGGCCCGCGGGATTGCGGGGGCGTAGGAACAGAAGCCTCATGATGGTGGCCTCGGCTGGAATGACGTATCGCTCGATAAATGATCTCAACAACGTAGCCGATGCGCCGCATTTCGCCTCAAAGGCATTGAGCGACCGGGCGGCGTCCAGCATTTCTTTGATATCCCCAATTGATTGTTCCGAGAAAGTCTCTTCATGCCCTCATAATCGCCCTTACGAGAAACTTGGACGAGACGGGCGTCCATACGCCGTCTCTAAACTAACGAGCCGTTCGCGGAAAGAACATCAGGCTAGCGTGGGCCAAAGATATACTGGTATCGTTGCAACAATTATGGAAGATCGGCATCGTCAATGACCTCCTTGAAATTCTCCAGGCGCTTCGCGCTTAGCCTGCTCGTCCCGCTGTCCGCCGCCGTAGCGCTAGCTTTGCCCTCAACCGCCCTCGCTGCGTCGGACCCGAACCCGCCCAGCATCTCCAACGTGACGTTATCCGCGACGACAGTCACGGCCGGCTCCACGCTGCATGTCGGCTACGATGTGGACGACCCCGATGGGGTGCGGTCAGTCACGCCGATAGTTGAGGTCGTCGTCGATAGCGATGACGGGGACCAGGGCAACAGCTCCCGCCTCGCCTTCCGGTCGACCGGCGACACGACCGCGGGCTTCGATATCCCCACCTCCCCGAGCGACCAGCCCTGCAGGTACCGGATCATCGGCCTCGGCGTGACCGATAGCCTTGGATGGGTTACCGATGTCTACGACGCGGCGTATGCCGAGGAGAAGGGACTCAACTCTCCGACCTTCGCCACCAGCCCCCTCGTCTATGAGGTGACCGAGGGGCCCGCGAACCAGAACCCGCCGACCGTGTCCTCCGTGTCGCTCTCGAGCAGGGAGGTCGCGACCGGCGCCGACTTCCACATCTCTTGGTCCGTCGCGGACCCGGACGGCGTTCGCTCCGTTTCCCCCATACTGCAGCGGGGCTGGGAGGAAAAGGACGACGGCTGCTCCGTTTCGTCGGCCTATTATCACGGAGGCTCGTCTATCGACGGGTTCGACCTCACATTCGACAGCAATAGGATCGGAAGGCACAGGCTGATCGGCCTTTCGGTCACCGATGACCTAGGGTTCGAGACCGATGTGTACGAGAGTTCCTACGCCAGGGCCAACGGCATCTCGGGCGCGACTTTCTCGGTTGCCGACCCGAGCGAGCTGTGCTTCGAGGTGACCGGCAGCGCGATCGACCGGAACCCGCCCACGGTCTCGAACGTTTCCATCTCCGCGAAGAGAGTCCCTGTCGGCGTGCTCCTCCGCATCTATTGCAATGTAGGCGACGCGGACGGCGTGAAGTCTGTCTCCCCGATTCTCGGCGACCCCGGCTATGTCGAGGACCCGAACTCTGTAAAGGCCCGTAAAACGTTGAGCTGCAGCTACGATGCGGCAAGAGGCTATATCGAAATCGAGTTCCCCACGTCGCTCTCGATGGGCTCGTTTGAAATCCATGCCCTCGCGGTCCTCGACAAGGCGGGTCATGAGACCTTCGTCTACAGCTCCGCCTACGCCGAGCGTAACGGCAAGACCGGCGTCCGGACCTTTGATGTCGACGACGCGGAGGACGTCACCTTCGACGTGACCGCCCCGCTGTATGCCGCCACCAAGGGCAACGGGCAGGCATATGCAAAGGGCAACGAGGACGGTCTGACCTTCCGCTTCAGCGGTCCTCTCGATGAGTTCACGCGTCTCCTCGTGGACGGAAATGAGGCCTCCACTGAGAACTACACCGCAACCAAGGGCAGCACGATTATCGAGCTCAAGCCGGCCTACCTGGACACGCTTGCCGCCGGCGGACACACCGTCACGGCCGTCTGGAAGGACGGGACGGCGACCGATGCATCCTTCACCGTGGAGGGGAAGGCCCAAGGGGAGCAGGCGGGCGGCACGACCGATGTAGATTCACCCGGCGACAACAAAAGTGATCCTGCCACTCCTGAAAAGGACGCCGACGAGGCGTCTACAAAAAGGTCGGGACACACGACAACCGATGAACCAAAGCTCGCCGTAACCGGCGACTCCGCTTGGATGGCCAGCATCGCATTAGCCATGGCGGCCACGGCCTGCTTCGCGGCAGCGAGAAGGCTTGAGCCCAAGCAGCATAGGCACGAACAGTAGCTCAAAGCGAACTCAACTGGGAAGGGCAGATGGATAGCCGTCCTTCTCTTGCAATCAACCCAATCCGCTGAAATGCAATCAGTTAACGAGTTTTGCCAGACGCTCGGTCTCTACCCCGCTCTGGCAAGCCACCTAGCAATGAGATAATGCCCACGGCGATCAACGCAAACAAGGAGCACGCTATGGCAGACAACGAGATCAAACCCTCAACGGACGGCGGCCGAGAGGAACTCGTGGCAAAACAGCTCGCATCGACCAAAATCCACCTCGCGCTCACCCAGGAGCGGGCGGACATCTCCGGCGCCATCAAGCTGCCGCTCGAGCGAATTCCCCAGCTCGGCGTGGCGTTCACCTCGCTCCCCTCGATGTTTCGCACCGTCACTAACACGGTGAGCGTACCCACGTTGCTCCAGGCGACTGACAAATTTGGCAACCCGCTCGATCCGTCGAAACTCAACTCGTTCAAGGACGGCAGCGGTCTCACAGGGGGCTACCGCGACGCAGTCAAGGGCTTTGGACAGGCGCGCTTCCACGTAGTCGAGGGCGACATCGCCACGAGCGTCACTCAAGTGCCTTACGACCCGACGTCGTTGTTCATGGCAGCCGCAATCGCGCAGATAAACCAAAAGCTCGACTCCATCCAGGAGTCCGTCGACGAGATGTTCGAGTACATGCGTCAGCGCGACAAGGCCAACATGCGTGGCAACCTCAAGACGCTCGCAGACATCCTCAACGGTTACGGCCTCAACTACGGCAACGCCACCTACATGGCAAACGCCCATATGAAGGTGCTCGACATCAAACAGTCGTCCGCGCAGGACATGGAACTCTTCCGCTCGCAGGCGCAAGCGGATCTGAAAAAGAAAGGGTTCATCGAGGTGCGAGACGGCTTGGGCAGACGCCTCGACAAGGTGCTCGACTACCTCAAAGACTGCCAGCTCGCCACCTACATCCACGCGTTCTCACTGTTCCTCGAACCCATGCTCGCCCAGAACTTCGAGCCCGCAAAGCTCGCGGACGCCACCGCGAAGATCGAGGCCGATTCGATTGCGTATCGCGAGCTCTACACCGAGTGTTACGACGCCCTCGAGGCGGGAACTGCCGACACCGTCGATGCGGCACTGCTGGGCGGCATCGCGTCCGCGGGCAAATTGCTCGGTCACGCCATCGCAAAGACCCCCGTGGGCGAACATACGCTCATCGACGAGGCACTCGAGGGTGCAGGAGAGGACATCGGCAGATTCAACGACAGGCAATCCGAGAAACTCCTCGAAAAGCTCCATCGGGCAAAGACGCCTGACGTCGCACCGTTCAAGCAGAGCGTAATGGAAGTAGACACCCTCTACAACCGCCCCACGCAGATCGCCGTGGACGCCGAGAACGTCTACATCCTGCCTGCCAAGCGGCAGGAAGAGTAGCGATACGCGACAGGCCACGCGCCATGCAGACGGCCAACGCCGCCTACCTCCCCTCCGCCTTCAGCTTCAGCAGCAGATCGCCCAGCTCGGGGCACTTGCTGGAAAGGCGCGTCTGGGGTCGCTCGCCCATCCCCCACCGCTGGCGGACTTCCTGGGCGCGCGGACTCACGTGATAGTCCCCCTCCATCATCTGCTTGAGCAGCTTGACGGTCACGCGCGCATCGGCTAGGGCGCTGTGGGCGTGACCCGTCGACTCGTCGAACTCGATGCCAAACCACGTCGCTGCGTCACTCAAAGAGACGCAACCGTGGCTGCTCATGTCCATGATCGAGGTGTAAAACGCCTGCAGGTCGGCCCAGTCCGTAGGAAATGCGGAAAGATCGATGTGCTTTGCTTGGCACTCGATCAAAAGCTGTCGACGATCCGCCCCGCTCCAACAGACCACCTGGGCGGAGTAGCGCCCGATCCAATCGCTGAGCCTTTTGATCATCATGTAGAGCGGATCGGCCATCGCGGTGCCCACGGCCGATATCCCTGTGAGCTCGCGGACGGGGAACGCAACGCCTTCGGTAAATTCCGTCTGTACAAACTGCGAGAACTCGCCCATAACGTTGCCGTGGTAATCGAGCTTGACGGCGCCGACCTCGATAATCTCGTTACGCAGTCCACGGCGCTGGCGCTGCTTTGGCACCGGCGCAAACTCAAAGTCCAGCACGATCTGGCGCGCAAAGTTCGTCGTATCGATAGCCGAGATACACGGCGTCTTTTCAGCTGACACGGTTGGGCCTTTCTCCGTCAACTGCCGCTCGTTACATAGGCGGCTACATTGCCGTAAGGATAGGCGCCCGTGCGGACACAAAAGCGGGACGCAATGCCACGCGCGCCAGGCATACGCCATGCAGACAGCCCCAAGAGAATCGCCCGCTCTATTCAAATGCCTGAAAAAGATTTAGGCCCGGTGACTTGAATCAGAGGTCATCCCGGGCCCATCAGAGCTCGTAGAGCTCTTGGTTGCTTTGGTCTCGCTCTTCACGGCGCTTATCGAACTTTCCGAGGCACTCAAGCAGCATTCGAAGCATAAAAAGAGGGGTCGACGCCGTTAAGGCATTGACCCCTTAAACTGAGTAACGGCGCTGCCCAGCTCTTCACTACTTGGGCTGCCGTCGACTTTATTCTACCCACGGGTGCCAGGTTTAACAAATGGATTTTCGGTAACGAGGCCTCGGCAACCGCCGCCTTGATTGGCGACCCATGCTCTGCCACAGGCCGAGGGTTGTCGAAAAGTCGAACATTATAGCTACCCATAATATAGCCAGCTATAACGTCATTCGACGACCGGCGCAAACGCCCGCGCGGACACGAAATGCGCTGCGGTGCCATTGGGGATTATGGGATGCGCTTTCCGCTCGAGGCCTCAACCGGAAACGGCATCCCGGTCTGAAGGTCAAATCCGGGGAGCAGCTTCCGCCTGAAGACCGATTCGGAAAGGGTATCCCGTTCTGGAGCCAAAAACTGGGTCGTAGTTTCCGCCAAGCATGCCATCCGGAAAGCGTGTCCCGTTCTGAGCCTGAATTCTGGGATGAACTTTCCACTGAAGCATCTACTGGAAAATGCATCCCGTTCCGAGGCTTAATTCTGGGATGCACTTTCCGCGGAGAGACTACCGTTTTTCGAAAAAGTACACGTCCCTAAACTTACCAGGTCTTCATAACTTGTTGCCGTTCACGGGAGCCGATCACCGCCCACCGATTCGGATGTAAAAATGTCGCCGAAACCAGGCCATCTACCTGCATGGTTAGATTTTGGTCAGCTTTTGGTCAGCTGAGCGGCAAGTTGCGGCTGATACGTTTTTTGCTACCCAAAAGGAGGCGGTAGCTCATGACCCATTGCAATGACCAACTCATCGACCAACTGCTCACTCAAGCCGAACAAGAGGGGCGCTGTCTGATTCCCCCGAGCACGGCAATCCGAAAAGCGCTCCTTCGGCGCATCGGCAGCGCGGTCGTCTCGCCCATGCCGGGACTGTTCGCGCGCAAAATGCGCTGGGATGAACTCAACCGGGCACAGCGTCATTGCGAGATTATTCGCGCCCTTGCGATCATCCACCCCGATTGGACGTTCTGCTCGTTTTCGGCCGCCTGCCTGCTGGGGCTCGAGGTCTCGTGGCGACATCTGAACGTTGTGCATGTCTGTAGCTCGACAAAGCCGTCGGCTCGCCCGGGCGCGCATATTCAGCGGCATCAGATCGAGCCGGCCGGAGCAATCCGTCTATCCGGCACATCAGTAACGCCGCCCATCCAAACGGCTACAGATTGCCTGCTGCAAACTGGCTTTGCAGACGGCATGCCCATTGCCGATTCGGCGATCTCAAAGCTCGGCCTTACGCGAGAGCAGTTGATGGAGGCCGTCGAACAACGAGCGACCGCCCGCAATGGTCGCGCGATTCGCACTGCCCTCACGACACTTCGATATGCCGACGCCCGCGCCGAGAGCGGTGGAGAATCGGTCGCCCGAGCCGTCATGATCGAGACGGGCTTTGCGCCCGACTAGCTTCAATACGAGCTGACGGACCCCTTCGATTCGGCCAAGCCCATACGAACGGACTTTGCCTGGGAGCGCCAGGCGCGGGAACTCACACTGGGCGAGCTCGACGGGCTCATCAAATATACCGACCAGACCATGTTGGCCGGACGCACCACCGCCGAGGCGCTCGTTGCCGAACGACAGCGCGAGGCGCACCTATCGCTCTACGGTCACCCTCTGCTGCGCTTTACCATGAGCGAAGTCCGCTCGGCGGGTCTGCTCGCGAAAAAGCTGCAGACGGCAGGCATCCGGCAGACCGCTCTGCCGGCATGGCTCAACGAGGTGGAGTTGTAGGAGCTGTTGAGCTTATGCCCGTCTGCCTGCCAAACCGGGACACACTTTCCGGTTGGCAGTACCCGCGGAAACCATGTCCCAGATTGAGTGCTCAAAATGGGATGCAATTTCCGCTTGAAGGCCGATCCGGAAACTGCATCCCATTCTGAGCGCCAATTCCGGGACGCAGTTTCCGCTTGAGGCCCGTTCCGGAAAGCGCATCCCATTCTGGAGCCGAAATCTGGGACGCAGTTTCCGTATGCGGAGGCGCTCCAAGCAAAAGGCCCCGGCTCACGATGGAGCTGGGGCCAAAGGCGCAGCTTATACAGTTGATGGCAAGCGCAGACGGCAGTCAGCAATGGCCGTCCGCGCTCTACTCTACCCGCGGTGACGAGCGCGGCTGTACGGCGTATCCACCATGGGCAGATCAGGACGCAGTTTGCCGTCAAACGCGCGGTAGGCGTTCTGTACGGCGGGCGCCGTGGGGATTGTTGCAATCTCGCCGATGCCCTTGCCGCCGTATGCCACGGGCAGCAGCTCGTCCTTCTCCACGTAGATGGCGTGGATATCCGGAATCTCGGGCGCACGGAACAGCCCGAGCGTACCGTACCTTGCCTGGGGCACGCAGTCCTTGAGCGGCCAGTCCTCGGTAAGCGCATAGCCCATACCCATGAGCACGCCGCCTTCGATCTGACCCTGGATGGAGATGGGGTTGACCACCTTGCCGGAATCGTGCGCGGCATAGACCTCGCTCACGCGGCCGTCATCATCCAGAATGACCACATGTGTGGCAAAGCCGTAGCAGATGTGGCTCTTGGGGTTGGGGACGTCGGCGCCCAGCTTGTCGGTCGGCTCCAGGTACACGTAGCCAAACTCGCAGCCCTCGAGCGCCTTGATTGCGGCCGCGGAATCCTGAGGATGCATGCCCTGGCCGGCGACGAGCTCCTGCGTGCGCAGCTGATAGGCGCGACCGTCGTCGTACTCGATCTTGACGCCATCACCATGGGCGCTCACCGGGGCGGTAGGCGCAGGCTTGCCAGCCTCGATGCCAACCATGGCATCGCGCAGCAGGAAGGCGGCGCCGCGCACGGCCTCGCCGGTCACGACCGTCTGGCGCGAGCCAGACGTGGTGCCGGAGTCGGGAGCGTTCTCGGTGGAGCACTCGCCGTTGGCAATGCAGCTCAGCGGCAGACCGCACGCCTCGGCAACGTCCTGCAAAAAGACCGTGTTGCAGCCCTGGCCGATGTCGGACGTGGCGGCATAGACCACCGCCACGCCGTCCTCGACGCGAATCTTGCAGCGACCGGCGTCGGGCAGGCCCACGCCCACGCCGGCGTTCTTCATGGCGCAGGCGATACCGGCGTGTCCGGGATGCGCGTAATAGGCATCCTTGACCTCGAGCAGCGTCTCCTTCAGCGCCGTGGAGCAATCGGCGATCTGGCCGTTGGGCAGAACCTCGCCCGGCTCGATGGCGTTACGGTAGCGGATCTCCCACGGATCCAGGCCGACCTTCTCGGCCAGTAGGTCGATCAGGCTCTCGAGTGCAAACTCGGACTGGCAAACGCCAAAGCCACGGTACGCGCCGGCAGGCGGGTTGTTAGTGTAGTAGCCGAAGCCGCGGATGTCGGTGTTCTGGTACTTGTAGGGGCCGACGGCATGCGTGCAGGCGCGCTCGAGCACCGGGCCGCACAGCGACGCGTAGGCGCCGGTGTCAAAGTTGATCTCGCAGTCCAGGCCGGTAAAGATGCCCTCGGCGTCGCAGCCCAGCGTAAAGGTGCCGTCCATCGCATGACGCTTGGGATGGAAAGCGAGCGACTCGGCACGCGTGAGCTTGCACTTCACAGGACGCTGGAACTTATATGCGGCGAGCGCGGCCAGGTGCTGGACCGAAACGTCCTCCTTGCCGCCAAAGCCGCCACCCACGAGCATGGTCTCGACGACCACACGCTCGGGTTCGCTATCCCAGCCAAACATGTGGGCGCACTCTTTGCGCGTATCGTAGGCACCCTGGTCGGTCGACTGCACCTTGACGCCGTTCTTGTACGGGAAGGCGACGGCGCACTCGGGCTCCAAGAAGGCATGCTCGGTAAAGGGCGTGGTAAAGCGCTGCGTCACGGTAAACGCGCTCTCTGCCAGCGCCTTGGCGGCGTCACCGCGCGTCACATGGCGGCTCTGGCACACGTTGTCCTTGAGCTCCACCGTGTTGCCGAAGGCAAAGAAGCTGTCGTGCAGGCGCGGGGCGTCAGCAGCCCTGGCCTCGACAATGTTACGCACGGGCTCCAGCGGCTCGTAATCAATCTTTACGAGCTTCTTAGCCTTCTCGAGCGTCGCTTCGTCCTCGGCAACCACCAGCACAATGGCATCTCCCACGCAGCGGGTGATATCGCCCTGGGCGATCATGACGTCCCAATCCTGGATAAGGTGGCCGACCTGGTTGACCGGCACGTCCTCAGCGCGCAGGATGCCCACCACACCGGGCAGGGCCTCGGCCTTGGAGGTATCGATGGAGAGCACACGGGCGCGCGGATACTTGGAGCGCACGGCGCTGGCATAGGTCAGGCCCGGCTGATCGAGCTCGTCGATGTCATCGGGGTACTTGCCCTCGCCGAGCACCTTCTTGCGCACGTCGATACGGAAGGCGCGCTTGCCCACGCCGTAGTCGTCGCCGCGCTCCAGGTCCTCGTCGATCTGCTTTTCGCCGCGGAGCACCGCAGCGGCCAGCGAAATGCCCTCAATAATCTTCTTGTAGCCGGTGCAGCGGCAGACGTTGCCGCGGATGGCGTACTTGATCTGCTCCTCGGTGGGCTCGGGGTCCTCGGCGATCAGCGCCGCGCCTGCCATGACCATACCGGGGATGCAAAAACCGCACTGCACGGCGCCCACGGCGCCAAAGGCGTACACAAAGGCCTCGCGCACGTCCTGGGGCAGGCCCTCGACGGTCACGATGTTGCGGCCGGCGGCAAGGGCGGTGGTCAGCACGCAGGCCTTGACGGCCGCACCGTCCACATGAATGGTGCAGGTGCCGCAAGCACCCTCGGAGCAGCCGTCCTTGGCGGAATGGATGTGCAGGTCGTCGCGCAGGTAGCGCAGCAGCGGTTTGTTTTGGGTCGTCGTGTGCTCGACGCCGTTAACGGTAAAAGTGAATTCCTGTGCCATGGTGATTCCCTTCTACACGCCGGCGGCTATGCCGGTGCGGTCGTGGATGGCGCCATGCGGGCAGACGACGGCGCACATGCCGCACGACAGGCAGTCCGCACCGTCGATGTGGGCACAGTTGTCCTCGATGCGGATAGCGCCGGCAGGGCATTTTTTGGCGCACATGCCGCAACCGATGCAGCTCGTGTCGCAAATCTTGCGGGCGATGGCGCCCTTATCGGTGTTGTTGCAGCGCACCAGGATGTTCTGGTAGCCGGGAACAAAGGCAATCACGCGCTGCGGGCACGCCATGCCGCACAGGCCACAGCCCGTGCACTTGGAGCGGTCCACGCGGGCGATGCCATCAATCAGTGCAATGGCGCCGTGGGGACAGGCCGTGACACAGGCGCCACAGCCAATGCAGCCTTCGCTGCAGCGGGCGTCGCCGCCTGCGGAGGCGCAACCGCTTCCGCAGGCAACGTAGGCCACGTTATGTTGAATGGATTTGGCCATAAGGGGTCCCTTATTTCTTAAGGAGATACGGATAGCTGTCGCGCACGGCCTTGATGGTCAGGCGGACGGCCTCGGGCAGACCGGTGTTGACGGCATCGACCGAGACGGTGCGGACCGTGCCGGCGACGCGGACCTTAAAGTGGTCCTCGTCCACGGCCAGGAAGCCCTCGTTCTCGGAGTTCTCCATGTCCTGATCGCTCCAGAACAGGGTGAGCTTGTCCTTGTAGGGACGACCCTCCTGGTAGGGGCAGAACACGGCGCAGTTGCCGCACTCGTTGCACATGCCGTCGATGTGGACGACCTGATGCTTGGCCAGGCCCGGCACCTTAATTGCCACGTTGGCGCGGTTGGGGCACACATCGCAGCAGACCTCGCACACCGAGCCACAGCCCAGGCAGCGGGTCTTGGTGCAGTTGCGCTTGTCGCGGCACAGCGATCCCTTGCGCTCGTAGCAGGTGTCCTCGCGGCCGGCCTGCTCGTTGCAGTCGGCGTACTTGTTAAAGTCCACGCCGGCAATGGCACGGGCGACCTCGGCGGCGTCGGCGATAGCCTCGACCACGGTGGCCGGACCGCGACGGCAGTCACCGGCAGCCCAGACGCCCTCGACGCCGGTGGAGGTGGCGGCAAGGCGGCCGCGACGGTCGTGCTCGACGCCCGCGGCGTCGTACAGGCTGGCATCGATGCCCTCGCCCACGGCGCAGATCACCGTGGTGGCGGAAAGCTCGACGGTCTCGCCCGTGGCGACGGGGCTGCGACGGCCGCTTGCATCCGGCTCGCCAAGTTCCATGACGTCGCAGGTCAGCACGGCGCCGTTGAGCGCCTTGGGCGCCAGCAGCTCGCAGAACTCAACGCCGTCGGCAAGAGCAAGATCGAGCTCTTCCTCGTCGGCGGGCATCTGCTTCTTGGTGCGGCGATACACCAGGCGCACGTTCTTCACGCCAGCAAGGCGCTTGGCCACGCGGGCCGCGTCCATGGCGGTGTTGCCGGCGCCGATGACCACGACGTCCTCGCCCAGCTCGAGCCTCTCGCCCTTCTTGGCGGCCTCGAGGAACTCCAGCACGTCGAGCTCGGCACCCTCGCCCAGGCCCGCAGAGCCGGGCATCCAGGCACCAGTGGCCACGACTACGTCGGTAAAGCCCTGGGCCTTGAGCTCGTCAATGGACTCCACGCGGGCGTTGAGCTGCACCTTGGCGCCAAAGGCCAGACAGAGCTCGGCATCGTGGGAGATATCGTCGCTCGCGATACGGAACTCGGGGATCACGTGACGGACCACGCCGCCGAGAGAGTCGCGGGCCTCGAAGATAGTGACGGGCACGCCGGCGCGCGTCAGGAAGAACGCCGTCGCCAGACCGGCCGGGCCGCCGCCGATAACGGCAACGTTGCGCTCGGCGTCGTTGGCAATGGCCTGGGCGCGCAGCTTGGGCAGCACGGCGGTCATGGCCTCGCGGGCGGCCTTGAGCTTGCTGGCGCGAATCTGGGCGCCCTCGGGCTCGTAGAATGCACGCTCGCAGGCACGGCCGCAGGGATGCGGGCAGATGGTACCGGTAATGAACGGCAGGGCGTTGCGCTCGATGATGATGTTGAGCGCGTCCTCGTAGCGGCCCTCGTCAACAGCCGCCAGATAGGCGGGAATATCCTGCTGGATGGGGCAGCTCGTACGGCACGGCGTGGTAAAGCAGTCGGAAAGCGGGCTCTTGCCAGCGACCTTGCGGTCGGGCAGCGGACGCAGCGGCTTCTTGTAGAGCGGGTTGGTGAGTGAGTCGGTCTGGATCGCGGTCACGGCCTCGAGAGAGACGCCCGCGAACGGCTTGCCGTCCAGATCGGTAAACTCGCCGGCCATCTGGCTAAAGCGCTCGTAGCCACCGGGCTTGAGCACGTCGGTCGCCAGGGTGACGGGCCAAATGCCGGCGTCATACAGGGCACGGATGTTGTAGACCGTGGCACCGCCGGAGTAGCTGATGCGCAGCTTGCCGTCAAACTGCTCGGTAATGCGGCGGGCGGCCTCGATGGTCAGCGAGAACAGCGAACGGCCGGACATGTACATCTCGGTGGAAGGCAGCTCGTTCCTCGTCACGTCGACGGGGAACGTGTTGGTCAGCTTGACGCCAAACTCCAGACCGCGCTCGGCGCACAGGGCAATCAGGCGCTCGAACATGGGCACGGCATCGGCCCACTGCAGGTCCTCGCGGAAGTGCGTGTCATCAAAGACGATGTAATCAAAGCCCAGCTCGTTGAGGCGCTGGCGGGCAAACTCATAGCCCAGCAGCGTGGGGTTGCACTTGATGTAGGTGTTGAGGCCCTTCTCGGTGATCAGATAGGTCGCGATGCGCTCGATCTCCGCCGGCGGGCAGCCATGCAGCGTGGACTCGGTGATGGAGTTGGACACGCGCACCGGGATGGACTCGACAAACGCGGCATCGACATGCTCAAACTTGTCCAGGTTGGCGAGTGCCCATGCACGGCACTCGTTCCAGACGTCGGAGCCGCTGGCGTCCTTCATGCCCTCGATGTAGGCGTCGACCTTGGGGCTCTTGATGCCCTCCAGGTCATAGCCCACGGACATGTTGAAAACAAATCCGTCCGGGCTACCCAGACCGTACTCGCGAGCGATCAGGTGGCAGGCAAACCATGCCTTTACGTACTCGGCAAAGGCCTGCGGAACCTCGAGCTCGGTCGACCATTCGCAGTTGTAGCACTCGTCCTGCGCCACAATGCAGGGTTTGTTCACACACTTGGAGAGCTCCTCGCCGTCCATAATCTGGACGGTCTTGAGCTCAAAGAAGCGGGAACCAGCAACATAGGATGCCACGATGTTCTGGGCAAGCTGCGTATTGGGGCCGGCGGCCGGGCCAAACGGAGTCTCGATGCGCTCGTCAAAAATGGGAAGCGCACCCTCCTGGTTGGTCGTGACCATCTTGCGCACGCCAAAGATGGCGTCCTGGGTCTTGTGCTCCTCGATGATCCAGTTCATCAGCTGCGAAAACGGGATCGGCCTCATGATGTCGCTCATAGTGAGCTCCTCTCTGTAACGCCCGGCGAGACCGCGCGGCGGGCGCAAATACGGTGTAGCGCTAGCACAAGCGCCGGCGACCCCGCGGAGGTCGCCTATACGCGCGTCGGATGCGGCGAAACATCCGACGCGCGCGAATCTACTTGTAATTAGTAGGCGCGATCGTTGAGCGTGCTCCAGAGCTTCTTGGACTCAGCCATGGTCCACGCGTTGATCTTGTCCTCATCAATGCCAACAAACTCGCGATCCTTGTACAGGACGCGGCCGTTGATGATGGTGGTGCGGCAGTTTTTGCCCATCATGCCAAAGAGCATGTGGCCGTCGATGTTCTCCTCGCTCAGCGGCGTAAAGGGCTTGTAGTCCATGACGATGACGTCGGCGGCAGCGCCGGCCTCGAGCACACCGAGCTTGCGATCGAAGTACTTGCTCGCCATCTTGGCGTTGTTCTCGAACAGCATGGTCATGGCCTCGCACCAGCCCACGTTGGGCATGGCGGCGTTGTGGCGCTGAATGATCAGGAAGACCTTGAGGCTCTCGAGCATGTCGTGAGTGTAGGCGTCGGTGCCCATGCACACGGGGATGCCGCGGCGGAAGAACTCGAGCACGGGGGCGCAGCCCACGGCGTTGCCCATATTGGATTCGGGGTTGTTGACCAGCCAGGTGCCGGACTCCTTGACGATATCCATCTCGGCAGGCGTCACGTGGATGCAGTGGCCGAGCATGGTGTCGGGACCGAGCAGGTTGTGCTGCAGCAGGCGCTCGACGGGGCCGATGCCACCGCGGTTGAGGCGGGAGTCCCACACGTCGTTCATGCCCTCGCACACGTGGATGTGGAAGCCGGTCAGGCCGTTGTTGGCCTCGGCCATCTTGTCCATGGTCTCGTCCGACAGCGTAAAGGTGGCGTGACCGCCAAACATGGCGGCGATCATGTGGTTGTCGTTATCGCGACGCTCCTTGGCGGCCCACTGGGCAAACTCGGCGTTCTCGGCAATGGCCTGGTCGCATTTTTCCTGGCCGCGGCGGTCGGAGACCTCGTAGCACAGGCACGAACGCATGCCCAGCTCCTGAGCGGCGTCCTTAATGGTAAAGAGGCTTCCCGGGATCTCGCAGAAGCTCGCGTGGTGATCGAAGATCGTGGTGACACCATCGCGGATGGAGTCCAAGATCGTGGCGTAGGCGCTGGCCTTGGTGCCGTCGAGCGTCAGGTTGTCGTCGATCTTCCACCACTGCTGCTCAAGATTCTCCAGGAAGTTGGTGGGGTTGCAGCCCTTAATGGCAAGGCCGCGGGCCAGACCCGAGTAGATGTGGGTGTGGCAGTTGATGAGTCCGGGCATGATGAGGTTGCCCCGGGCATCGACGTACTCGGCATCCGGGTACTTGGACTTGAGCTCGCACTCGGGGCCCACTTCGACGATCGTATCTCCGTCAATGGCGACCGCACCGTTTGGAATGAACGGGGTCTGAGAATTGCGGGTAAAGACGGAACCGTTAGCGACCAGAAGCATGAATGCTCCCTTCAACATCAGGGGCGGGGTTTGACACCTCTGACATGGCGGAGTGCGAAGCGCCGGCCTACACCGGAAACGGGCCCTCTCCCGTCAACGCTTCACCAAAGGGACAAACCCTTTGAAGTGCGGCTTGACGCCGCATGACGTCGGCGGACGAGGCGATGCGCCCGCCGACGAATAGCACCGAATTGGTTACTTCTTGCTCTCGGGCAAGACCAGATCCACGGCAGCGTCCTTGGCAGCATCGATGTGCTGAGCCACGACCGGCGTCTGCGGAAGGATCAGGTTAAGGACAATGGCCATGATGGCGGTGGGGGTCACGGCATTGGAGCCGATGACGGTGGACACCCAGGTGGGCATACCCTCACCGGCAAGGCAACCGCTGGCCATCCAGATACCCAGGCCAAAGACGACGGAGGTACCGACGATGGTGGTAGTGCGCTGCGTAAGGCCCTCGCGGGTGAACATGCGCACGCCGTTCATGGTGATGGTGCCAAAGACGCCGACGGTCGCGCCGCCGATGACGGGCTGCGGGATAGCGGAAAGGACGGCAGAGAGCTGCGGGAACAGACCGGCGATGGCAAAGACGGCAGCGATGATCACAAAGACCCACTTGTTAACGACCTTGTTGGAGCAGATGATGCCCACGTTCTGGCCAAGGGCGCTGGTGGGAAGACCGCCCAGCAGGCCGCCGACCATAGAGGTGAGGCCCTGGGACACGATAGCGCCGGAGAGCTCGCGCTCGGTGGGCATACGGTCGATGGAGCCCAGGCAGGCGGCGGAGACGTCACCGATAACCTGGATGGCAACCATGGGGAACACGACGGCGAGGGTAATGCAGACCTCGGGATCAAACTCGAGCGCGTAGGGCATGAGCTTGGGAAGGGCGAAGACCTGAGCGGTGGCGACGCTAGAGAAGTCGATCATGCCAAAGGGGATCGAAACGATCATGCCAACGATCATGCCAAAGAACACGGATCCCAGCTTG
This sequence comes from Collinsella sp. CLA-AA-H302, assembly GCF_040093305.1. Lineage (NCBI taxonomy): Bacteria > Bacillati > Actinomycetota > Coriobacteriia > Coriobacteriales > Coriobacteriaceae > Collinsella > Collinsella sp. CLA-AA-H302. The sequence continues at coordinate 105,482 of NZ_JBBNJW010000004.1, forward strand.
AGCGTGCCCTTGCCAAAGTTGGCGAGCGCAAAGACCACGGCGAAGGTGATAAGAGCGACGCACCAGGCCTGCGGAGTGCCCCACAGCGGCGTACCCATACCGCCGGCCATATACTTGACGGCCGTGGGATAGAGAGAGACGCCAATGGAGAAGATGACCGTACCGGTCACGACGGGCGGGAACAGCCACTTTATCTTGCTGTAGGCCAGACCAAAGAGGACCGCGACGGCGCCGCCGACGATCTCGCCGCCCAACAGCGCGCCAAAGCTAAAGCCCGAGGCACCCATGGCCTGCAGGGCCGGCAGGAATGCGAACGAAACGCCCATGACGATTGGCAGACCGCCGCCGATGCGACGGAAGGGAGCGAAGGCCTGAAGGGCCGTATCGATTGCCGAAAGAATGAGCGCGACCTGGATGATGTCGGTGCTCTGCTGGCTATTAAAGCCGTAGACGCCGGCCATGATGACGGCCGGGGTGATGATGCCGGCAAACGATGCCAGCACGTGCTGAAGGGCACACGGAATCATTTCCTTAACGGGAGGCATGCCCTCGCGAGTGAACAGGGCTTCAGTGCCGTTCGTAACCGTCTCCTGGGCCATTTGACCACCAATCCTCGAAGTAGTTGTTTTCGCATCTAACGCTCTATTGTGACGCAGTGCGGGGTTGAGGTTGTGCCTTCGGTGAATATCGTATTAAAGATTTTTCTCATTCTCAATAATAATTTTTTGTTATCAGACTATTCTTCCGCCGAGATAATGCATTTCCGCAGGTCAGGAAAGTGTCTGGTCAAAATAACATCTAACTGTTCTTTTGGTCGACCGTTTACCGCCAATATCCTACCGTTCGTCTGTATTACGCAATGTACCTGCGGATATACGAGATGAAGAGCAGCATGTTACCATGAGAAAAAATTGTTATGAAACTTCCGATTCCACCCAAAGGAGTTGCCCGTGAACGAGACCGTACGTCGCTTTTTGCCGATGGTCGATTTCCTGGAGCAGATACTCGGCAAAAACAGCGAAATCGTGCTGCACGATTTCTCGGATCCCGACCATGCCATCGTCGATATTCGCAACGGCATCGTGAGCGGCCGCAAGGTCGGCGGTCCCGCCACCGATCTGGCACTCAAGATCATGCACGACGCCAAGTATCGCGACCTGCCGTTTATTACGGGCTACGAGGGGCGCGGTGCCGGTGGCAAGACGTTGGAGTCGGCGACGTACTTTATCCGCGAGGATAACGAGATCGTCGGTATGCTCTGCGTCAACACCGATCTTTCCACGGTACGCTCCATCAACGCCATGGCCCAGCAGCTCATGGCCTGCTTCGACGCGGCGCCGACGCGCACGGAGCCCGCCCCTATCGAGGTCGAAAGCCTTTCGGAGTCCACCCAGGAGCTCATCGACCGCAGCATTGCCGAGTTGCTGAGCGCACGCGGGCTGGATGTAGCGTCGCTCGGTCAGAGCGACCGCGTGGACGTCATTCGCCACCTCAACGGCAACGGGGTGTTCATGCTCAAGGGCGCTGTGGCCTGCGCCGCCACCGCGCTGGGCATCTCGGAGCCCAGCGTCTACCGCTACCTGCAAAAAGTTCGCAAGGAGGGCTAACCCGCCGATTCCTTGGGGACAGAGGGAAACGGATCATTTTTGTCGCATCGCTTGACAAAAGACCCTGCAGCTCGCACGCGCTGCAGGGTCTTTTTGCATGTCATGTTTAGTTGTTGCCAACACCTTAGAGAGCGGCGACGACCTCGATCTCGACCAGACCGCCGGCCGGAAGGGCGGCAACCTGGAAAGCGCTGCGCGCGGGGAACGGGGCCTCAAACTTGGAGGCATAAATCTCGTTCACGGCGGCAAAGTCGGCGATGTCGGCCAGGTAGACCGTGGTTTTGACGACATCGGCAAAGGTGGCGCCGGCAGCGGTCAGCAGGGCCTCGACGTTAGCAAGGGACTGCTTGGCCTGGGCCTCGACGCCCTCGGGCATCTTGCCAGTTGCGGGATCGATGCCCAGCTGGCCGGACAGGAACACCATGTTGCCGGTCTGGATACCAGGGGAATACGGGCCGATGGCTGCGGGTGCGTTATCGGAAGACACGACGGTCTTGCTCATGTTTTTCTCCTTACGATCAGTTGAGAGAGCGTGAGCGCGGCGTTCACACCGGGAGGCACAGTTCGGTCTGAACGCCGCGCTTGATTGGGATAGTACTCAAGGTTTCCGCGCGATGCAAGATTATTATCACGTTGCGAGAATCTTTTATCTCCCAACGGCGTCTGTCGGCCGCTGAACGGCGCGACCGGCGACCTGCCTGAAGACTTTATCCTGCTTGGGCCACAGGGCTCGTCCGCCGCAACAGCACCACTATACTTTTGAATATCTGAGCATTTTGAAAGGCAGGATATGACCGCAACCGCCAGTCGAACCATCAACCGAAGACCCGAACTTTTGGCGCCCGCCGGAGGGCCCGAGCCCTTTGCCGCCGCACTCGCCGCCGGGGCAGACGCCATCTACTGCGGCATGGGCAGCTTCAACGCCCGCCGCAAGGCAACCAACTTTACCGATGAGGCCTTTGAGCAGGCCTGCCGCGCCGCGCACCTGGCCGGCTCGCGCGTCTACGTCACGGTCAACATCGTCATCAAGCAGTCCGAGATGGGCGATGCGCTGCAACTCATCCATCGCTGCTCCACGCTGGGCGCCGACGCCTTCATCATCCAGGACTGGGGCCTGTTCTTTGAGGTCAAGCGCACGATGCCCGGCATCGAGACACACATCTCGACCCAGGCGAACATCCACGACGACCGCGGAACCCTTTGGTGCCGCGAGCAGGGCGCCGACCGCGTAACCCTCTCGCGCGAGCTTTCCATCGACGAGATTGTCGCCATCCACGATGCCGCGCCCGATGTGGACCTTGAGGTCTTTAGCCATGGCGCCATCTGCTTTTGCTACTCGGGCCTGTGCCTGCTTTCAAGCTTTGCCATGGCGGGACGATCGGCCAACCGTGGCATGTGCGCCCAGCCCTGCCGCCTGCCCTACGAGCTGATCGACGAGAACGGTCGCACGCTCTCCCCCGCCGGCCGCGAGCGTGCGCTATGCCCGCGTGACACCAACACCTCACAGCTTGTTCGCCGTCTATATGACGCCGGTGCCGCGTCGCTCAAGCTCGAGGGCCGCATGAAAGCCCCTGATTACGTGTACTCCATCGTCGATGTGTACCGTCACCAGATTGACGATATGCTGGCCGATGTTTCGCCCTCTAAGGATGAGGACGCCGCCCGCCAGCGCCAGCTCAAGCGCTGCTTTAACCGCGACTTTACGCACGCCTATCAGGACGGCACCTCGGGCGACGAGATGATGAGCTATGAGCGTTCCAACAACCGCGGCCAGGTCGTGGGCACGGTGTTGGGCAGCCGCCCGGCCAACCGCGATGTGCGCGGCCTCAAACCCGACGACCGCCGTCGCCGCGCCGCCATCGCCCGCATTGAGCTGTTTGAACCCGTGGGCAAGGGCGACCTGCTGGAGCTTCGCCACGATAACGAGTTTGACCAGTTCCTAACCACCATCGCCGCCGATGATGCCGCTGCCGGCGACATCATCGAATGTCGCGTACCCCGCAGCATGCCCGAGGGCTGCCGCGTCCGCGTGATTCGCAGTCAGCGTGCCATCGACGCCGCCGGCGCCGCGCTCAAGCGTGATGTGCTGCGCCGCCGCGCTGTTGATGTGTCCGTCGTGGCGCGTCTGGGCGAGCCGTTTACTGTCACACTCACCTGCTGTGACAACCCCGCGCTCACCGCCACCGCAACGGGCTTCACCGTCGAGGCCGCCAAGACCCGCGCCGTCGAGGCAGCAGACCTGGTTGAGCATGTGGGCCGCATGGGCTCCTCGCCCTTTGAGGCAGCGAGCTTTGATGTGGTCCTCGATGAGGGTTGCGGTATGGGCTTCTCCGCCGTGCACAAGGTGCGCGCTGCCGCTTGCAAGGCGCTGGAAGAGGCCATTCTGGCACCGTACGAGGAGCGCGCGAAAACGCTCGAGATTCCGCTGCTCGACAAATGCACGCGTCCCATGCCCGAACATTACCGCGACGAGCCGCAAATCTGCGCCACCGTCACCTCGCTCGAGGCCGCCGAGGCAGCTCGCGCCGAGGGCGCCGCGCGCATCTATATGACCACCGACGCACTCGAGGCTGTCGGACTCTCCCCTGCCGATGCATTTGAGCAGGGTATCGTACCCGTACTCGACGAGGTCTGCCGCGCCGTCGACCACGAGCGCGTCGATCCCTGGATCGATGCCGGGGCCACCGTCGCCGTCGGCAATATCTCCGAGCTCGCCCTGGCCGCCCAGGTTGGCGCCACGGCCGAGATTCGCTCTTGCCTGCCGGTTCACAACACGCCCTGCATGGAGGCGCTTGCCGAGCGCGGAGCCGGCGCGTTTTGGCTCTCGCCCGAGATCACGCTCGACGAGATTGTCTCGCTCGGCGCCGCCGCGCCCGCGGCTCTGGGTATCACCGTCTTTGGCCGCCCGCGCGTCATGACAAGCGAGCATTGCATTCTGCAGGTTGCCAATGGCTGCATCCACGATTGCGCCAACTGCCGCCTGCGCGCCCGCAAGCTCTCGCTCAAGAATATCGACGGAAAGGTCATGCCCGTCCGCACCGACATCCACGGCCGCTCTCGCCTGTACGACGCCTACCCCATCGACCTCACGCCGCAGGTACCACAGCTGCTCGACGCCGGTGTGCGTCGCCTTATGGTCGACGGAACCTTGCTCGAGACGGATGAGGTGGGCCGTGCCGTCGCCCGCGCCCGTCGCGCCGTCGAAGCAGCGCAGGCAGGTCGCAAGCCCGCTGCCCGCCTACGCGGGGCGACCTCGGGCTGCATGTTTGTGGGAATCAGCTAACCGAAAGGCTTACACGTGAACGAAGAACCTCAAGTCCTCTACTGCGACGCCTGGCTCATGGCCATCGACAAGCCCGCCGGCATGATCGTCCACGGCGACGGCACCGGCGAGCGCACGCTCACCGACTACGCCAGCGACCTGCTGCTGGCGATGGGCGACGGCTTTGCCGCGACCGACATGCAGCCGCTCAACCGCCTGGACCGCGACACCACCGGCGTGGTGCTGTTCTCGCTCGACAAGCAGACGCAGCCCGCCTTTGACCAGATGGTCATCGACCACGCTTTCGAAAAGCACTACCTGGCGCTCGCCGAGGGCAAGATCGACTGGAACGAAAAGCTCATCGACAAGCCCATCGCCCGCGACCGTCACGACAGCCGAAAGATGCGCGTCGGCGCCAGCGGCAAGCCGTCTCAAACGCGCGTGAAGGTGCTCAAGCGTCTTAAGAGCCGTCGTGGCCTGCCCACGCGCTCGTATATAGATGTCGAGTTGCTCACCGGCCGCAAGCACCAGATCCGCGTACATCTGGCCAGCGAGCGCCATCCCCTGGTTGGCGACGACCTGTACGGCACACCGCGTCCTTGTGGCCTCATGCTCCATGCCCACAGCGTGTCCTTTACGCATCCCGTAACCGGCGAGCACATCCACATCGAAGCCCCCTGCCCCTGGGAGCCCTAAAACCTGCCAAAAAGGGACAGGTTTATTTTGGCAGGTTTTATCTGGACAAACGTCAAAACCACCACAAAGGTTCCTGCCCCTTCGCGGTGGTTTTGGCCTTAGCCCGTCCCTTGCTGTTAGACCGTGATGACGTTGTCCATTGCCCGGTACTTGGCAGGGACCTCGCCTGCGGTAATAATCGTTGCGTCACGGAAGTCCGCGAACTTGACGGGCGCCACCATGCCAAATTTACTGGCGTCCGAGATTACGAAGCGCTTGGCCGTATGGCGCATCGAGATACGCTTTACTTGCGCCTCCTCGATATCGGGCGCCGTGAAGCCCTGCTCGGCGGCAATGCCGTTAGAGCCCCAAAAGCCACAGTTGAAGTTGTAGCGGTCTACGGTTGCCAAGGCATCGGGGCCAACGAGCGCCTCGGTCTCGGGTTTGAGCTCGCCACCCAGCACCACGGTACGCATGCCGCGCAAAGCAAGGCGTTGAGCATGGAGCACGGAATCGGTCACATAGGTGACATCTTCAAGGTGTGGAAGATGCTCGATGAGCCTGAGCGTCGTCGAACCCGAGTCGATGTATACAAAGCTCTCGGGCTCCACAAGTGCCGCCGCACGGGCGCAGATACGCTCCTTGTCGTCGTTATGGAGGTCGCTGCGCTCATTAAGCGTTAGGTCGCGCGTCACGTGCGCGCGCTCCAGACTTGTCGCGCCTCCGTGCACCTTGGCGATACGGTGTGCTCGGTCGAGCGTCTGCAGGTCGCGCCGAATGGTAGACGCCGTCACGCCCAGGGCTTCGGCAAGCTCCGGCACGGTAACCGAGCCGGTCTGCTGAACCATCGACACGATCGCGTTGAGCCTATCTTCCGCTAGCATCGCTTACTCCTCCTCGGGGTACACGACTCCCCAGTCGGCGCGTAGCTTGGTCATCAGCTCCATAACATCAGAAGCATAGCCCAGAAGCTCACGCTTAGAGTCGTCGCCGGCAACGGCCTTCTCAAGATCGGCCATCTCATAGCAAAGGGCGTAAGCCTCGGTGCCGGCGTGGACCTCCTCGCGGTGGCCGTCCGCAGTCCACACGATAGTCGCGTGATCGGCGCGCGGATACTCGTTGACCTCGATATAGCACTTATCGAAGCTAATAATCGAGCGCTTGGGTTGCTTGGAGTGGAGCGTGAGGCTCACAACACCCAGCTGCTGCTCGGCATTACGGCAGACGATGCCGCCCGCAACGTCAACACCGGTCTCACAGGTGTTGCCCAACGAAACGACCTCAATGGGCTGGCTTGCCATAAAGAGACGCATGACGGACAGGGCATACACGCCAATGTCGAGCATGGCACCGCCAGCAAGGTTGCGGTTGTAGAAGCGATTGGTCAGATCGCCGTACTCCTTGTAGCTACCAAAGTTGAGCTGGGCGAGGTTCATGCGACCAAACTCGCCGGCATCCATGCGACGGCGCAGCTCTTGATACAAGGGCATATGAAGCACCGTGGTGGCGTCCATGAGGACGACGTTGTGCTCGTCGGCGATGGCACGCGCCTCGTCGAGCTCAGCGGAATTGAGGGTAATGGCTTTCTCGCAGAGCACGTGCTTGCCGGCGGCCAGCGCGTCACGCAGATAGGTGATATGCGTGTTGTGCGGCGTGGTGATATAGACGGCGTCGATGCCCGGATCGGCGTAGAGGTCCTCAACCGATTCATAGACCTTCTCGATGCCATACTGCTCAGCAAAAGCCTGAGCCTTGGACAGCGTACGGTTGGCGACGCCCGCAAGCTTGCGGCCGGCAAGAGCGAGAGACTGGGCCATCTGGTTGGCGATAACGCCGCACCCGATCACAGCCCAACGAAGCTCGGGAGCCGTAAAGATATCATCGGGGAATGGCTTGTCCTGGACCGAAGCGAACGCTGCTTTTGCGGCTGCCGCGGAGTCGAGTGGAGCCTGCTTGGAATCTACCATATGTGCCTCCTGTGTCATAGAACGTCTTGCATTTCGGATAGCTCTATATTCGCACAAACACGCGCGTCTGTGCGTGTTTGTGCGTATCTCACCGCTAAACGGTCATTTTTGTCCCGTAAACGGCGCATCTATACGCATATTCACGCAATCCCACGCACGCAAATACGCACAAATGCGAACCGGTCATTGCTCAGAGACAGGGGCTTATGCTTAGAACTCAAAAGACAGGATGATCCGCTTCGCCTTCGCTCATGGCGCGCTGCAGCTCTAAGGACCGTCCCAAACTGCCGACAGAAAAGGAACGTTCCAAACTGCAGACAGAAAAAGAACGTCCCCAGGCGCCGGCATTTCAAGAGCACTCATTTAAGTCTGTCCCCAATGAGTGGGAGTAATCAGAGACCCTTTGCGAGGGAGGCCGGACGTGGCCTTCCTCGTTTTTATTCATGGACTTTAGTCCGTGCCGCGCGGCACGCGCGGCATAGAAAGCCACCCGCTCAGCGGGTGGAGGCCAATTTCCGCTACGCGACAAAAACCTTCCCCCTAGCATGAGGATTGTTCAGGTCATCATACTAGGGGGAAGGTGATTGCTGTGGCCCAGAAAGCCAACAGCCTCGCGCACACGAAATGGCTGTGCAAGTACCGCATCGCACCGAGGTCAAGCTCATCGCCGCCATCGTCGAGAAGCACCCCAAGGTGCGCTTTGCCGCGAGCCGCACCTCGGCCCACGCCGACCTCTACGACCGTATGGAGCAGGCCCTGTGCGAGCGCGTGGCCAACGCGGTGGAGGTCGTCCGCTCCGACATCAGCCCCGCGCTTCTTGTCCACACCGGTCCAAACCTCGTGGGTGTGGCGGTCCAGGGACTCTAGCGGAGGCGGGGCGTCCTGCCCCAAAAACAAATGCAAAAGACGAGCACTTCTTGCCGCTCAATTGGCAAGAAGCGCTCGTCTTTTCTTAACGCGTTGTATGGCGGAGAGAGCGCAAGTTACGCGAGCGCCCTTCTTGCCAGCTCGGCCGCGCCGAGGATTCCTTGGTCGCCGCCGCAGCCCGGGGCGCAGATGTAGCTCTCCATGTCCTTAAGCTCGGCGGTCTGGATGTAGCCACCCAGATATTCGAGGGTCTTCTTGCGGACGATGCCGTAGAGCTGCTCCTGGTGCATCACGCCGCCGCCGAGGACGATGCGGCGAGGCGAGTACATGAGCACGAGGTTCGCGCACATCTGCCCCAGATAATCCCCCTCGAGCGCCCACACCTCATCGTTGTCCGCGAGCTCGGCCGCGGGCTTTCCCCAGCGCGCGGCGATGGCGGGGCCGGAGGCGAGCCCCTCGAGACAGCTCGCGTGGCTCGGGCAGACGCAGCGTCCCTCCTCGGTGGGACGGGTCCTTACCAGCATGTGACCGGCCTCGGGGTGCAGCATACCGTGAAGGAGTCTGCCCGCGCACATGACGCCCGCGCCCACGCCGGTGCCGATGGTCACGTAGACGGCGTCCTCGAGCCCCTTGCAGCAGCCGAAGACCACTTCGCCGAGGCAGGCAACGTTCACGTCCGTGTCGTAGGCCACCGGAATCCCGAGGTCGTCGGCGAACGCGGCGCGAAGACCATGGCCTCGCCACGCGAGCTTGGGCGTCTGGAGGATGGAGCCGTAGCGCTCGTCGTTGGGGTCGACGCAGGTCGGGCCGAAGGCGCCGATGCCCAACGCGTCCACATCGCGGGCGGTGAACCACTCGATCATCTGCGGGACGGTCTCGGCGGGCGTAAGCGTCGGGGTCTCCATACGGTCGAGGACCTCGCCGTCGCCGGACACCACGGCACAGACCATCTTGGTCCCGCCGGCTTCGAGGGCGCCGAGCCTCATTTGCTTTTCGCTCATGTGATCCTCCTTACAAAGGGACGCCCGCAGTCATGGTCAACCGCGGGCGCCCATAACGTTGGCTTGTTTCGAGGCGACCCTACCTGGGCACGCGGTCCTGCCTCGCGGCAAACGGGGCGAGCACGGCGTGCGGCTCGCTTTGGTACCAGTAGGCGACGGTGGAGATGTCGTCCTCGCGCTCGTAGAGCTTGATGTCGTCGTTGCCGAGGTCCTGGAACGTCACGCGCAGGTCCTCCTTGAACGAGATCGGGTCGGGAAGGTGCCACCTGTAGAGGCCGTGCCTGGGCAGCGCGTCGTCGTTAGTCGCGAGCATCGGATTCGGGTTCGGCTTGCCCGCGCTGAAACGGTCGCGCGTGGCGTCGCGCGTCGAGCGGTACGGGTAGCCGGCGAACAGCGTGTTGAAGCACTGCGCCTCGGGCAGCGCGTGGGGCGGCCTGTCGAGGAAGGCCCAGGCACCGCCGAAGTAGTCCTCGGCTCCCGTCGAGGTGACCGTGGGGAACTCCTCGTCGCCGTCGAGGAAGAACTTCATCTCGCCCTCGCCCCACCAATAGCGCTCCAGGGCGCACAGGGCCATGTAGGTGCCGACGTAGTAGCCCTTGCCGCGCACGCCGTCGAGCACGGTGTAGTCGACGCCCCTGCGGGTGCTGCGCTCGCGGTTAAAGCGGGCGTGGAAGTACATGGCGTCGTCCGGCACGTCGGTGAGCGCGTAGTTGAACGTGTAGAAGATGTACTTAATGAACCCGGGGTGCTCGCTCGTAAGCGTGACCTTGGCGTGCTTCCTGAAGGGCATCTCGAAGTAGCAGTTCATGCCGCCCGTCGGGTTCACGCAGATGGGCATCGAGTTGACGATGGCGCGCTCACCGAAGCCGTTGCAGAAGAAGTCGCCGACAGGGCACTCGACCGAGGGGGTCTCCTCGTCGTCCCAGTAGAAGCGCAGCACGAGGTCACGCATGACGAAGCTGCCAGCGGCGGTCTTGTCGGGGACGGTCATCCAGATGTGGCGGATGATGCCGGGGCCCTCGATGTCCGCGAGCGTGATGGTCTCGCCGGACTCAAGGGGCACGCAGCACGAGCCCTTGCGGCCGACGCCGAGGTGGCTGGCCGACATGGCGGCGCGGCCCTTCTCGCCCGTGATGTTCTCGGGGGTGATGGCGCGGCTTTCCTCACCGCCGTGCATCCACACGTCCTTAAGGAACTCTCTCATCGTCGACCTCCTCTATTCGTCGTCGTCGCACTCGGCGGAACTGGCACCGTTCACGTAGATGATCTGCTGGCGCGCCTCGTTGACGAGGGCGTCGAAGTCGAGTTTCTCGTCGGGGCGCGCGAGCGCGACCGTCATGGCGAGCGGGAGGTTGACACCCGCGATCACGTGGATCCGGTCGGAGGCGAAGCGGGAAAAGCGCTGGTTCACGCTGCCGCCGTACGCGTCGGTGAGGACGACGACCTCGTCAGTGCCCGAAAGAGCCGCCTCGACCGCCGCGTCGAGCCCCTCGCCGTTGTCGTTCACGTAGGCGCACACGGCGTTGACGGCGTCGCCCTTACCCGTAAGGAACTCGAGGGTGTCCTTGAAGCCCTGGGCGAGAAGGGAATGGCTCGCCACAACTATCTTTCTCATTGATTCACCAATCTCTTGGGTCGAAGCTAGGCGAGGATGCCGGCGGCGGAGGCGACCATCGCGAGGACGATCACCACGAGGATGAGGGCCGTCATGCTCGCGTTCTTCTTGGTAAGAAGGTAATACGCGCTTCCCGTGATGGCGGCGGGGATCATGGCAGGCAGGATCTTGTCGAGCAGCGGCTGAATCTCCATCGCGACGTCGCCGAAGCTGAAGCTAATCGGGCAGGTGACGCCGATGACCGAGGCGATGAGGCAGCCGACCACGGTGAGGCCGAGCACGGAGGCGGCGGCAGTGAGGTTGGGAAGCTTCTCGCTGAAGTCGGTGACGAGCTTCACGCCCTGCTTGTAGCCGAACTCGAGGGCGTGCATGCGGACCCAGAAGATGGCCAGGATGAGCGCGAACCAGATGCCGGCTCCCACGGGGTTGCCCTCGATGGCCATGTAGGCGGCGATGGAGCCCATGATGGTCGGGATCATGGTCATGAGCAGGGAGTCGCCGACGCCGGCGAGCGGTCCCATGGTGCCGATCTTCAGGTCTTGGACGGCGTCCGCCGCCGCTAGGCCGTCGCGCTCCTCCATGGCCACGCAGGCGCCAAGGATGATGGCGGCGAGCCAAGGCTGGGTGTTGTAGTAGCGGAAGTGGTTGTTGAGCGCTTGCTTATAGTCCTCGTCGTTCGTGTAGATCTTCCTCAGGACCGGCGAGAGGGCGTAGGCGACTGAGGCGCCCTGCTGGGTCTGGTAGTTGAAGGTGCACACGCTCATGAGCCAGCGCCAGTTCGCGTTGCGCAGGTCCTTCTTGGTGACCTTGTAGCCGGAGGGCTTGCCCTCGGCGACGGCGGTGATGTTCTCGTTTTCCATGGTTACTCATCCTCTCCGATGAAGGCGTCTGCGGAAGCGTGGGCGGCGAGCTCGGTGTCCCTCTCGGCACGCTGGTAGAACGCAATCGCGAGGGCAACGCCGACGATGGCGGCGCCGATGATGGGCACGTTCAGGAAGGCCGAGAGGAAGAAGCCGGCGAGCAGGTACTGGAAGTACTTGGCGGTTGGCATGTAGCGGAGCAGCATGGCGATACCGACGGCCGGGAGCATCTTGCCGGCGAGGGTAAGGCCGGAGAGGAACCACTGGGGCATGACCTCGAGGAGCCAGTTGACGGCGGGCTGGCCGAGCGTCACGGAGACAAAGACGGGCAGGGCGGCGCACAGGCCGAAGAGCGCGGGGCAGACCCACAGGATGGCGTTCATCTGATTGAACTTACCCTCGTTGCAGAACTTCTGGGACTTCTCGACGACAAAGCCGTTGAGGATCTTGGCGACGACGTCGAGCTGGATGCCGAGCATGCCGACCGGCAGGCCGATGGCGAGGCCCGTGTCGGAGCCCAGGGTCACGCCGTAGGCGGTGGCGATGATGGCCATCGTGCCGTAGTCGGGAATGGAGGAGCCGCCGAAGCCCGCGACGCCGAGCTGCATGAGCTGAATGGTGCCGCCGATGACAAGGCCGGTCTTCCAGTCGCCCATGACGACTCCGGTGATGAGGCCCCAGAAAACGGCGTAATTGACGAAGATCATCGGGATGCCGTAGTAGTCCACGTGCTTGATGAAGGCCAGCAGGGTCAAAAGGACGACCTGCAGGATAGTGAAGTTGACCATATTTCCCCCTTAGATGAGGTCTGCGACGGAGACGGGCTTGTCGGCGGGCACGAACTGGGCCGTCACCTTGACGTCACGGGCGATGAGCGCCTTGTAGCTCTGGACGTTCTCGGCGGAGGCGTAGGCGCGCTGGGTGAGCTGGATGCCGTCCTCCTTGACGAGCGAGCCGCCGACGACCAGCGACGGGAGCTCGACGCCCGACTCGACCAGGCGAAGCATCGTCTCGGGCTCCTTGGCGATGACGAAGACCTTCTCGCGGTCGTACTTGCCCGCGGCGAAGTTCTTGAGCGCGGTCTGCTCGGAGATGATCGAAACGGCCATGCCCGCGGGGCGCGCCATCCTCATGGTGGACTTCAGGACCTCGTCGCCGGCGACCTTGTCGTCGATGACCATGACTCGGGTCGCGCCCGACACCGGGGCCCACTGCGTCACGATGATGCCGTGAAGCAGGCGATTGTCGATTCGTGCCATAACAACACTCATGTTTGCTCCTATCAAATGAAGTTTTGCGTTCGGTACTGCCTCGGCGCTATCCGGATTCGCGCCGGGCAAGGGGTTATCGGATTATTGAGGACGCGCGGTCAGCTTGCGGCGGCGCGGGGAAGGTCACTCGTCGAGCAGGAGGTCCGAGGAGCCGAGGCGCTCTTCTCGCGCCGGGGCGGCGCTCACGCTTATGTAGTCGAAGACATATGCGATCTCGCTTACGGGAACCTCTACGCGATAGCGCGTCGAGATGCTCGAGAAGCTCTGCCTGAAGGACTCGATGAAATCGGCGCGTTCCTCCTCGAAGCGGTCCTGGCCAACGTAGGTCTCAATGGGGTTTCTGGTAACAAGGCGCTCGACGAGACAGCAGAGGTGAACGTAGAGCCCAATGATGGCGTTGCTGCCGATCTTCTCGCCTGTCCTGCGCTGAAGCTCGTGCACGGCGCTCTCGATCTCATGGAATAGCCGCTCCGGGTCGAGGATGGTGATGGAGCGGATGACGTTCTGCAGCGTCATGTTCGAGAGCAGCTTCTCGTGGAAAGAAGAGAGCTCGGAAGCGTCAAGCCACCTGCCGAACACGGCATCAACCTTAGAGGCGGACGCCGTCGACATGATGTCCTCGAGGGCGACGAAGGGGACGGAGGCGACCCCGGGGTCTCCCGTGCCGATGACGGCGCAGACGCGGTGCTCGGAGAAAACGGCGTCGTTCGACCCGTTCGCGACGAGCTGCTTGAAGGGCCTCGTGAGCAGGCGCGCGCCTATGGTGCGCGAGAGGCTCTGCGAGACGAGCTGGCGTATCCTCTCCGCGGCGTCGACCCCGGACTCGGAGCAGAAGACGATGGCGTCCTCACGGTTGATGCGCTCGATCACCTTGCAGTGCGTCACGCACGCCGCGGTCGCATCGCCAAGAACCTCGGCGATGGACTTGCCGCCGAGCAGCCCGACCCCGATCTCGAGCGCAAGACCGGTAGAGACGTTGTTCACCACGCCGATAGTGGAGTCGGTAACGTTCTCGAGGGCCTTATAGGCCTCCTCCAAGGAGCCCATGTCGACGAGGAACACGACCCCGGTGCAGTAGGAATGGCGGTCGACGAGGCGCTGGAGCGGACCGACGATGTCCTTCAGCTGCTGGTCGTAGGGCATGTCGACAGCCTCGTACACATGCATGCCGAGCATACGGTTCGCCGCGTCGGCGATGCTCGTCGCCGTTGAGTAGCCGTGGGACAAGATGACGCAGAGCGTCCGAAGGGCCTTCGCATCGCGAGACTCCGATGCGACGCACAGCGTCAGAAGCGTCTTCGTGAAGTGATCGAGCGAGATTCCCAGCGCCCCTTCCACGTCTGCGGCGACCTGATCGGAGACACTCGAGGCAAACGGCAATTCGGAGGTCACGGCACCGAGGAGATGGGAGATTTGCTCCGCACAGGCAGACTTTCGCTTAGCCAGGCCGATACCCGGCCACAACTGCAGGCAAATCTCCTGGGCCAGTAGAAAAGCGACCTTCCTCGAAAGCTCGATGCCATAAGAAGAGCCTGCGTCGGCAAGGACCGCGCCCACGACGCGCTCGAAGGCGCGCGACCTCGAGGAGGCGACGCCGTGGTCGAAGATCAAGTGATCCTCAACGCCGCGCACAGCGGAGACAGCTTGCGAGACAAGCTCGGAGACAGAGAGCTCCCCGGCGCAGAATCGCTCATCGAGGGAGCACAGGGCATCGAGCGCCTGCTCGACCGGCCCTGTGCTCTCGGCGGCATCCAGAGACGCGTCGATCAGAACGCCATCGTCGGGCTGTTGATCGATCTGCGCGGAGGAGAGGAGCCCGCTGGGAAGAAGATACGGGCGAACGACGACGTAGTCGCCCTCGCGATTGAGGAACGCTTTGGCGCAGCAGTTCGTCACGCAGGCGCGCAAGCCGGCGATGTTATCGGAAAAGTCCGCGTTCACGAGGCAACGGTATGCGCCGCGGCTGATCTTCACATCAGAACCGATTCGGCACCCCTCGCTGCGCAGGAAGCTCAAGATGAGATCCTCGCGCTCCTCGGGGGTCCGCTCCTTGAGTGAGGGGACGCGGGCACAGATGGGCATTTTGCTGTAGGCCGAGGAAACCTTCAGGTCATCGGCGGAAAGCGTCGTCGAAAGAACGAGGCGAGCGCGCGGCGCATCCTGGGAGGCATCGAGCCCGAGGGCCGTCGCAAGGCAGTGCTCCATCGCAGAGGGAGAGAGTGCCTCGATGCCGTTGACAAAGACCACACCCCCGCGCGCTTTCGCGATCGACTCGTCAAGAAGCCCGTTGAACGAGGCGGCGTCCGGGACCCCGGCGCAGTCGATGCGCACATAGGAGGAGTCGCGGGACAGCAAGCCCTGGTTCTTGCCGTACTCGTACACAAGGCGAGAAAGGAAAGACTTACCGACACCCACGCCGCCGCTCAAGAGGATGGGCAGGCCAAACGGAGGGTACTGAACCGCAGCCTTGCACTGCTCGACAACGGAGCTGAGGCTCATGTCGAAGCCCACGGCACGCGCGAAGTCGCGGTGATCGGCGATTCCCGTCGCCTGGATGAGGTCGGCGAGCGAGGCATACTCGCTTGCAGAGAGCTTTACCTGAAAACGCTTCTGGAACGCGCGGCGATGAAAATAACGGACAGGCCTGCCCGCCACCTTAACCACAAGACCGGCGCGAACAAGGTCGTTGAGGTACTGGCTCGCCAGGCTCCTGGAGATGATGAGCGTCTCGGCGATGTCGGAGGTGGACAGACGGGCAAGGTCGTCGAGCGAGACGGCAGAGGTGAGAGCCTCGAGATGCTCGAGAATCCTGTCCCTCATGTCGACGGGTTTCTTTGCCAAGCTGTCCTGTGTGGTCTTGTCCATGACTTCTTACCTCCTCGTACAAGGAGTATAAGGGGAGAACAGAGAACGGAAGGGGGCGCGTGGGGGAATCAACAGCTCCGAGGAAAAGTCCACCACTTGAGGGGCAGAAAACAACGGCCATTGAACATTCAGGGCCGACGCTCAACACTTCGGCTCGACACTTCACTTTGGAAAGGGCCCCGGCGCGCCGGGGTCCCAACATAAAGAAGGGCCCCGGCGCGCAGGGCCTAAAGCTTAACCATGCGCGCGGCGATGCGGGCGCAGTCGCAGGCGGCCTTCTTCTCGAAGGTGTTGTAGTCGACGACCCGGCCCTCGGCGCAGGGCTTGTCGCTGATGGCGCGCACGACGACGAGGGGCACGCCGTTGAGATAGGCGGCCTGCGCGATGGTGCAGCCCTCCATCTCGCAGCACAGATCGCCGAAGGTCGCGAGGATTCGCTCCTTCTGTTCCGCGGGCGAGACGAACTGGTCGCCGGAGACGACGCGGCCCTTGAGGACCTTAATGTCGGGGGCGACGGCGGCCGCGGCGGCGCACGCCGCCAGCAAGGGCCGGAACGGATCGCGCAAGATCAAGGCGTCGCCCGGGAGGTCGGGCGTCACCGTCAGCCGGCGCCGCGTCTGCCGCATCATGAGGGAGAACGGCCTGGCCGGCGCATACGGCAGGAAGAGGTTCAAGGTGCACCCCGGGGCGGTCAACGAGGCCGACGTGTCGAACGTCGTCGCGCGCGGCTTCGGCGGCAGGGCGCCGTGCACCCATATATGCAGCGACTTGGCCTGCGTGCGCGTCGGGGCGTCGTGGAACTACGTCTGCCTGCTCGTCGACCTCTGCAACGGGGAAATCGTCGGCCACTCCGAAGGACCGAGGAGGGACGCGCGAGCTCCGAGCCAAGCTCTTGGATTACGTGCACTGGTACAACAACTTCAGGATCCACTCGACGCTGGGCTACATGTCGCCGGTCGAGTTCAGGGAGGCGGGGCCGTCCCTCCCGGAATCGTCCAAATAAGTGTTGCCAATCCATAGCCAATCCAGCCATCATCTCCGCGAAGGCGGACGTCAGGAAAAGCTCGGCTTGAGCTCGGTCGGACGCGGTCTGTGGGGCATCATTCAGGCTCAGGGGGTCTCCTTGTCTTCTTCGGTCGCAACCTGAATGATAGGGACGGCCCCTTCTCTCTTTCCCCTTCGTTTTCGACGCGTCACCCTCTCGGCGGGCTTAAGGCCCGCGCTCGCGGGTGCAGGGGCTACGCCCAAACCCCAAAAACGTAACGCCGTGCTCGAAGCGTTTCCGGACGTCAGCGTAATCTCAAATCCCGTTCGTCAACTCATGGGCAAGCCACCTGAGACTACTCATTTCTCCTACTGGCAATGAAGACCTGCGACCTGCAGTTTTGCAAACTGCTTGAAAGCCACCTGCATTGATTCACTTCCTATTGCAGCTGGCGGCTTGCACGCGAAAAGGCATTTAAGTTTCAAAACGGGCGTTTTCGGCGCTATCGAGCCTCCAAAGGCATCCCGCCGCGCCCTTTGGGACAAAAACAAAAACTCAAAGCCCTGAGTTCGAAAATAGTTTTTGGAGTTGTCCCGACTTTTGTCCCCGAAGCCGACGAAACGCGACAGGGTGTCACCTGGCGGCACTCGATTCGAGACGGCACCGAGAACTGGATGCAACCGGAATGACGGGACGGCAGAACCGAAGCCATCGAGTGGGGATAGAAAAAGGCCCGGGTGCCGTGGCATCCGGGCCTTTGCTAGCAACTTAACTGTTGCAGGCAGCTTAGAACTTGTGGCCGCACTTCTTGCAGACGCGCAGCTTGTTCTTGCCGTCCTTCTCGTGACCGACGCGGGTAACCTTACCGCACTCGGGGCAAACGAGATTGACGTTGGAGGCGTCGATAGGAGCCTCCTGCGAAACGATGCCGCCCTGCTGGTTGGCAGCGTTGGGCTTGACGGCCTTCTTGACGACCGAAACGCCCTCGACAACGACCTTGTTCTCGGCGGGGAGAGCACGCAGGATAACGCCCTGCTTGCCGCGATCCTTACCAGAGAGAACCTGGACCTTATCGCCCTTCTTGATATACATATATCTCCCCTAACTACAGGGTCTCGGGAGCGAGCGAGACGATCTTCATGTACTTCTTGTCACGAAGCTCGCGAGCGACGGGCCCGAAGATACGGGTGCCGACGGGCGAACCATCGTTGTTGATGACAACGCAGGCGTTCTCATCAAAGCGAATGTAGGAGCCATCCTTGCGGCGGATCTCCTTAACGGTGCGAACGACGACGCAACGGACAACGTCCTTCTTCTTGACGTTGGCGCCAGGGGTAGCCTCCTGGACAGCACCGATGAACACATCGCCGATGCCTGCATAACGACGCTTGGAACCGCCAAGCACCTTGATGCAGCGAATCTTGCGAGCGCCGGAGTTGTCGGCGACGTTCAGCATGGTTTGCATCTGAATCATGGTAGATGTTCCTCCGAACTAAGAACCGAAGAGAGGTGCGCAGCCTTTATACGGCCCGTGGTATGCAAGCCAGGCATACGCACATCTTCGGAAACGTACAAGTCGTAAGAGCGACTGCTTATTTAGCGCGCTCGACGACCTCGATGAGGCGCCAACGCTTCATCTTGGACATAGGACGGGTCTCCATAACGCGGACGGTGTCGCCCACGCCAGCCGTGCACTCCTCATCGTGAGCGTGCAGCTTCTTGGAGCTGGTCATCATCTTGCCGTACTTGGGGTGACGCTTGCGCTCGGTGATGGTGACAACGATGGTCTTGGCACCGGAGACGGAGGTAACGACACCCGTACGGACCTTACGCGAGTTACGCGAATCAGTCATGTTCTCTCCTTAGGTCCTACTCGGCGACAGCGGACTTCTCCGCTGCGATCTCACGGGCGCGCTGCTCCGTGAGGACGCGAGCGATGTCCTTCTTCACGGTGTTGACGCGAGCGGTGTTGTCCAGCTGGCTGGTGGCCATCTGGAAACGAAGGTTAAAGAGCTCGGCGCGCATTTCCTTCAGCTTCTCAACGAGCTGAGCGTCCGAGAGCTCACGAATCTCTGCGGGCTTCATTAGTTCTCCTCCTTGGCGGCGGCGGCGTCCTCAGCAGCCCACTTGGCCTCGAGAGCGGCCTCCTCAGCCATCTCCTTCTCGATGCGCTGCTCAGCATTCTTGGCAGCAACAATCTTGGTCTTGATGGGGAGCTTGTGCTGCGCAAGACGCAGAGCCTCGCGAGCGACCTCCTCGGGAACACCCTTGACCTCGAACATGATGCGGCCGGGCTTGACGACGGCCACCCACTCCTCGGGGTTACCCTTACCAGAACCCATGCGAGTCTCGGCAGGCTTCTTGGTGATGGGCTTATCGGGGAAGATCGTGATGTAGACACGACCGCCACGCTTCATGTAGCGGGTCATGGCAATACGAGCGGCCTCGATCTGACGGTTGGTGATCCAATGGGCCTCGAGAGCCTGGATACCAAACTCGCCGAAATGCAGCTCGGTATTACCCTTGGCCTGGCCCTTCATGGAGCCACGCTGCACCTTGCGGTGAAGAATACGCTTAGGGGCAAGCACTACTGACCCCTCCTCTCGGAGTTACGACGACGAGGACGGGAAGAGCCCTCGAGTGCAGGGTTGGGAACAGGCTGGCCCGGGAGCTTCTCGCCCAGGTAGATCCAGACCTTCACGCCGCAAGCGCCCATGGTGGTGCTGGCGACAGCCGTGCCGTAGTCGATCTTGGCACGGAGGGTGTGCAGAGGCACGCGACCCTCGCGGTACCACTCACGACGGCCCATCTCGGCACCGCCGAG
Source organism: Collinsella sp. CLA-AA-H302 (assembly GCF_040093305.1). Taxonomy (NCBI): domain Bacteria; kingdom Bacillati; phylum Actinomycetota; class Coriobacteriia; order Coriobacteriales; family Coriobacteriaceae; genus Collinsella; species Collinsella sp. CLA-AA-H302. The sequence continues at coordinate 125,281 of NZ_JBBNJW010000004.1, forward strand.
ACGACCGGAGCACTGGATACGGATGCCCTTAGCGCCGGCCTTGCGGGCGGACTGGACAGCCTTGCGCATAGCGCGACGGAAGGCAACGCGGCCCTCGAGCTGCTCGGCGATAGACTGAGCAACGAGGTTGGCGTCGAGCTCGGGGCGCTTGATCTCGACAACGTCGACGGAGAGCTGGCCCTTGGAGACGCCAGCGACCTTCTCGAGCTCGGTGCGGAGGGTATCGATCTCAGCACCCTTCTTACCGATGACAACGCCGGGGCGAGCGGTGAGGATGATGACCTTCACCTTGTCGCCAGCGCGCTCGATCTCGACGCGGGAGACAGCTGCGCGGGAAAGACGCTTCTCGAGGTACTTGCGGATCTCGAGATCGTTACCGAGGGTCTTAGCGTAATCCTTCTCTGCGAACCAGCGGGAGCGCCAGTTCTCGGTGATGCCAAGACGGAAGCCGGTGGGGTAGACTTTCTGACCCATACAGCTTTACGCCTCCTTTCGAGGAGCAACGACGACGGTGATGTGGGAAGTACGCTTCAGAATGCGAGAAGCGGAACCCTTGGCGCGGGGACGGATGCGCTTAAGCGTCGGACCCTCGTCAACATAGGCAGCGGCGACAACCAGGTTGTCGGCACGCAGACCGTTGTTGTTCTCGGCGTTCGCAACGGCGGAACGGAGAACCTTCTCGACATCCACGGCGACGGCGCGGTCGCAGAAGTGGAGGATGTCGAAGGCCTGAGCGACAGGCTTGCGGCGGATCAGATCGACCACCAGGCGGGCCTTGCTGGGGGAAACACGCACGTACTTAGCGACGGCGCGAACCTCGGTGGCCTCAGTTTCAATAGACTTAGTTGCCATTTACGGTTAACCCCCTATTTGGCCTTGTGGCCACGGAACGTACGAGTCGGCGCGAACTCGCCGAGCTTGTGACCAACCATGGACTCGGTAACATACACGGGCACATGCTTGCGGCCGTCGTGGACGGCGATGGTGTGACCAACCATCTCGGGGAAGATGGTGGACGCGCGGGACCAGGTCTTCACGACGTCCTTCTTGCCAGCCTCGTTCATCGCGGTGATACGCGAGAGAAGGCGAGTCTCCACGAACGGGCCCTTTTTGAGACTTCTGCTCATAAGTGCTTTCTCCTAAAACTCGGTATCCGAAATTACTTCTTACGGCGACGAATGATGTGCTGGTTCGAGACCTTCTTCTTCTTGCGCGTACGAAGGCCCTTCGTCGGCTTACCCCAGGGGGTAACAGAGGGACGACCAGAGGTGTGGTTCTTGCCCTCGCCACCGCCGTGCGGGTGGTCGACAGGGTTCATGACGGTACCGCGGACGGTCGGGCGCACGTTCATGTGACGCTTACGGCCGGCCTTGCCGATGACGATGTTGGCGTGATCGGCGTTGCCGACCTCACCGACGGTGGCGCGGCAGGTAACGAGGATGCGGCGCATCTCGGAGGAAGGCATACGGACGATAGCGTACTTGCCCTCCTTACCCATCAGCTGGCAGGAGTTACCGGCGGAACGGGCGATAGCAGCGCCCTTGCCCGGCTGGAACTCGACGGCGTGGATGAGCGTACCGACGGGGATGTCGGCGAGGGGCAGAGCGTTGCCCGGCTTGATGTCGGCGTCAGAACCGGACATGATGGTCTGGCCGACCTCGAGGCCCTTGGGGGCTAGGATGTAGCGCTTCTCACCGTCAGCGTAGTGCAGCAGAGCGATGCGAGCGGAACGGTTCGGATCGTACTCGATCGTGGCAACCTTGGCGGGCACGCCGTCCTTGTTGCGCTTGAAGTCGATCACGCGGTAACGACGCTTCACGCCGCCGCCCTGGTGGCGGGTGGTGATGCGGCCGTTGTTGTTACGACCGGCCTTCTTGGGCAGGGGCTCGAGAAGAGACTTCTCGGGCTTGGTGCAGGTGATCTCGGAGAAATCGGAGATCGTCTGCCAACGCCTACCAGCGGAGGTCGGCTTAAGGTGCTTTACAGCCATTACAATCCCTTTCAATAGGAATCCGTTAGCCATCGCAGACAGGGATTCGAGGTTCTGCCTCGGGTGCGATGACACCGGACGTATACACGGTTCCGGGCGTGTCCATTTTATACGCCCGAAACCTTGAGCTCTCGCCTCCCCTATTTGGGAGGCATGAGCTCACTCAACAGCAGCGAGTCTTAGGCCTGGTTGCCAAAGACCTCGATGGTGTCGCCCTCGGCCAGCGTGACGATGGCCTTCTTCCAAGAACGGGTCTTGCCGGCGACATAGCGCACGCGCTTGGTCTTGGGCTTGACCGTCAGGGTGTTCACGCGAACGACCTTGACGCCGAAGATCTCCTCGACAGCGTCCTTGATCTGATACTTGTTAGCATCCTTGGCGACCTCGAACGTGTACTTGTTCAGCTCCATGCCGGAGAAGGAACGCTCGGACACGATCGGACGGATGATGATCTCGTGGGCGGTCATTTATGCAAGCACCTCCCCGAAGTGAGCGGCGATGTCGGCGGGCATCAGCACGGCATTGTTGTTGACGAGATCGTAGGTGTTGGCCTCGTCGGCAGTGATGATGAACGTCTTGGGAATGTTGCGGAACGACAGGTAGGCGTTGACGTCCTCATCGCGAACGATGATGGTCAGACGCTTGCCCTCAAGGCCGAGAGCCTTGAGCATGGCGACGGCAGCCTTGGTGGAAGGCTTCTCGAAGCCGTAGTCGTCGACGAGCACGAGCTCGCCATCGGCCAGCTTGGCGGACAGCGCGGAGCGCATAGCCAGCTTGACCTCCTTGTTGTTCATACGCTTAGCGTAGGAACGGGGCTTGGGGGCGAAGACAACGCCACCGTGACGCCACTGGGCAGCACGGATGGAACCCTGGCGGGCACGGCCGGTGCCCTTCTGACGCCAAGGCTTCTTGCCACCACCGGAAACCTCAGAGCGACCCTTAGCAGACTGGGTGCCCTGACGCCAAGAGGCCATCTGGCACTTGACGATGTGGTGCATAACGTGGATGTTCGGCTCGATGCCGTACACCTCAGCGGCGAGCTCGGCCTCGGCGACCTTCTTGCCCTCGCTGTTCTTTACTTCAAACTTTGCCATTTAAGTGTTCTCCTTGGTATGACGCTGGGCTAAATGGGCTGGGCCCTTAGGCCATACGGATGGCGACGAGACCATTCTTGGCACCCGGGACAGCGCCCTTGACCAAGATGAGGTTCTGCTCGGCATCGATGCGGACAACGGAAAGGTTCTTGACGGTAACGCGCTCGTTACCCATGTGACCGGCCATCTTGACGCCCTTGAGGACGCGCGCAGGATAGGCGCACTGACCGATAGAACCGGGGTGACGCTGGAAGTGAGAACCATGCGTCATAGGACCGCGGCGCTGACCCCAGCGCTTGATGCGACCCTGGAAGCCCTTACCCTTGGAGGTACCGATGACGTCGACCTTCTCGACATCAGCGAAATCAGCGACGGTGACGACCTCGCCGACCTTGTGCTCCTCGCCGTTCTCGACGCGGACCTCACGAAGGAAGCGGACAGGCTCGACGCCGGCCTTGGCGAAGTGACCAGCCATGGGCTTGTTCACGTTCTTGGCCTTGATGTCGCCGAAACCGATCTGGACGGCGTCATAGCCGTCGGTTGCCTGAGTTTTAACCTGCGAGACAGCGCAGGGGCCAGCCTGGATGACCGTGACGGGAACGACGTTGTCGTCCTCGTCCCAAACCTGGGTCATGCCAATCTTGCGGCCGAGAATCATGCTGATCAAGATATGATCCCAACTCTCGCGTGGTCTTGGGACAATGCGTACACCACCGAGCGTACGCCCCTAGAGGACCACTACTTACACGACGTGCTCCCCAGCCTTGTATTGCGTCCGGACTACCTGACAACCCTATTAAGCAGGCATTTTGTCCAGCCAGAATACTCCCCTGGTTACACACAGCTGTTTAGTATACACGGCTGCGGGCGTATCCATCGAGATTCATATTTCACTCACATTGTTTACGCAGGTAAAGTGCGTGGATGGCTCCCGAGCACGGCGGAGGGCCGGAGAAATATATTAAGGTCCCTGCTCTACAGTCCTGCGCAAGACGGAGAGCACATTAAGTGCTCTCCTTTGCGTGCGGAACTCGCGATGACCTTAATATATTTCTCCGGCCCTCCGCCGTGCTCGGGAGACGACACGTTGATGTCTGCTTAACTCTGCTCGCTCAGCTAATTACTTTGCTGGGGATCGATGATTTGTTGCAAGGTGAACTTTGATTGTGGCATGTCGCCCTCTTCTCCCGACTTTTCCTCTTCAAAATCGAAGATCATGATGGCGCAGTTGGGGAGTTTTGCTGGGAGTTCGAAGCCCTCTGGGGCTGCGGCCTTGATGAATTGGCGGCTTGCGCTGCCGTGGCTTACTGCTAGGAGGGTTTCGATGCTCTCGGCGCCCATGAGATTGGTAAGGGTGCCTACCATGCGCTCCTGCAGGGCATGGCTCCCTTCTCCGCCAAATGGGACCAAATCCTCGCCGGGGTCCCAGACGTCGGTGGGCAGGGCGTCGTGTGGGCCCTCTTCGAAGGTACCGTAGCTGCGCTCGATGATGCCTTCGCAGGGCTCGACTGCTGCGTCCGGGCCGAGGAGTTCGGTTGCGACGAGACTTGCCGTGTCCATGGCTCGGCCTAAGGGCGATGAGACCACTTTGTCGGGGACGACGTCGTGGCCCTTGAGCCATGCGGCGGCCATCCCCGCTTGTTTGCGGCCCAGGTCGGTCAACGGTGAATCACAGCGGCCCTGGACCAGCTTTTTAACGTTGAATTCTGTCTGGCCGTGGCGGAGTAGATATAGACGCTTCATGCTCTCCCCTTCTGTATAACTTGCTTTACCGGCGCAGCCCTACTCGTGGGTATGGTCTACGTAGTCTTCGTCGATCGTGATCTTGGCAATCGACTTGGGATATTCGGATTCGACACGTTTCGCCAACGCGCGCTTTAGATCCTCGGCGCTCATCGCCAAATCCGAGGGACGTACGCAGTCAAAGATCACGTTGGTATGCGTGGGACCCGGAACACAGCGCAGGTCGTGGATCGAGAGGCGGCTATCGATCTCTTGAGCCATAGCGTTGATGCGCAGACGCATGCTAGCCACTTTGGGGTCGTCGGTCACGATGGGATCGTAGTGGAGCGTAACGATCATGCCGTCTTCATCCCTAAACGACTGCTCGATGTTGTCGAGTATGTCGTGGCTTTCCAGCGGGCTGGTCTCGGCTGCCATCTCGGCGTGGGCGCTCGCAAACTTCCTGCCCGGACCGTAATCGTGCACCATCAGGTCGTGGACGCCCAAAACGCCAGGATAGCTCATGATCTTGTCTCGGATATGCTTGACCAGTTTGGGGTCGGGCGCCTGGCCCAAAAGCGGGCTCACCGTATCCTGGATAAGTTCAAAACCGCTCCAGCCAATATAGGCGCCAACGGCAAGGCCGACCCATGCGTCAAGATTGATGTGCGTCACCTGCGAAACAATTGCACACGCCAACACGGCGCCCGTGGCTAGGACATCGTTCTTGGAATCCTGCGCGGTCGCATGCAGCGTCTCGGACTCAATACGGTCACCGAGCTTTTGGTTGAGGGCCGCCATCCACAGCTTGACGACCATCGAAAGCGCAAGGACTGCCACCAGAGCAAGTGAGAGCTCGACAGGTTCGGGGTGGATGACGCGCTCAACCGAGGACTTCACCAGCTCAACACCAATCAGCAGCACGAGTGCTGCCACGACCAGACCCGAGAGATACTCGTAGCGGCCATGGCCGTAAGGATGCTCGGGGTCTGCCGGCTTGCCCGCCAGCTTAAAGCCAAGCACGCTCACGATGTTCGAACTGGCGTCGGACAGGTTGTTCATGGCATCCGCCACGATCGAAACCGATCCCGACAGCACACCGATTGCGCCCTTCGCAGCGCAAAGTGCCACATTGGCAAGAATGCACACCATGCCCGTCAACGTGCCCACACGTGCACGGTCGCCCTGCGCTCGTTTAACAATCCACTCGACCATCTCTACCTGCCCCCAACAGCTTTACTCATACACCGTTTGTCGAATAGCTCAGTAGTGTAGACCCTTTACCCCATCGATACAAAAAAGGCCGCAACCCAAAGGGCTGCGGCCTTAGCAATCGCGCTATCAAGCAAAAAGCTTAGAGCTTGATGTCGATGTCGACGCCAGCGGGGAGGTCGAGACGCATGAGCGAATCAACGGTGCCCGAGGTGGGGTCGAGGATGTCGATGAGACGCTTGTGGGTGCGCATCTCGAACTGCTCACGGGAGTCCTTGTTCACGTGCGGCGAGCGGATAACCGTGTACAGGTTGCGCTCGGTGGGCAGGGGGACAGGACCGGAAACGCGAGCGCCGGTCTTCTGAGCGGTCTCGACGATGAGCTTCGCGGACTGATCGACGACCTCGTGATCATAGCCCTTGAGGCGAATGCGGATCTTCTGGGTAGCCAACTTAAACCTCCAAAGAGTGCGAGAGATGTTCTCGCGGATTACGTAACAGGGAGCTCGAACTTAGGCGTTCTTGCTCATGACCTCGTCCACGATGGACTTGGGCGCGGGCTCATAAGAGTCGAACTGCATCGTGTAGGATGCACGGCCCTGGGTCTGGGAGCGAAGGTCGGTAGCGTAACCGAACATCTCGCCCAGCGGCACCTTGGCACGGATGAGCTTGCTGTTCCTGCGATCCTCCATGCCCTCGATCTTGCCGCGGCGACCGGAGAGGTTGCCCATGACGTCGCCCATGTACTGCTCGGGGGTCTCGACCTCGACAGCCATGATCGGCTCGAGCAGCTGCGGATCGGACTTCTTGAGGGCGTCCTTGATAGCCATGGAACCGGCGATCTTGAAGGCGGCCTCGGAGGAGTCGACCTCGTGGTAAGAACCGTCGAACAGGGTGACCTTAACGTCGAGGACCGGGAAGCCGGCGATAACACCGGTGTTCAGGGCCTCCTGGATGCCCTTGTCGATAGACGGGATGTACTCCTTGGGCACGACGCCGCCGACGATAGCGTTGACGAACTCGTAGCCAAAGCCCTCCTCCATCTTCTCGAGCTTGATGACGGCGTGGCCGTACTGACCGCGACCACCGGACTGACGGACGAACTTGCCCTCAGCCTTCTCGACGTCGTGACCAGCGGTCTCACGATAGGCAACCTGGGGCTTACCGACGTTAGCGTCAACCTTGAACTCGCGGAGCAGACGGTCGACGATGATCTCGAGGTGCAGCTCGCCCATGCCGGCGATGATGGTCTGGCCGGTCTCGTGGTTGGTGGACACCGTGAAGGTCGGGTCCTCCTCGGCAAGCTTGGTCAGAGCCAGGGACATCTTGTCCTGCTCGGCCTTGGTCTTGGGCTCAATAGCAACGTCGATAACGGGCTTAGCGAACTCGATCTTCTCGAGGACGATCTCCTTGCCCTCGGCGCACAGGGTGTCACCGGTGGTGGAGTTCTTGAAGCCGACGCAAGCGACGATGTCGCCGGCGGCAGCGTCGTCACGGTCGATACGCTCGGCGGCGTTCATCTCGAGGATGCGGCCGAGGCGCTCGCGCTGACCGTTGGAAGCGTTGACAACGTAGGAGCCGGACTCGGCACGACCGGAGTAAACGCGGACGTAAGTAAGCTTACCGACGAACGGGTCGGTCATGATCTTGAAGACCAGGCCGGAGAAGGGCTCATCGAAGTCAGGATGACGCTCGATCTCCTCGCCGGTGTCCGGATCGGTACCGGTGACGGCCTTGACGTCGAGCGGGCTGGGCAGGTAGTCGACAACAGCGTCGAGCAGCTCCTGAACGCCCTTGTTCTTGTAGGCGGAACCCACGAAGACGAGGTTGAGCTCGTTGGCCAGAACGCCCTTGCGCAGAGCGGCCTTGAGCTCCTCGACGGTGAAGTCCTCCTCCATGAGGATCTTCTCCATGAGCTCGTCATCAAAGCTGGCAGCGGCGTCGAGGAGCTCCTCGCGCTTGGTGGCAACGATGTCAGCGAACTCAGCCGGGATCTCGTCCATCGGCTCGGGGTAGGTCATGCCCTTCTCGTCGGCCTTAAAGTCCCAAGCGGTCATGGTGACGAGGTCGATGACGCCCCAGAAGTTGTCCTCGGCGCCCATCGGGACCTGAGCGGCCACGGCGTTAGCGTCGAGACGATCCTTCATGGTCTCGATAGCGTTGAAGAAGTCAGCGCCCACGCGGTCATACTTGTTGATGAAGGCGATGCGGGGGACGTTGAAGGTAGAAGCCTGACGCCAAACGGTCTCAGACTGGGGCTGAACGCCGGCAACGGCGTCGAAGACGGCGACAGCGCCATCGAGGACGCGCAGGCAGCGCTCGACCTCGGCGGTGAAGTCAACGTGGCCCGGGGTGTCGATGATCTGGATGCGGTAGTCCTTACCGTCCTTGTTCCAGAAGCACGTAGTAGCAGCGGAGGTAATGGTTACGCCGCGCTCCTGCTCCTGAACCATCCAGTCCATGGTGGCAGCGCCCTCATGAACCTCACCGATCTTGTGGGTCTTACCGGTGTAGTAAAGAATACGCTCGGTCGTGGTGGTCTTACCGGCATCGATGTGGGCCATGATGCCGATGTTACGGGTATCGGAAAGCTTGTACTTAGGCTTAGCCATGTTAGTTCCTTACCTTAACTTACCAACGATAGTGAGAGAACGCGCGGTTGGCCTCGGCCATCTTGAAGACGTCCTCACGCTTCTTGACGGAAGCGCCCAGGCCGTTGGAAGCGTCGAGGATCTCATTGGCGAGACGCTCGGCCATGGTCTTCTCCTTGCGAGCGCGGGAGAAGTTGACGATCCAGCGGATACCCAGAGCGGTGGAACGACGGGAGTTGACCTCCATCGGGACCTGATAGGTAGCGCCACCGACACGCTTGGGCTTAACCTCGAGCGTGGGCTTGACGTTGTCCATAGCCTTCTTGAAGGTAGCGAGAGCGTCGCCACCCTCGGACTTCTCGGCAACGATCTCGAAAGCGGTGTAAACGATGCGCTCAGCGGTGGCCTTCTTGCCGTCAAGAAGGACCTTGTTGATGAGCTGAGTCACCAGGCGGTTGTTGTAAACGGCGTCAGGCTGAACCTCACGACGATTAGCTGCTGCACGACGCGGCATGTGAAATCTCCTTAAGTGTCTACCGTGCGGCGCTTAGGCGGCACACGGCGAAAGTATCAAAACGTTATCTGGCTTATTTAGCCTTGGGGCGCTTAGCACCGTACTTGGAACGGGCCTGCATACGGTTCTGGACCGGAGCAGCGTCGTAGGCGCCACGGATGACGTGATAACGGACACCAGGGAGGTCACGGACACGACCGCCGCGGACGAGCACGATGGAGTGCTCCTGCAGGTTGTGGCCCTCACCCGGGATGTAAGCAGTAACTTCGATGCCGTTGACAAGGCGAACACGGGCAACCTTACGAAGAGCCGAGTTCGGCTTCTTGGGGCTCGTGGTGAAGACGCGGGTGCACACGCCGCGCTTCTGGGAGTTGTGCTGCAGAGCAGCGTTCTTGGACTTCTTGGGCACGGAACGACGGCCCTGGCGAACCAGCTGGTTAATAGTAGGCAAAGCGTACTCCTTCTCGAATGATTCCAGCTTTCTGTAAAGTGCAACGGCTTGAATCGAGGGGTCAGCATCCCCCTACGAAACACGCAGTTCGATAGGATACGTGGCGTTAGCTGAGCCGTCAACAGACCACGCCGCCGGGCGTATCCCAAAATTGGCACATTTCCGCAAAGCCTACACAAAAGGAATCCCCTCCTGTGCGCGATGGCGGATTCCCGGTCCGGGCGGCGCGGGGTTAAGTTTGCTGCTCTACAGTCCTGGCTCGCACGGAGAGCACATTAAGTGCTCTCCGGCTCGTGCGGAACTCGCGACAAACTTAACCCCGCGCCGCCCGGACCGGGAATCCGACGCACTCGTCGGGGCAACGTTACCTGCCAAAAAGGGACAGGTTTGTTTTGGTCGGTTTTATCTGCGGAAACGTCGCGCTCCAGCGGTGATCCGCCCTCATCTGTCATAGGGAAATCGGCGGCGCTTTCGGAAGTATGCGGCAAATTCTGGACCTGCCGAGCACGCCGGGGTTTTGCGATAATAAACCCGCAGGTAGAGCGCTTGAGCATATGCGGTGTGGTCGACCCATCGAGATTTTGCCGCATACTTCCGAAATTGAGGCGAATATCGCTCAAAATAACCGTCCATATAACGCAAAATAGGCCGCTTCCCCTCTTGGGAAGCGGCCTCAAGCCTTACGAATAGACGATGGTAAAGGGTAATTCTGTTTCGGTCTCTCCTGTTGATGTGTATCTCGTGCCCTCGAGGGTTACCGAGACCACTTGATCGACATTGATCAGCTTTGTCGGAACCGAGATGTTCTCCCCGCTATTGCGCGTCAGCGAAAAATAAGAATTGTACGCGCCTGCAGCATCGTCTTCGATAATCTGCTCCGATCCATCCTTGTAGGTAACGGTCAACTTTTTCGTGACTGCGTCAATGCCCAGATCGTCGATGTGCGTCTGGATGGAAAACGGGCTAATCTCGAGAGGCGAGTCGTCGGAGTGGAGCTCCTTTGTATCGACGTACGCTCCGACGCTAAACTCGGGGGTCGATGCCTCAACATGCTTCGCATCCTCGCCTTCGCCCTCGGTCCAGCAGATATTCCAGGTAACCGCATGTCCCAAATCTCGCTCGCGATCCCACGAGGCAAAGTACATCGTGCCATTAATGACCGTGTCGCTTGATGTGTCCTTATCAATTGTGCAGCGTGTGTCAGCCCATTTTTCGCCGAAGTTCATGCTGGGCGTGCCGATGCCTTGTTCTTCTTCACCATAGAGAACAAGTTCGCCAGTCTCTGCTGCCGGCTTGTAGTAGTTAACACCATTTGGATTGGACAACGTAAACGTCACGGCACCGCAACCGTTTTTATCGATAGCCATCTCATGAATGTCGAGCGTATAGCCGTTGCCCTCGACGGACAGATTGACCTTCTGGACTGCACCCTCCAGGCTTTGGGGCGCGATACCATCACCAAACTCTCTGGTGTAGGTATATTTAGTCCCCGACGAGCCACCTTGAGTCCAGGTAATGGACTCTCCGTTGCCATGGTTTCCCCAGGCAGAGGCAAAATAACTGGAATTGACGACGGCGTAGGCGACCCCTCCAGTCGCCAACACCCCGGCAAGGCATCCGATCACAGCAACATACAGAGGCTTCGCGTGACCCTTTCGACGAAGTGGCTCACCCGCAGCGGCATTAAGGACACGATCGGCAAGATCGCTATCGGCTTGGACGGACTCGAAGGCCTGTTTGATTTGGTTGGATTTCACGATCGCCCTCCTCTAGGATGAACTTGAGCTTCGATCTACCGCGGGCTAAACGCGTTCGAACGGTCGCAGCCGGCACATGCAACAACTCGGCAATCTCTGAAGTTGAGAAGCCCAGATAGTAATAGAGCACGATGGGGACACGGAATCGCTCCGGAAGCCGCATGACGTCCGACAGGACGGCCTTGGTCTCATCCTGCGTCGTCGAGAGCGAATCGGTCAGATTTTCGATATCCTCCACGCGCCTCCACGGCTTTCGAAAGAGAGATTTGCATTCATTGATCGTGACCCGGATAAGCCACCGACGAAGATGCTCCCAGCTTTCAAATTGCGCATCGCCTTTGAGCAACTTAAGAAAGACGTCTTGAGCAACATCGTCGGCGTCAGCGCGATCGCGCAGATACGTCAAAGCGATCCGGAACACGACATCCCGGTGGTCTTCGACCGCCTGTCTAAAAGCTTGTTCTTCCATAATCACCTCCCGGTGACATTGATGGTTCTTGATGAGGCCCTCACCATAGATACGCTTTGACCAAACGGAATGTTTCAAATTCAAGCAGGAAAAACCTACCAAAAATAAATCCGTCCCTTTTTGGTAAGGAATCAACGGAACGCAACAGGTTGAGCATACGCAAGCGAGCGGCCCCCAGAGCGTACAAGGTGGCATGAAAAAGGCAGGGCATTGACCTTTTGGTCATGCCCTGCCTTTTGAATGACAGATTGTAGCTCTGGGGGCCGCGCAGCGACGGAGATTGCCGCCGTTCGTTAGAACGGCGGAACTAATTATTCCTCGTCGTTGTCCTTGGCCTCTTCGGCATCGTCGGTGTCCACGAGCTGGTTGAGCAGCTCGTCGAGGGAAGCCATGTCCTCGTTGATGGCACCGTTGGCAGGAGCCTTCTTGTCGTCGATCGGGGCGCCCAGGAGCTCCTCGTCGGCGTCGGCGTGATGCGTCGGCGTGGCGGAGGTGCCCAGCAGGATGTCGTCCGGACCGTCGGGGCTAAAGACCATCTGCAGCAGCTGCGAGAGGTCTTCCTCGTCGGCAACGTCGTCGTTGTTCTCGAGGATGTAGAGCAGGTCGTGGGCCTCCAGGCCGTCACGGAGCTCCTCGATCGCCTTGGCACCGATGCCATCGATGCGCAGCAGATCCTCCTCGGACTTGCCGACCAGGTCGCCGACCGTCTCGATGCCGACCTCACTGAACTTGTTGGTCCAGCGCTGCGACACGCCCAGGTCGTCGAACAGGTACAGGCGAGCCTTCTCGGCGGAGATGGTGTGGCCGTTGCGGGTGAACGAACCGTCAGCACCACCGAACTCGTCGTAGCCGGCCCAGTCGAGCTGCTGCGGGAGCTGCTCGTCCAGGTCCTTGAGCTCCACAGGAGCCCACTCGGGCAGCGACTTGGCGTTGGGCGAAGCCGGACCGTCGATGTCGACATAGCCGTCGGCCGTGCGATACGTCAGCTTGGCGTTGGCGTACGGCTTGAGGCCGGTACCAGCCGGGATCTTCTTACCGACGATGACGTTGGACTTAAGGTCGAGCAGATGGTCGACCTTGCCCTCGATGGCAGCCTCGGTAAGGACGCCGGCGGTGCGGATGAACGAAGCGCTCGACAGCCAGGAGTCGATGTTGGACGCGACCTTGAGCGTACCCAGGATGACGGGCTCGGCCACAGGAGCCTGACCGCCCAGACGGGCAACGCGCTCGACCTCGTCGGCGAACTCGTAGCGGTCGACGTACTGACCAAGCAGGTACTTGGAGTCACCGGGGTTGGTGATCTGAACGCGACGCAGCATCTGACGTGCGAGCACCTCGATGTGCTTGTCGTTCAGGTCGACGCCCTGGCTGGTGTAGACGTCCTTGACGCTCTCGACGAAGGTGTGCATCGTCGACTCGATGTCGGTCAGCTTGCGCAGGTTGCGGAAGTTGACGAAGCCCTTGGTGATCTGGTCGCCGGCGCGAACCTCGCAGCCGTCCTCGATCTCGGGCATGAAGCGCACCGAAGCGGGGACGCGACGCTCGTCGAGGACACGGGTGTGATCCTCGGAGTCGGTGAGCGTCAGCACGTACTCGGACTTCTCGGGCTTAATCGAGAGGTGACCGGAGTACGGAGCCAGCTCGGCCTCGCGGCCCAGGATCTTCTCGTTGACGTTGCCGACGATATCGAACATACGGCTGACCGTAGGCAGACCCTGCGTAATATCGTCGACGCCAGCGACGCCGCCGGAGTGAATGGTACGCATCGTAAGCTGCGTACCGGGCTCGCCGATGGACTGGGCGGCAATAATGCCGACCGCGGTACCGATGGCGACCGGACGACGGGTGGAAAGATCCCAGCCGTAGCACTTCTGGCACACGCCGTACTTGGAGCGGCAGGTGAGCAGCGCGCGGAGCTTGACCTTCTTGAGGCCCGCATCGACCATCTTCTGGATGTCGGCGACCTTCTCGATGTAGCCGTCCTGCTCAAAGAGCACGGTGCCATCGGGAGCCACGACGTCCTCAATGAAGCAACGGCCGACGAGGTCGGTGTTGAGGTCGGTGGTGCCGGGGATGATGAGGTTGTAGGTGACGCCCTCGTGCGTACCGCAGTCCTCCTCGCGGACGATGACGTCCTGGGCCACGTCGACCAGACGACGGGTCAGGTAACCAGAGTCCGAGGTGTGGGATGCGGTATCGACCAGGCCCTTACGGGCGCCGTAGGTCGAAATGAAGTACTCGAGCGGCAGCAGGCCCTCGCGGAAGTTCGCCTTAATGGGAAGGTCGATCGTCTCGCCGGACATGTCTGCCATCAGGCCACGCATGCCGCCGAGCTGACGCAGCTGGGTCTTAGAACCACGGGCGCCGGAGTCGGCCATCATGTAGAGCGGGTTCTCCTCGTCGAACAAGTCGAGCATGAGCGCTGCGACCTTATCGGTACAAGCGGTCCACTCGTTAACGACTTCGATGTGGCGCTCCGTCTCGTTGATGAAGCCCTCCTCGAAGTACTCGTTGATCTGGTCGACGTTGGCCTGGGCGCGATCGAGCAGCTCCTGCTTCTCGGCAGGGATGAGAGCGTCCCACACCGAGATGGTGAGGCCGGCGCGGGTAGCGTAGTGGAAGCCGGAGTACTTGATGGCGTCGAGGATCGGGCCGACCTTGGCCTCGGGATAGCGATCGCAGCAGTCCGCAACCAGCTTGGCCACGTCGCCCTTGACCATCTTGTAGTTCATGAACTCGTAGTCTTCGGGCAGGCACTGGCGGTTGAAGATGATGCGGCCGATAGAGGTCTCGAAGCGCGCGGTCTTGTTGCCGGTGACGTCGTAGTCGACAAACTCGTTCTTGCCGTTCTTGACGCGGAAGATACGGGTGCCGTCCTCGTTGATAACATTGGCGTCGGCAGCGGACACGCGGACCTGAATCTTGGCCTGCATGTCGACCTCGGAGCGGCAGTCATAGGCGTGCAGCGCATCGTCGAAGCTGGCGAACACGTGGTTCTCGCCCGGCAGACCCTCGCGGACCTGGGTCAGGTAGTACACACCAATGATCATGTCCTGCGAGGGGATGTTGACCGGCTTGCCGGATGCCGGCGAGCGCAGGTTGTTCGCAGAGAGCATAAGCACGCGAGCCTCGGCCTGAGCCTGGCTGGACAGCGGCACGTGGACAGACATCTGGTCGCCGTCGAAGTCGGCGTTGAAGGGCGAGCAGACCAGCGGGTGCAGGTGGATAGCCTTGCCCTCGACCAGAACCGGCTCAAAGGCCTGGATGGACAGACGGTGCAGGGTCGGTGCACGGTTGAGCAGCACGACGCGGCCGTCGATGACCTCTTCGAGGATGTCCCACACAAAGGTGGCACCACGGTCGATAGCGCGCTTGGCGCCCTTGATGTTCTCGACCTTGCCGAGCTCGACCAGGCGCTTCATGACGAAGGGCTTGAAGAGCTCCAGCGCCATGGTCTTGGGCAGACCGCACTGGTGCAGCAGCAGCTTGGGGTCGGTAACGATAACCGAACGGCCGGAGTAGTCGACACGCTTACCCAGCAGGTTCTGACGGAAACGACCCTGCTTGCCCTTGAGGGCCTCGGCGAGCGACTTGAGCGGGCGACCGCCACGGCCAGAGACCGGGCGACCACGACGGCCGTTGTCGAACAGGGCGTCCACGGACTCCTGGAGCATGCGCTTCTCGTTGTTCACGATGATCGCAGGGGCGTCCAGGTCGAGCAGGCGCTTGAGTCGGTTGTTACGGTTGATCACGCGACGATACAGATCGTTGAGGTCGGACGCAGCGAAGCGGCCGCCGTCGAGCTGGACCATCGGGCGCAGATCGGGCGGAATGACCGGGATGACGTCCAGGATCATGTTCGCGGGGCTGTTGCCACCCTTCAGGAAGGCGTCAACGACCTCGAGGCGCTTAACGGCCTTCTCGCGCTTCTGCTTCTGGGAGTCCTCGTCGGCGATGATGGCCTTGAGCTTCTCGGCCTCGGAGGGGAGGTCGATGGCAGCGAGCAGGTCGCGGACGGCCTCGGCACCCATGCCACCCTTGAAGTACATGGAGTAGTAACGGGTCATCTCACGGAACAGCGGCTCATCGGAGATGAGGTCGCGCTCGGTGAGCTTCATGAAGGCGTTGAAGGCGTCCGTGCGGAGCTGCTTCTCGTCCTTGCACTCTTCCTCGATGTCGACGATGCCGGAGGCGATCTCCTCGGGGGTCAGCGGCTCCTCGTCGGAGAACTCGTCAAAGTTCTCGGGGTCGCCCTGCTCCTTGAGGGACTCGATCTGGCGGGCGCACTCGGCATCGATCTCTTCCAGATCGGCGGCGAGCTCCTCGCGCAGGTCGTCGGCGTCGGCCTCGCGGGCCTCATAGTCAACCTCGGTGATGATGTAGCTGGCGAAGTACAGAACCTTCTCGAGGTCCTTGGACTTGATGTCGAGCATACGGCTCATCGGGAAGCTCGTGGGGCTCTTGAAGTACCAGATGTGGGACACGGGAGCGGCGAGCTCGATGTGACCCATGCGGTCGCGACGCACCTTGGCCGAGGTGACCTCGACACCGCAGCGCTCGCAGACGATGCCCTTAAAGCGGATGCCCTTGTACTTGCCGCAGGAGCACTCCCAGTCCTTGGCGGGACCGAAGATCTTCTCGCAGAACAGGCCGTCCTTCTCGGGCTTGAGGGTACGGTAATTGATGGTCTCCGGCTTCTTGACCTCGCCGTGCGACCAGGAACGGATCTGGTCGGCGGAGGCAAGGGAGATCTTTACCGAGTCAAAATCAGTAGCTTCGAAATCTGCCACAGTCAACTACTCCTTATCAGTGGTCGTGGCGGCGACAGCCTCGGGCGCCTCGGCGGTCTCGGCATTCTCGGCCTCGACGTCGGCGTCAACGCCGGCGAGCGCAGCCAGGTCGTCGAGAGCGGAGGTCTCCTCGGCGGTCACAGGGGCGGAGGCGTCCTCGTCGGCATCGTGCATGGGCTCGATGTCCAGTGCGAGGGAGCGGATCTCCTTGACGAGAACCTTGAAGGACTCGGGGATACCCGGGACAGGAACGTTCTCGCCCTTGACGATGGACTCGTAGGTCTTGACGCGGCCCACGGTATCGTCGGACTTGACGGTCAGGATCTCCTGCAGGACGTTGGAAGCACCGTATGCGTACAGTGCCCAAACTTCCATCTCGCCGAAGCGCTGGCCGCCGAACTGGGCCTTGCCGCCCAGAGGCTGCTGGGTAACCAGGCTGTAAGGGCCGGTCGAACGGGCGTGGATCTTGTCGTCGACCATGTGGCCGAGCTTGAGGATGTAGGACGTACCCACGGTAATGGGCTCGCGGAACTCCTCGCCGGTGCGGCCGTCGAACAGACGGGTCTTGCCGCGCTCGTCAAGCTGGGTGACGAACTCGGGGCGCATGTGATCGCCAAAGGCAGCGGTGGCCTTGTTGAGCATGTTCTTGTTGGCGCGACGGATGACCTCGGCGATCTCGTCCTCCTTGGCGCCGTCGAAGACGGGCGTCGCGGTGAAGAACGGACCGGGGACGTACTTGTCGGAGTCGGCCTGCTCGGTATCCCAACCGCAGGCAGCAGCCCAGCCAAGGTGGCACTCGAGCAGCTGGCCGACGTTCATACGCGAAGGAACGCCCAGCGGGTTGAGGATAACGTCGATCGGGGTACCGTCAGCCATGTAGGGCATGTCCTCGACCGGCAGAACGTTACAAATAACACCCTTGTTGCCGTGGCGGCCGGCGATCTTATCGCCCTGCTGGATCTTACGACGCTGGGCGACGTAGACGCGCACCTGCTCGTTGACGCCGGGGGCCAGGTCGTCGCCGTTCTCGCGGCTAAAGCGGACGACGTCGATGACGCGGCCGTAAGCGCCGTGAGGCATCTTAAGGGAAGTGTCGCGAACGTCGTGAGCCTTGGCACCGAAGATGGCGCGCAGCAGGCGCTCCTCGGCGGTCAGAGCGCTCTCGCCCTTAGGCGTGACCTTGCCGACCAGGATGTCGCCAGGGCCGACCTCGGCGCCGATGCGGATGATGCCATCCTCGTCGAGGTTGGCAAGCATGTCCTCGGAGAGGTTCGGGATCTCGCGGGTGATCTCCTCGGGGCCGAGCTTGGTGTCGCGGGCGTCGATCTCGTGACGGGTGATGTTGATGGTCGTCAGCAGGTCCTCGGCCACCAGGCGCTCGGACACGACGATACCGTCCTCGTAGTTAAAGCCTTCCCACGGCATGTAGGCCACGGTGAGGTTCTGGCCCAGTGCGAGCTCGCCGTGATCGGTCGAAGGACCGTCGGCCAGGGGCTCGCCCTGCTCAACGGTGTCACCGACGCGCACGAGCGGACGGTGGTTGATGCAGGTGGACTGGTTGGAGCGCTGGTACTTGGCCAGGTGATACTCGTCCATGCCGCCGGCATGCTTGACGATGATCTTGGCAGCGTCGGCAAAGATAACCTCGCCGGCGTTCTTGGCCAGGGTGACCTCGCCGGAGTCCAGAGCGGCGCGGCGCTCCATGCCGGTACCGACATAGGGAGCGGCGGGGTGAACCAGCGGCACGGCCTGGCGCTGCATGTTAGCGCCCATGAGCGTACGCTTGGCGTCGTCGTGCTCAAGGAACGGAATCAGCGTGGCTGCGACGGAGAGCATCTGACGCGGCGAGACGTCCATGTAGTCGACGTCCTCGACCGGCACGTCGGCGGGAGCGCCGAAGGAGCCGTCGAAGTCGCGGGTACGGGCGATCACGGTGTGCGGGCGGACAAGCTTGCCCTCGGCATCGGTCGTGATGAACTCGTTGGTCTTGGGATCGAGCGGCGTGTTGGCCGGCGCGATGACGTGCTTCTCTTCCTCGTCAGCGGTCATCCAGTCGATCTGGTCGGTGGCAACGCCGTTCTCGACGCGACGGAACGGGGCCTCGATGAAGCCGTACTCGTTGACGCGGGCGTAGAGGGCGAGCGAGCCGATCAGGCCGATGTTGGGGCCTTCGGGGGTCTCGATCGGGCACATGCGGCTGTAGTGCGAATTGTGAACGTCGCGGACGGCCGTCGGCACGTTGGTGCGGCGGCTGGAGCCGGACTTGTGGCCGGCAAGACCACCAGGGCCGAGTGCGGACAGACGGCGCTTGTGGGTCAGACCGGTCAGGGGGTTCGCCTGGTCCATGAACTGCGAGAGCTGCGAGGAACCGAAGAACTCCTTGATGGAGGCCACGATCGGGCGGATGTTGATGAGCGACTGCGGGGTGATCTCGTCGATGTCCTGGGAGCTCATGCGCTCACGGACGACGCGCTCCATACGGCTCATGCCGATACGGAACTGGTTGGCGACGAGCTCGCCGACGGTACGGATGCGGCGGTTGCCAAAGTGGTCGATGTCGTCGACCTTGAAGCCCTGCTCGCCGGCAGCGAGGGACAGCAGGTAGCGCAGCGTCGCGACGATATCCTCGTCGGTGAGCACCGTGACCTCTTCCTCGGTGGTGAGGTTGAGCTTCTTGTTGACCTTGTAACGACCGACGCGGGCCAGGTCGTAGCGCTGCGGGTTGAAGAGCAGGCCCTCGAGCAGGCTGCGGGAAGCATCCACGGTGGGAGGCTCGCCCGGGCGCAGGCGACGGTAGATCTCGATAAGAGCATCCTCGCGGGTAAGGGCGGTGTCGCGCTCCAGGGTACGCTTGATCACATCGGAGTTGCCGAGCAGCTCGATGATGTCGTCGTTGGTGACGGCGATGCCAAGGGCGCGCAGGAACATCGTGGCGCTCTGCTTGCGCTTACGGTCGATGGAGACCATGAGCTGGTCGCGCTTGTCGACCTCAAACTCAAGCCAGGCACCGCGGGACGGGATGATCTGGGCCTTGTAGATCTGCTTGCCCGAATCCATCTCGGAGCTGTAGTACACGCCCGGGGAGCGGACGAGCTGCGAGACGACGATACGCTCGGTACCGTTGATGATGAAGGTGCCCTGATCAGTCATCATGGGGAAGTCGCCCATGAAGACGAGCTGCTCCTTGATCTCGCCGGTCTCCTTGTTGGTGAGACGGACGTCGGTCAGAAGCGGAGCCTGATAGGTCATATCCTTCTCGCGGCACTCCTCGACGGTGTGCGCGGGGTCGCCGAACTGATGCTCGCCGAAGGTAACCTCGAGAACATGGTTCTGGCTCTGGATGGGGCTGGATTCCTTGAACGCCTCACGAAGGCCCTCGTCCTTAAAACGCTCAAAGGATTCCCTTTGAACAGAGATAAGGTTGGGGAGCTCCATGGCCTCCGGGATTTTCCCGAAGCTGACGCGCTTGCGCTCAGTGGCAGTGTATGCGTAGGTCACCAGGTTTTTCCTCCTTCACGGAAATGCTCGGTGGGTTGGCGAGGCATAGCTTCGCCAGTTATCGCAACCTAATAGTTTATCAGGTACCGACCGTTGGGCAAGAAAAGCCTTGACGCGATTGAGTTTTTGGAGTAGCAAAGTTTTTCGACAGAAAATGTGCAGGTAAATAGGTATGTATCGAACACCTGTTCATATATTTTCTGTGAACGAGACTGCAGGTGCGGGTCACCGAACGGCGGAATGGCGGCGAGGGTTGATCAGGCGGAAGCTGCGTCCCGTTTTGAGGCCCCAAACTGGGACGCAGTTTCCGATTGAGCCCTGTTTGGGAAACCGCATCCCGTTCTGAGCCGATATTCTGGATCGTAGTTTCCGCTAGTGGCCTCAGCCGGAAAGCACATCCCAGAATTCGACCAAATTGTGGGTCGCGCTTTCCGGGGCTAAGCTGCAGCTCGCATAAAAAACGGGTGCAGACCGAAGTCCGCACCCGTAAATGTCGATGCCCGAAGGCTTACTTGCGCATCAAGCCGCCGCGCTCGTCGATGGCATCCCAGAAGGCGTCTGCGAAGCGAGGATCGCTTGCGGCCATGAGGGCGTTGGTGGCCATCCAACCAGACGGGGTGCCGGTGTCGTAGCCCGAGAGCGGGTCGATGACGACAGCGTACATGGCCTCACGATCAAGCGAACGTGCCATGGCGTCGGTCAACTGGATCTCGCCGCCCTTACCGGCCTGCTGATCGGCCAGCAGGTCCATGACCAGCGGGGACAGGAGGTAGCGGCCGACGATGTACAGGTTGGACGGAGCCGCCTCGGGAGCAGGCTTCTCGACCAGACCGCCGATGCGCCAGACAGCGCCCGGCTCGGCATCGGCAACGCCCTCGGCGCCCTCGAGCGAACCGACGCGCTCGCCGGCGATAACGCCATAGCGGCTGACTTCCTCGGGCGAGCAAGCAGCGACGGCGATAACCGAAGCGCCACCGTGCTCCTTGGAAACGGCGAGCATCTTGTCGCAGATGTCGCGGTTAGGTACAACGTAGTCGCCCAGAAGAACCAGGAAGTTCTCCCCTGCCACGGCGTCGGCAGCAGAGCGGATAGCATGGCCGAGGCCCTTGGGCTCGTACTGATAACGGAAGTCAACCGGCATACCGCCAGCATGGGCGACGGCATCGGCATAGGCATTCTTGCCGCGCTCGCGCAGCAGGTTCTCGAGCGAGCGATCGGGCTGGAAGTAGCTCAGCAGCTCGGGCTTACCGGGAGAGGTAACGATGATGGCGTCGTCGACCTCCTCGGGGTCGAGTGCCTCCTCGACGACATACTGAATGACCGGCTTGTCGAGCACCGGCAACATCTCTTTGGGCGTGCACTTAGTGCCAGGCAGAAAACGCGTGCCAAGACCGGCGGCGGGGATGATTGCCTTCATGTTATTCAAGGATCCTTTCGCAGGCGCAGAATGCGCCCTATGCGTGCGGCACGGCGGCCGCAGACCAAATTGCGATACCGAAGTATCTTATCGCCGAAGATATACGTCGCCGTAAGGCAAACGCAATTCTTCAGCAGGTCAACGCAAATTATTGCTCGAATGGTGCAATTTTACGCCCCAGCGGTAACGAGATTGGCACGGCGAAGACAGCGGTGTTCTGCGTGCCGAGCAATGGGAATGAGGGGCCAAAACAAAAAAGACGGGGCTCGCATAGCGAGTCCCGTCTGCAAAGAAATCTGGCGAGAGAGCCTGATTACTTGAGGGTGACAGCAGCGCCAGCAGCCTCGAGCTTCTCCTTGGCAGCCTCGGCGTCCTCCTTCTTGGCACCCTCGAGAACAGCCTTGGGAGCGCCCTCGACGACCTCCTTGGCCTCCTTCAGGCCAAGGTTGGTGAGCTCACGGACGGCCTTGATGACCTGGATCTTGTTGTCGCCGAAGCCCTCGAGCACGACGTCAAACTCGGTCTTCTCCTCGGCCTCAGCAGCGCCAGCAGCAGGAGCGGCGACAACAGCGGCAGGAGCAGCGGCGGAAACGCCGAAGGTGTCCTCGATAGCCTTGACGAGCTCGGAAGCCTCGAGAAGGGTCATTTCCTTAAGAGCATCGATGATCTCATCGGTGGTAAGCTTAGCCATTTCTAAGTCCTTTCGGTTTCCGTGTCTGTGCACGGAGATCAGTTAAAACACGGCGCGAATGCGCCTGGGGTGCGGCGTTGCCGCCGCGGGTGAAAACAGCGACTAGGCTGCCTTCTGCTCGGAGACCTGCTGGATCGAACGAGCGAGACCAGAGGAAACGCCGTTGACGCAGACAGCGATGTCGCGAGCGAAACCGGAGATGAGACCGGCGATCTGGCCGAGAAGCTGATCCTTGGTGGGCAGCTCGGCGATAGCCTTAACATCATCAGCGGAAACGGCCTTGCCGTCGGAGATACCGCCCTTGATCTCAAGGACGCCCTTGGACTTAGCAGAGAAGTCCTTGAGGGCCTTAGCGGCCTCGACCGGCTCGGTCTCGTAGAACACATAAGCGACGGGGCCGGCGAGGATCTCGTCGAGCTCGGGCTGCTCCTGGTTCTTGAGAGCGATCTTGACCAGGTTGTTCTTGTAGACCTTCATCTCGGCGCCGCACTCGCGAAGCTGATGACGCAGCTCCTGAGCCTGCTTAACCGTCAGACCGTTGTAGTTGACGACGAACAGACCGGCGTTCTCGGCGATACGGGACTCGATCTCTGCAACCTTGTCGATTTTGTACTGCTGGGGCATGAATTACACCTCCTCGAATTCTTTCCGGGCACGGTCCGCCACAAGGACGTGACGGGGGCATGTCCAAAAAGAAAGCCCCCGCGCTGCATGAGCGACGGGGGCGAGAAGACATATCTACTCGACCACCTCGGCTGGCGGGATATCCCATTAAGCTCGCAGGCAAAGCCCGTTTGCGCCGGCTGTCTCTGGCAGCGGATTCGTGCGTGAACCGAAAGTATTATGGCGGGGACCCCGGCGTCGGTCAACGGGAAACCGGGCTGCACACAATTCCACCATCCGGCCGCGCCGCCGAAGGCCAGGCGCAAGGTTTTCGCTCGGTCAGGTCCTGGGCTCGCACGAAGAGCACATTAAGTGCTCTTCGGCTCGTGCGGAATCTACGAAAACCTTGCGCCTGGCCTTCGGCGGCGCGGCCTGCGGTGACTTTGGGGCAGCCCGGTTTTACGTTGGCTGACGCCCCCACTCATAAGCCTTAAGTCGGTGGGCTGATATGTTGCGTCCCTGATGGCTACAAGGTTGAAAGGAAGGTGGACAGGCGGCGGAGGCCTTCGTCCAGGTCTTTATCGGAAACGCAATAGCTGAGGCGGACGTGGCCTTCGGTGCCGAAGCAGTCGCCCGGGACTAGGGCTACGTTTGCCTCTTCGATGGCTTTGATGCAGAAGTCTTCGCTGGTTAGGCCGAACTTTTTGATGCTCGGGAAAGTGTAGAAGGCTCCTGCGGGCTCTACTACGTCGAGGCCCATGGCGTTTAAGGCTGCGAGTACGCGTTCGCGGCGGGCTCGGTAGACTTTGAGCATGGGGGTTGGGTCGACGGTCAGGGCTCGGGCTGCGGCGTCCATCTCGAAGGAGACGGCACTCGATACGAGGTATTGGTGAGCTTTGCCGATCTCGGCGATGACGGGGGCTGCAGCTGCGAGCCAGCCCAAGCGCCAACCGGTCATGGCCCAGGGCTTGGAGAAGCTCTCGATGACCATCGTCTGCTCGCGTAGCTCCGGGTGGCGTTGGGCAAAGCGCTCGTAGCCGTCCACATAGACGAGGCGGTTGTATACGTCGTCGCAGACCACGTAGATGCCCGCCTGCTCCGCTACGCGCGCCACGGCGTCGAGCGATGCCGCGTTGAGAATGCAACCCGTGGGATTGTTGGGCGTGCAGATGACGATGGCCTTGGTCGCCGGGGTCACACAGGCGCGAAGCGCTTCCTCGTCAATCTGAAATTGCGCAGGCTCCGTATCCAAAAAGACCGCTTTGGCGTGATTGGCCACGACAATGCTCTCGTACAGGCCAAAGGCCGGCGTGGGAATAATGACCTCGTCGCCGGGGTTGAGCATAGCCATGAATGTTGCCGACAGGGCCTCGGTCGCGCCGTCGGTCAGGATGACCTCGTCAGCAGAAAACGAAAGGCCCGCGTCCCCCATGTAGGCAGACAGCGCCTCACGCAGGACAGGGCGACCGTTGTTGGGCGGATAGTGCGTGTCACCGTGGTCCAGTGCGGCGGTTACCTCGGCGCTAATCGCGTCGGGCGTGGGAAAATCAGGCTCGCCGAGCGCAAGCGCGATGCATCCCGGATGCTGAGCGGCGAGCGCGTTGATTCGGCGGATGCCGGAGGGCTTGAGCGTGGCAAGCGAGGTGTTCATAGGCAGACGCATGGCGTTCCTTTCGTAAGGGTTGCACTAGGATAGCGCGGCGAGGCGCTGCCAGACGGTGTAACCTAAACGGAAACCAACCGGAAAGGAGGCGGCATGGAGACGACCGCGCGCGGCGATGTACCAAAAACACTGCATAGCATCGCGTTTGTCAGTATTCCCGAGAGCACCGATCTTGAGTTTTTGCTCTGGGACCTGCAGGATGCCATCGCGGCGTATGCCCGGCTTTCCGGTACTGTACTCCCCCGCTCAGTCGATTTGGAGGCAAATGACGCCGGCAGCGTTGCCGATGGCATCGTGCTGGCCATTGAAGATGTGGCTGACGATGAGACGTTGACAGCTATCGAGCAGGCGCTTGAGCGCTTTGGCGGTACGGGAACGCGCGTCTATGCCGCGATTCGAGCCGCACAAGAGGACACTGAGCAGGCGCGTGGGACCGCCGTTCGCCTGCACAAGGCATGTGAGCGCCATGACCAATTGTGGTGTGGCGGCGTTGCCATCTGCGCCGGCAGCGGCATCGCAGCGCTTCGCCACTCCCCGCGCATGGGCCTCTTGCGCCGACCGTTTTCCGAAGCCATGGACAAGCTCGTGGGTGCGGTGCGTATGGGTTGCTCGGTTGAGCATGCGCAGCGACTCGGCGGCGGCAGTGCCGAGGACATCGACACCAATGGCATGGTTTGCGCCGAGCCAGCCGTGCCCGCGCCGATCTGGCGAGGTGTTCTGAAACACCTCGGCGCCCGCACTCAATCAATAACCTAAATTAATAAGCTGCCCAGTCAACGGCTTCACTCCAACGCTCGACAAGCCGCTCCAAACGCCACGCCGCGTTGGCAGGACTCGTCGACGGCAGCACGATGGCAGGTAGCCCCGTCCGCTCTTGTAGATAGCGTTTGTAGAGCCGCCCGGCCGCGCCGCCGTTGCAGATAACAACCTCAATCGGCGTGACATCGGTAATGCGCTCGATATGTGCCGGCACAACGTTGCGAATGCTCGCGTCACTCGAGCCCTTAATGTCACAGCTCTCAATCACGTCCCACAGGGCCACACCGCCGTTGAGCAACATAGCCCGCTTGGCGGCAATCGAGGCGTCGAGCGTCGCAGGCTCGCCGCCCACCAGAGGGTCGCCCTCGTTGGGTGGCACGGGCACACCGAGGCACGCGGCCATCACACGCCAAAAGCGATTCTGAGGGTTGCCGTAATAAAAGGCATTGGCGCGCGAAAGCACCGAGGGAAACGACCCCAGCACCAAAACGCGCGAGTGCTGGTCGAACACGGGTTCAAACCCATGCTCAATATGTTGATAGCCCTCGTCGGACGCAGCCATGGCCTAGGCCCTCAACAGATAGCGTACCTCGTAGGGCGCAAGCTCAAGCGTGCCCGCAAGCTCAACCGCAGGTGCACCGTCGGTAAGCAGGTCGACAAAAGACCCATTGAGCTCGCCGGCGCCAAAGGCGTAAGGCTCGTCCACGGCATTCACCGCCACGAGTACCGTCGCGCCGTCGCAGGCGCGCTCGAACAGCAGCTGCTTGTTCTGGATCACCACGTTGCGATAGGCACCGTAGTTGAGAGCACGGGCCGCCGCGTCGTCGGCCGAGCGAAGGTGCGTGAGCTGCGTGACGAACGCCGTCAGCTCGTTGGGCGCAGGCTCATCGAGCGCAGGTCGCAGCGCCCAGTCACCATCGGGGCCGCCCTTTTCGCCGGCAATCCCCCACTCGCTGCCATAGTAGACGCATGGGATGCCCGGCATGCCAAAGAGCATGCCGTAGGCGGGGCGCAGGCAGGACTTGTCCGTCAGGATACTCGCCAGGCGCGGCACGTCATGGTTGTCGACAAACGACAGCAGATGCTTGCCGCGATAAATGCACCACGGGTCACCACCAAACTGGCGATGCAGCGAGTGGGCAATCTCGAACATGTTGACCGAGTTAAAGCTGGAGTACAGACCCTTGTAGCACTCATAGTTGGTGCAGGTGTCGAGCATCTCGTCGTTGACGATCTGGTTGTAGTCGCCGTGGAGCGTCTCGCCGATCAGCACAAAGTCGGGCTTGAGCTCACGGGTAAAGGAGTGTAGCCGGCGCATGAAGTCGCGATCGAGCATATAGGCGACGTCCAGGCGCAGGCCGTCAACGCCAAAGACTTCGGCCCAGCGGCGCACGGACTCAAGCAGGTAATCGACCACGGCGGGGTTTTGCAGGTTGAGCTTCACAAGCTCAAAATGGCCCTCCCAGCCCTCGTACCAAAAGCCGTCACCGTAGCACGAGTCGCCGTCAAAGCTGATGTGGAACCAATCCTTGTAGGGCGAGTCCCACTTGCGCTCCTGCACATCGCGGAAGGCCCAAAAGCCACGGCCCACATGGTTAAAGACCGCATCGAGCACCACGCGGATGCCGTGGGCGTGCAGCGTCTCGCATACGGCGGCAAAATCGGCATCCCCACCCAGGCGACGGTCGATATGGCGCAGGCTGCGTGTATCGTAGCCGTGGCTATCAGATTCGAGCGGCGGGTTGATGAGCACAGCGCCAACGCCGAGTTCCTGCAGGTAGTCGGCCCATTGGGCGATCTTCATGATGGGCGCATCGGGGTTGGGCGCGGCGTTGGCAGCCCGGGCGAGCTCATCCTCGGCAACGGGGGCGGCGTTTTCGCGCGGAGCTCCGCAAAAGCCCAGCGGATAGATCTGATAGAACGTCGTCTCGTATGCCCACATAGCAACCTCCCGGTAAGCTCAACACAACGACATCCATTGTATGCCCGGCTTGTATCCTCTTCCCCAAAATAAGTTGCGGTGGAATAGTTCCTGTTTGAGCCTTCAGAGGCCTTAAACAGGAACTATTCCACCGCAACTGATGAGGGAACATGATTAGGCAACGAGCTTGGCACGGCGTATGGCTGGGAATAGTACGGTGATGGCGAGGATGACGCCCACGACGGTAATCGCCCCGCCCGCGAAGCCAATCCAAGCGATACCGGGACCCGAAACCACGGCGCCACCGATTGCGGTGCCCGTGCCGATACCCAGATTGAACAGGCCCGAGAAGATCGACATGGCGACGGCCGACGAGTCTGCCGGCGTGTACTTGATGAGCTCGGCCTGAAACGCCACGTTAAAGGCCGTGGAGCAGCAGCCCCATAGCGCGCAAACAGCGAGAACGGCGACGAGCGACGGTGCAACCGGACCCATGAGCAGCAGAGCCACCGGCACGCCGGAGAGCGTGATAGCCAAGAACGGGAAGCGATGCCCATCGAACAGACGGCCGAACAGCCAGCTTCCGAGCAGACCAGAGCAGCCGAACGCCGTCAGCGTCATGGTAATAGCGCTTGCGTCGACGTGCGCGACCTGTGCCAGGAACGGCTCGATATAGCTGTAACCCGCATAATAGCCGGTCGCCATAAAGACCGTGACCGCATAAAGCGCGATGAGGAACGGGTTCTTGAGCAGCTCGGGCAGCTGTTTGAGCGTAAAGCGCTCGCCCACCGGCATGGCCGGGAACACCGCGGCCTGGTAGACGACCGCAATAGCTGAGAGGGCCCCGACCACGGCGAATGTCATGCGCCAGCCCACGGCCAGGCCAATGGCGCGACCGAGGGGCAGACCAAAGATCTGCGCGATGGACGAGCCCGTGGCGATCATGCTGATGGCGAGCGCGCCGTGACGAGTGTCGACCAGGCGCGAGGCCATAATCGAGGCGACCGACCAGAACACGGCATGTGCGCAAGCGACCACCAGGCGCGCGCAGACCAAAATGGGATAGGTGGGCGCCACGGCGGACAGGAACTGCCCGAGAGAGAACACGGCAAGCACGCCGAGCAGCATACGCTTGAACTCAAAGCGCGAGGCGAACACCATAAGCGGCAACGACAGCAGCATGACGCCCCAGGCGTAGACCGAGATCATGATGCCGGCCTGGGCCTCGGTGAGCGAAAACGACGCGGCAATATCAGTCAGAAGGCCAATGGGCATGAACTCCGACGTGTTGAATACGAACGCGCAACAGGCGAGCCCGATAAGCGGGAGCCACTGCTTGAGTGAGATGCCATCTTGTCTTGCCTGAGTCATGTAGGAACCTCTCCGATTGTCCTGAGCGGTGGGCGATTATATAGCAACGGCCCCGCATCCGTCAGCAACAGATGCGGGGCCGCAATCAACTCAATACACAGGGGTTGCGCCGTCAATAAATAGCTAAGCCAACCCCAGCAATATGCCCGCCGAATGCACGACAAACGCCACGATCCAGGCGACCGTCACCTGAAACGCGAACACGGCAACGGCGTAGCGTCCGCCCAGCTCACTCTTGACGGCGCCGATTGCCGCTACGCAGGGCGGATACAGCAGCGTAAAGACCAGGAACACGTAAGCGGTAAACGGCGAAAACATGGTCGACAGTGCCGCGGGCGAGGTCGCGCCCAAAAGCACCGTGAGGGTCGAGATGACACTCTCCTTGGCGATAAGTCCGGTGACGAGCGCCGTGGATGCTCGCCAATCGCCAAAGCCGAGCGGCGCCAGCAGCGGAGCGATGATGCTACCCAGACCGGCAAGCAGACTCTGCGACTGATCGGCGACCACATTAAAGCGGATGTCGAACGTCTGCAGGAACCAGATGACCACCGTAGCGGCAAAGATAATGGTAAAGGCCTTGGTAATAAAGTCCTTGGCCTTATCCCATGCCAGCATCACCGTCGTCTTGACGCTCGGCAGACGGTAATTGGGAAGCTCCATGATAAACGGCACCGGGTCGCCCTTAAATGCCGTGCGGTTGAGTACCAAAGCCGCGATGCAACCGACCGCAATGCCAATCAGATAGAGCGAGACCATGGCGGGAACCGTCGCCTGTGGGAAAAACGCCCCGCACAGCAGACCGTAGACCGGCAACTTGGCCGAGCAGCTCATGAACGGCGTGAGCATGACCGTCATCTTGCGGTCGTGCTCGGATGGGAGCGTACGGGTCGACATGATAGCCGGCACGGTGCAGCCAAAACCGACGAGCATGGGGACGAAGCTGCGGCCCGAAAGGCCAAAGCGACGCAGTACCTTATCCATGACAAAGGCCACGCGCGCCATGTAGCCCGAGTCTTCCAGAATGGAGAGGAACAAAAAGAGCACGACGATAATCGGCAGGAAGGTCAGCACACTGCCCACGCCCGTAAGCACGCCGTCGACAGCCAGCGAGCGCACCACGTCGTTGGTACCGAACGCCTTGAGACCCGCATCGGCCGAGGCGATGATGGCAGCGATGCCGTCCTCCATGAGTCCCTGCAACGCCGCGCCGATCACGCCAAACGTCAGCCAAAAGACGAGGCCCATGATCACCAGAAACGCCGGAATGGCTGTGTAGCGACCCGTCAGGATGCGGTCGATCTTGACGGAGCGCACGTGCTCGCGGCTCTCGTGCGGCTTGACGACGCAACGCCCGCACACGTCGCCGATAAAGCTAAAGCGCATATCGGCCAGCGCGGACAGGCGGTCGGTGCCGGCCTCGCCCTCCATCTGGGTAATGATGTGCTCGATGGCGTCGAGTTCGTTACGGTCCAGATGAAGCGCCTTTGTCACCAGCTCGTCGCCCTCAACCAGCTTGGTTGCCGCAAAACGCACCGGAATATGCGCCGTCGCGGCATGGTCCTCGATAAGGTTGGCGATGCCGTGGATGCAGCGATGCAGCGCGCCGCCGTCCGGGCCATCGGGCGCGCAGAAGTCCAGGCGACCGGGACGCTCGCGGAACCGCGCCACGTGCAGAGCGTGTTCCACCAGCTCACCGATGCCCTCGTTGCGGGCGGCGCTAATGGGGACAACAGGCACGCCCAACAGGCTCTCGAGCAGGTTGACGTCCACGGCGCCGCCGTTGGCCGTCACCTCGTCCATCATGTTGAGCGCAATGACCATGGGGCGATCGAGCTCCATAAGCTGCAGCGTCAGGTACAGATTGCGCTCGATGTTGGTGGCGTCGATGATGTCGATGATGGCGTCGGGATGCTCATCCAGGATAAACTGGCGACTCACGATCTCCTCGCCCGTGTACGGCGACAGGGAGTAAATGCCGGGCAGGTCGGTAACGCTTGCCTCGGGGTGGTTGCGGATGGTGCCATCCTTGCGGTCGACCGTCACGCCGGGAAAGTTACCGACGTGTTGGTTGGAGCCCGTCAGCTGGTTGAACAGCGTGGTCTTACCGCAGTTTTGGTTGCCGGCGAGGGCAAAATGCAGCGGCGAGCCCTCGGGCACGGCCGTCTTTGCCGCGCGGGGCGAATACGTCCCCTCGCCAAGTGCCGGGTGCTCCGTCGTGCCGATTGCGGCGTTAGTGCGCGGACCCGTGTCTGTGTCGTGA
Source organism: Collinsella sp. CLA-AA-H302 (assembly GCF_040093305.1). NCBI lineage: Bacteria > Bacillati > Actinomycetota > Coriobacteriia > Coriobacteriales > Coriobacteriaceae > Collinsella > Collinsella sp. CLA-AA-H302. The sequence continues at coordinate 156,053 of NZ_JBBNJW010000004.1, forward strand.
ACACCCACGAGCTCGATGCGAGCAGCATCGTCCTTGCGCAGCGTCAACTCGTAGCCACGCAGACGGATCTCGAGCGGGTCGCCCATGGGAGCGTGCTTCATCATGGTGACTTCGGTGCCCGGCGTTAGGCCCATGTCCAAAATATGCTGTCGGAGCGCCTGATCGTCGGATGTCACCGATGCGACAACGGCGTCCTTTCCAATCTCGAGTGTATCGAGCTTCACGCGCTCATCCTTTCGTTAGACGCGGTTAACCGTTTACCGGGGCTAACCAACTCGTAACGACAAATGATAGCGCTCTGAACTATTTTATAAAGTCAAATACCGATGTTTACCTGCGCAAACTTTATGCGGTGCGCCCCGAAAACTCTTTGCGCATACCGCTCAGCGAGATCGAAATGGAACCCGACCGCGCGGTAGCAGTGAGTCGATCACCCTCAACCGACCCCGTGCATGTAAAGGACGCCTTGCCCATCAAGACGTGGGAGATAGTACCCGAGAGCTCAAAGAAATCGCCCTCGGCGCGGGCACTCGAGAGAGCGATATTGAGACCCCTGACGTTTAGTACTGCCCTGAGCGCGCCGTTCACCCCATGTGAAAACGTCACCTCGCCGCGCTTGCTCCCCACCGGCGTCTGGGCCAAAACCACATACGTACCCTCAAGCATGGCTCCTCCTCTAAGCAGACTTTTTGAAACGGGTAAGTAGTGTCTACTTTTACATATGGCGTTCCAGGAAGCGGAAGGCCAGGCGGATCCAGGGACGAACGGAAACCTGCTTGTCCTCGTTGTCGACCGCGGTATTGGCGTTGCCGAGCGAAAGGCCGTGGCCACCCTGGTCAAAGACGTGCATCTCGCATGCAACACCCTCCTCGGCCATGCGCTGCGCGAACGGGTAGACCTGCGCGACCGGCGCCGTCTTATCGTCCGAAACGCCCCACACAAAGGTCGGGGGCATCTGGCGTGAAACGTGCGTGGTAGGGCAAATGTCGGTCAGGTGCTCATCGGTCGCCTCGCCGCCCGTCACCATCGACAGGTAGTCGTTGAGCAAATCGCGCCCTGTCTTGCCACCCGTCTTGGGCACGCGCAGGTCGATGCGCGGGTCGCGCGTCTGCATATCGCGCACATAGGCAAGGTCGAGCAACGGATAGCCCAGCACCACGGCGTCGGGACGAATATCCTCCGGACGAGCCCCGGCAAGGCCCGCGAAGGGTCCGGTCTTCCACCGCGTCGCCAACGAGGCGCAGATCATGCCTCCCGCCGAGAAGCCCACGACGCACACGCGCTTGGGATCGACATGCCACTCGTCGGCGTTGACGCGCACGGTAGCGACCATCTTGGCGAGGTCTGCCTGCGGGTGCGGAAAGCTCACGTCGCCCGTGGCGCTCGTCACATAGTTGAGCACAAAGGCCTGGTAGCCGCGATCCAAAAACGCAAACGCCACCGGATCCTGCTCGTGCGGAGCGATATGCGTAAACCCGCCTCCGCCGCAGATGATCACCGCGGGGCGGCGGCCATTGGGCTTGTCGGGCAGCGGCTCGGCACCCAGATGCGTAAACGTCGCCGGATAATCCTCGGTCGGCTCCTCGCCCCACAGCGCATGGTTCTCAATAATCATAGGTGCTCCCTCCGTGCGATTCGTACGCACTCGTTTTTCGCACCTTAGCGTACCCCACTTGAGCCCACGGCGCAGAAACACCCCGCAATAAGTTGGCCTTCAACTGATATATCACAAAATCGCTGTTCAGAGGTATCGTTAAGCAGCGTAAAATAGGAGCGCTGACCGTGCTGGGAAACACGTACGAAACGTTTCCGGCAAACCACACGCGTGCAACATGCACGCCTGATACGTTGGAGGCATCTATGGGTCTGCTCGATTCGCTCAAGTCCACGTTCACTTCGTCGGGCGAGGCGTCCGTTCCGCCCGCAGCAAGCTTCGCCACCCGCGAAGGCGTCATCTACGCTCCCGTCAACGGCGTGCTCGTCAATCTGAGTGAGGTTCCCGACGAGACCATCGCCTCGGGCATGCTCGGCCAGGGCTACGGCATCGAGCCCATTACCGGCACCATTTACGCCCCCGCCAACGGCCGTATCGGCGCCACCACCGTAACCAACCACTCCATCGGCATGATCACCGAGGACGGCCTGCGCGTATTCATCCATGTTGGCCTGGGCACCGTGGAAATGAACGGCAAGGGTTTTGCCCGCTTTGTCGAGATGGGTGACACGGTCAAGGCCGGCCAGCCGCTCATCAGCTTCGACCGCGACGCTATCAAGGCCGCCGGTCACGAGGACATCGTGACCGTCATCGTCTCTGAGCTCGACCGTCTCAAGAGCATCGACCACGTCGGCGAGTCCGGAACGCTTATCGGCGGCAATCCGCTCGTCAAGCTTGGCGACCCGCTGCTGGTTGCCAAGACCAAGTAGCCAGGCCCCGCGCCACACAGCCAAAAGGCACCTCGTCAAGCGCCCGCGACCATTTGGCCGCGGGCGCTTTTCGTTTGAAAAACCATCCCGCCAATGCCTTATCTGTATAGCCCAAATGAGCCGAGCTGCTAGAATATCGAACTGTATGGATAACTATCATTCAACCGTTATGGGAGGATACGTGAACCGCACCAAAATCGCGCAGCTCTATGCCGATGCCGAGTCGCTCGGCGGCCAGACCGTCACCGTCGCCGGCTGGGTCAAGTCCATCCGCGACATGAAGAACTTTGGCTTTGTTACGCTCAACGACGGCAGCTGCTTCCGCGACCTGCAGGTCGTCATGAACCGCGAGGCACTCGACAACTACGACGAGATCGCCCATCAAAACGTCTCGGCCGCACTCATTTGCACCGGCACCGTCAAGCTGACCCCCGATGCGCCCCAGCCTTTCGAGCTTTCTGCCACCTCCATTGAGGTCGAGGGCGTCAGCGCCCCGGATTACCCGCTGCAGAAGAAGCGCGCAACCGTCGAGTTCCTGCGCACCCAACAGCACCTGCGCCCGCGCACCAACCTGTTCCGCGCCGTGTTCCGCATCCGTTCTGTCGCGGCTGCCGCCATCCACCGCTTCTTCCAGGAGCAGGGCTTTGTCTACGTCAACACCCCTATCATCACCACGAGTGATTGCGAGGGCGCCGGCGAGATGTTCCGCGTGACCACGCTCGACCCCAAAAATCCGCCCCTCACCGAATCCGGCGAGGTTGACTGGAGCCAGGACTTCTTTGGAAAGCACGCGAGCCTTACCGTATCCGGCCAGCTCAACGCCGAGAACTTCGCCATGGCCTTTGGCGACGTGTACACCTTTGGCCCCACCTTCCGCGCCGAAAACTCCAACACCACGCGCCACGCCGCCGAGTTTTGGATGATCGAGCCCGAGATGGCCTTTGCCGATCTGAACGACTACATGGACAACGCCGAGGCCATGCTCAAGTACGTCCTTAAGGACGTCATGGCAACCTGCCCCGACGAGCTCAATATGCTCAACAAGTTTGTGGACAAGGGTCTGCTCGAGCGCCTGGACCACGTGGCAAACTCCGACTTTGCCCGCGTCACCTATACCGAGGCCGTCGAAATCCTGGAGCAGGCCGTCGCCGCCGGTCACAAGTTTGACTATCCCGTGAGCTGGGGCATCGACCTGCAGACCGAGCACGAGCGCTTCCTGACCGAGGAGCACTTTAAGCGACCGACTTTTGTGACCGACTACCCGGCCGAGATCAAGGCGTTCTACATGCGCATGAACGAGGACGGCAAGACCGTCGCCGCCGCCGACTGTCTGGTGCCGGGCATCGGCGAGATTATCGGCGGCTCCCAGCGCGAGGAGCGCCTGGATCTGCTCGAGGCCCGCATCAAGGACCTAGGCATGAATCCCGAGCAGTACAAGTACTACCTTGACCTGCGCCGCTACGGTTCCTGCAAGCACGCCGGCTACGGTCTGGGCTTCGAGCGCTTGGTCATGTATCTGACCGGTGTGGGCAACATCCGCGACGTCCTGCCGCACCCGCGCACCGTGGGCAACGCCGACTTCTAATCGCCACAGCGCCACCAAACGCGTTCCAGCGCATCACGCCAGCGCCTCTCGGCAAGCCGAGGGGCGCTTTTTTCAACAGCATCCGTCAAGCTTTTGGCAAGTTTTTGGTCAGTTGGGCAGGGCTGTTGAAAACTCGACCCGCCGCTTGCCGACGGCTACCGACCGCCCAGGGCGTCCTGCACCCCTGGGAAAGCCCCGCGTCCTAGGCTCCATACCGTCGCCACCCAAAACGGAAAGGACGTGGGCGCCATGACCGAAACCGCTGTTGAAACTTACGAGACCACGACGAGGGGCGCCGCCTCGATGGCAGCCTATCGCGCCGTTCGTATCTTGCAACTATTAAGCGAAAACACCGGCGAGGACAAGGCCATGCTTTCCGATGAGTTGATCCGGCGCCTCGCCCATCCCGACGACCCCGCCCGCATGCCCATCTCGGCGGCGCGGCGCAGCATCTACACCGCCATCTCCGCACTTCGCCATGCCGGATACGAAATTGAGTACAAGCGCGGCGTGGGTTATCGGCTCTTGACCCGTCCGCTCACCGACGAAGAGATCATCCGGCTCCACGGCATGGTCATGCGCAACCGCTCTACACCCATCGCCATTCGAAAAAGCATGGCGCAGCACCTGGTTGCCATGGCGAGTGCCGACGTTCGCGGCTACCTCGATGCGCCCGAGCCTGCTCCAAGCGCAGACGGCAAATCCACCAAGGCCACACGCACGCCCGTCAAGCGCATCGATGCCTGCGAGCTCATCGAGCAGGCCATCGACCACGGAACCACGGTGAGTTTTGATATTTCGAGTGTCACGGCACGCGGAGAGGTCGAAGTGGCACGGATGACACTCCGGCCCTTTGCCATCAAGCAACGAGACGGCATCTCGTATTTGCTGGGAACGGTCTATGACGCGCGAGGCGCCGATGACACGTTGCGTACCGTAGAGATCGGCCGCATGAGAAACGTCACCACACGTCTCCTCGACGGCAAGAAGCTCTTCGCCGCCCTGGACGAGGACGACGCCTCCTCCGCCGCATAAGACCCTCCGCCGCCCATTCGACTACCCGTACCGCCCATCCGATTCTGTATTAAAAAACCCGCCAGGCTGTTGTAAAAATGGACATCAGCGCTACTATAGTCCCACTTGCACTTTGTCCCAGTGCAGTGTTTCCAGCCATTTTTATACTGGGGGTAATGATATGAAGGACATCACCATCAGCCGCAGGAGCCTTCTGGTCTCCGCCGGCCTGCTCGCGCTCGCCCCGCTCGCCGGATGCGGCGGCAACTCTGGTTCCGGCTCTGCTGCCGCCGGTTCCGACTACACCATCGGCGTTCTGCAGCTCACCGAGCACTCCGCACTCGATGCCGCCAACGACGGCTTTGTCAAGGCCATCAAGGAGAGCGGCCTTAAGGTCAAGATCGACCAGAAGAACGCCCAGAACGACCAGTCCACGTGTAAGTCCATTGCCGACAAGTTTGTGGGCGACAACGTCAGCCTGATTTATGCCATCGCCACGCCCGCCGCGCAGGCTGCCGCCGGCGCCACGGCCGATATCCCCATCGTGGGCTGTGCCATCACCGACTACGCCGCCTCCGGCCTGGTCCAGGACAACGACAAGCCCGGGACCAACGTCACGGGCGCTTCCGACCTCACCCCGGTCGCCGAGCAACTCGAGATGATGCAGAAGGTCCTGCCCGACGTTAAAAAGGTCGGCCTGCTCTACTGCACCGCCGAGTCCAACTCCGACGTCCAGATCAAGGCTGCCAAGAAGGAGCTCGACAAGCTGGGCCTGGAGTACACCGATTACACCGTCTCGAGCTCCAATGAAATCCAGTCCGTCGTCGAGTCCTCCGTGGGCAAGGTCGACGCGCTCTACTCCCCCACTGACAACACCATCGCCGCGGGCGCTTCGCAGGTCGGTCAGATCTGCAAGGAGAACAAGCTTCCCTTCGTGACCGGCGAGGAGGGTATGTGCATGGCCGGCGGCCTGTTCACCCTCTCTATCAACTATGAGGACCTGGGCTACGCCGCGGGCGAGATGGCCGTTAAGATCCTGAAGGGCGAGGCCAAGCCCGAGGATATGCCGATCAAGCACCTCTCGAGCAAGGACCTGGTCGTCGTCAAGAACGACGAGATGGCCGAGGCTCTGGGTATCGACCTTTCCGCTCTGGACGAATAACGCGTCTAGGGCCCGCACGCGCGCCACGGCTGCGTTATTCAATATCTGAGTCATTGGGGCGAACGCTAAAGGCCGGCGTTCGCCCTGCTTGTTTCAGGTAAAACAAAACGTCTGTCCGCCGCTCTTTTATGCATTGGTACCGCTATTATGGAAAATCACGTGTCCACCCTATCCTAGGAGGTATGAAGCATGCTCATTGCATTGCAGGGCGCCGTTTCGCAGGGCGTCCTCTGGGGCATTATGGTGCTTGGCGTGTTTATCACGTTCCGCCTGCTCGACATCCCCGATATGACCTGCGACGGCAGCTTTGCCCTCGGCGGCTGTGTCTGCGCCGTGCTCATCGTCAACAATAACGTCGACCCCTTGCTCGCCGTGCTGGCCGGCATGTGCGCCGGCGCCATCGCGGGCGCCGTCACGGGCATCTTGACCACCGTCTTTGAGATTCCCGCAATCCTCGCCGGAATCCTTACGCAGATCAGTCTGTGGTCCATCAACCTGCGCATCATGGGCAAGTCCAACACGCCCATCCTTGCCAAGGGCACTATCTTCTCATCCGTCAGCAACATGACGGGCCTGCCGCAGTCCACTGTTGCCATTATCCTAGGCATTGTGCTGGCCGTGGCCATCGTCGCCATCCTGTACTGGTTCTTTGGCACCGAGATCGGCTCGGCGCTGCGTGCCACCGGCAACAACGAGTACATGATCCGCGCCCTGGGCGTTAACACCAACACCACCAAAATGATCGCCCTCGTGCTCTCCAACGCCCTCATTGGCCTTTCGGGTGCGCTCATCTGCCAGAGCCAGAAGTATGCCGACATTGGCATGGGCACCGGCGCCATCGTTATCGGTCTTGCCGCCATCGTCATCGGCGAGGTGCTCGGTCGCCTGCTGCCCGGCGGCCTCACGCAGTTTAGCGTCCGTCTTGCCTCCGCCGTCTTTGGCTCCGTGGTGTACTTCCTTATCCGCGCCATCGTGCTGCAGCTGGGCATGGACGCCAACGACATGAAGCTGCTCTCCGCCGTGATCGTCGCCGTGGCCCTGTGCGTGCCCGTGGTTTGGGAGCGCTATAAGCTCCGCAGCTCCTACACGAAGGGAGATGAGGCAGATGCTTAAGCTCTCGCACGTCAAGAAGACCTTTAACAAGGGCACCGTCACCGAGAAGCGCGCGCTCACCGGCGTCGACCTCACCCTCAACGATGGCGACTTTGTAACCGTGATTGGCGGCAACGGCGCCGGCAAGTCCACGCTGCTCAATATGATCGCCGGCGTGTATCCGCTTGATTCGGGTGTTATTGAGCTCGACGGCACCGACATCTCGCGTCTGAGCGAGTCGCAGCGCGCCAAGTACCTGGGCCGTGTGTTCCAGGACCCCATGCGCGGCACCGCAGCCGACATGCAAATTGCCGAAAACCTGGCCCTCGCCAAGCGCCGCGGCCAGCGTCGCGGTCTTTCGTGGGGCGTCACCAAGGCCGAGAAGGACGAGTACGTTGAGCTGCTCAAGCGCCTGGACCTCGGTCTGGACACGCGCCTCAACGCCAAGGTCGGCCTGCTCTCGGGCGGCCAGCGCCAGGCACTCACCCTGCTGATGGCCACGCTCACCAAGCCGCGCCTGCTGCTGCTCGACGAGCACACGGCGGCCCTCGACCCCAAGACGGCCTCTAAGGTGCTCAACCTGACCGAGGAGATTGTCGACGAAAACCGCCTGACCACGCTCATGGTCACGCACAACATGAACGACGCCATCCGTCTGGGTAACCGTCTGATCATGATGCACGAGGGCCACGTGATCTACGACGTGGCGGGCGACGAGAAAAAGTCGCTCACCGTGGCCGACCTGCTGCAGAAGTTTGAGGAGGTCTCGGGCGGCGAGCTCGCCAACGACCGCATGCTGCTGAGCTAAACCTACCAAAAAGGGACAGGTTTATTTTGGCAGGTTTTATCTGCGCAAACGTCAAAACCGCCGCAAAGGGACAGACGCCCTTGCGGCGGTTTTCGCATATTATGTCGATAATCCGATATTCAACCAGACTTTCTGGCTAAGGACTAAGGAAACTGCCATGAAAAGACTCCCCCGCCTTGCGTTAGCCGCCGCGTTGTTTGCCGGCTCGCTCGCAGGCATCCCAAGCCTCGCTTTCGCGGGGAACCTGCCCGCCGCTATTGACGGCTCCGTGGCCGTCATGCACACCAACGATATCCACGGCAGCTACAAGTACAGCTACAACGCAAGCAAGGGCACCGGCACTGTGGGCTTTGACGGACTGGCGGTTCTCTATAGCGCCCAAAGCAGCGCCCCCGATCTTTTGCTCGATGCGGGCGATACCTTCCACGGGCAGTCCTTTGCCACCATGAGCGAGGGCAAGAGCATCGCCGAGCTCATGGACACCTTCTATGCAGACGGCTACGACGCGACCACGCCGGGCAACCACGACTGGAGCTACGGCGCGGACAAGCTCCGCACCATGACCGGCTACAGCCCCACCGGCACGCCCTTCGCCATGCTCTGCGCGAACGCGAAGTCTACGAGCGGCGTATGGAGCTCGAGTATCACCAAGACGCTCGATCGCACCTGGGAGGATAGCGAAGATCACTCCACATTCGACTACAAAATCAAGGTCGGCGTCGTGGGTGCCATGGATGAGTCGCTGGAATCCTCGCTGCGCGCGGACCTGGTCGCGGGTACGTCGTTCTCGAGTGCCGCGAACGCCATCAATGCCGAGGCCAAGCGACTGCGCGAGACAGAGGGCTGCAACGTTGTCGTCTGTATCGCGCACACGCTCAACGCCAAGACCTTTGCTGCAAAGCTCGTTGGGGTCGATGCCCTAATCGCGGGCCACGAGCACATCAACTTAGACGAAAACGTGACGGGGGCTGACGGCAAGTCGGTCCGCGTCGTCGAAGCGGGCAGCGCCTTTGCCGAGGTGGGGCTGCTTTCCATTCCGTACAAGTACGACACGAATGGCACCGAGACGACCGACGATGACACGGTCACGGTCCCTGCAGACGGCAGTGACGAGAAGCTCTACACCGCCAAGAACGTCAACGACCTTTTGGCAGACCCCGACAAGGGCTCCGACTACCAAAGCCGCCTTGAAGCCGTCCGCAACAAGATCAAGCCGCTCGACGAGGCCTTTGAAAACGAATCGAACAAGGTGCTCGGCACATCCACCACCAACTATTTCTACGGCGAGGACGCCGCAGGCACGCATGGTTGGGAAATGGTGCGCACCACCGATTTCCGCCCCAGCAAGGAGGGCGACACCACCAAGGCCCAGACCATCGGCCATGTGATCTGCGGCTCCTATCTTGACCTGACGGGCGCAGACCTCGCTATCGAAAACGCGGGTGGCATCCGCGGCGGCATCGCTGCAGGCGCTGTGACCGCAGGCAACGTCATCGCTATCTCGCCCTACGGCAACACCGTGGAGACCTGGACCATGACCGGTGCGGACTTCCTCGCAGCGCTCGAGCACTCGCTGCAGATCAGCGACGAGTGCAATCACAGTTATGAGCTTCAGCAAGCCTACGTGGCAGCCGGCCATACCGAGCAGGAAGCGCAAGACAAGTACAAGTGGCGCGATGACTCTGGCAGCGTTCTCTCCTTTGGCGGCATCAACGTGACGATTGATTGGACGCAGCCCGAAGGCAAGCGCATTGTGAGTGCCACACTCGCCAAGGACGGCAGCACGCTCGATCCCACCAAGACCTATACCGTCGCCACCAACAACTACATCATTACCAACACGACCGACTTCCCCACCTTCGCACACGCCACCAAGCGCACCGAGTGGGGCACGTGTGAGGCGGCGCTGAGGGCGCTGATTGGGCAAAACGGCTGGGAGAGCAAGATAGCCGGACTCGCCGGCACCATCAGCTTCGGCTCCGCAGCCGTGGACCCCACGCCCACACCGGCCCCGACACCTAAGCCCTCGCCTAAGACGGACACGACGACCACGAAGGTCATCACCAAGAAGACGACCGGCAAGCTCGCCGCAACGGGAGACCGCACGCTGGCAGTAGTTGGCACGTGCCTTATCGGCGGCATCATCGTCATCATTCTCGGCATTATCTGGAAGCGTCGACGCTAAGCTACACCGCCGGGCCTTGCAGCCCCGCCGCATAAACCTTATATCGAGCACAGAAGCCCGTCCGAATTTGATCGGACGGGCTTCTTGGTGGGTATCATGGTTGGATGATCATGAGGAGGTTTCCCTACATGGAATTGTTTGAGCCAATTCTTCATTTCTTTGCACAACGATGGGTCCACAACATCATCTGGGCCGGTATCTTGGCCATCGGCACCGCCGTTGCCGCCAAAATCGCGTCCAAGACCCTGCACCACCTGCTTAACCGCGATGATAACCCGCTCCCAGCATCGAGCATCTTCATCAACATCACACGCGCCGTCATCTGGATGATCGGCGGCAGCTTTATCCTCGACAACTGTTTTGGCATTAATGCAAACGCCCTCGTCGCCGCTCTTGGCGTCGGCGGCATCGCCATCTCGCTCGGCTTTCAGGACACGCTGTCGAACCTTATCGGCGGTATGCAGGTGACCTTCATGGGCATCATCAAGCCCGGCGACAATATCGAGGTCGGCGGCGTGTCGGGCGTGGTCCAAGACATCACCTGGCGCCACACGACCATCGAGGATGCCTGCGGGCAGACCATCATTGTGCCCAACTCCAACATCTCCAAGAACACGCTCGTGCATCTGATGCCCTTTGGGCGCGTGGCCGTGCCCGTTGCCGTAAAGGACACGTCTAAGTGGGCCTCGCTGGACGCGCTGGCAGATGAGCTTACCGACGCCACCAAGGCCGCGGTGCTTCCCATCTCTGGCTTTGACAAGGAGCCGTACGTGCTCTTTAGCGAGATCGGCGACTTTGGCGTCAAGGGCAAAATCATCTTTATCGTCAGCGACGATAGCACCACCTTCACGGCAACCGACGCCTGCATTCGTGCCATCGCCCCCATCATCGCCTAAACTACCACAAAGGGGACAGGCACCTTTGTGGTAGTTTCGCATCGTGGTACCATGGTTCATATCGTTGTTTAAACGACTAAGGGAGTAGACACCATGGAAGAGGCCTATCGTCAAGCACGCAAGCGCGGCGAACAGGGGCGCCGTCGCGCCATCAGCCAAAGCGAGCACCCGTACCTTACGGACCTCGACAGCTTGGTTGCCCAGCTCCCCTTAGGTCTACGAGAGAGCGTCGGCCTGCGGGATATTCCGCTCGAAATGGTCGTCGGCACGGTTACCAAGGGCCGTCAGTCTGCCTTTTCGTGCAACTTTATGCCCCTGTTGCCATTTAGCACCGAGTTCGCCCGCAAGTGGTCCAACCTCTACGACATCCAGGTGACCGAGGGCTATCGCGACCCCATCATCGTCACCGAGTTCATGCATCGGTTCTACGTCCAAGAGGGCAACAAGCGCGTCAGCGTCCTCAAATTCCTGGACGCCCCGACGGTTTCGGCCAAGGTCACCCGCCTCTACCCCGGAAAATGGGATTCCGTCGAAAGCCGCCTCTATGGCGAGTTCTGCGCGTTTTGGCGCGTCTGCCCCCTATACGAGATCGAGTTCTCGCGTGAGGGAAGCTACGAAACGCTCGCCAAGATGCTCGGTCAGAACCTTATCGAAAAATGGCCGCAGAAAAAGGTCGACTACCTGCGCCACACCTTCCTGCTCTTTAAGCGTGCCTACCTTCGCGCAGGCGGCGATCACCTGGACATTACGACCGCCGACGCCATGCTCGTCTACCTCAACGTGTACAACCAGGACCGCCTGCTGGATACGCCGACGGATATCGTCGTAAACCGCCTGTGCAAGATCTGGCGCGAGCTGGTCATTGCCGGCAAAAGTGATGAGGAGAAGGTCGATCTTGTCGAGGCACCGAGTGTCGATGAGGAAGAGGCGCCCGCCAAGTCCACCTCCGGCGTGCTCAACTTCTTTATGGGCAAGACCGTCTACTCGGCGGCCAGCCCCCTGCGCATCGCCTTTATCCATGAGTTCCCCTGTGCGACGTCGAGCTGGGACAGCCTGCACGACCAAGGGCGTCAGTATCTCGATGAGCATTTTGGCGGTATCGTGCGCACCGAGGCGTTCGAGGACTGTCACAATCCGGACGTGTTCTACGCCGCCGTGGAAACGGCTGTCAAACATGGAGCTAACGTCATCTTCTCGACCTCGCACCGCCTGATGGAATACGCGCTCAGAGCTGCCGTTGAGTATCCACAGGTGCGGTTCCTTAACTGCTCTATCGGCCTTCCCCACCAAAGCGTCCGTTCGTACTTTGGCAAGATGTACGAGGCCAAGTTCCTCCTGGGCGCCCTTGCCGCCAGTATGGCGGACAACCACCGTATCGGCTACCACGCGTCGGTCTTCGCCTCGGGCGCGCTTAGCGAGATCAACGCCTTTGCGATTGGCGCCTCGCTGCTCGACCCCCGCGCGCAAATTATCCTGACCTGGGGCGATGTGCCCGCCGGAGGCCTTGCCGAGGCCATGTGCCGCGAAGGCGTGAGCGTCATGACCGGCGCTGATATGTCAAAGTCGCTCGTAGACCCTACGGCCTACGGACTCCACCGCCTGGTCGATGGCAAGGTCGTCGGCATCGCCATGCCGGTCTGGAACTGGGGCCGATACTACGAGCTTATCGTGCGAAGCCTGCTGCATGGCACCTGGGATGAGACCAGTGACGACAGCCAGGTTCGCGCCGTCAACTACTGGTATGGCATGAGCTCAGGCGTCATCGACATTCGCTACGCTCCGGGCCTGCCCTATCAGACGCGCAAACTGGTGCAGCTGCTCCGCAATGGCATCGTCGAGGGCTCCATCAATCCATTTGGCGGCGAGCTTCATAGCCAAGACGGCGTGGTGCAGATCGAGGGCTTTCCCCCACTGCCGAGCGCGCAGATTGTCGAGATGAATTGGCTGGCGGACAACGTGGTAGGCACCATTCCGCAGCTCGACGATGAGCCGGGAGTTACCGCCCTATGAAGATCCTTGCCATAGCAGATACCGAAGAACGATGCCTTTGGGAGTGCTTTCGCAAGGAGCGCTTTGAGGGTGTCGACCTGATTCTGTCTGCCGGCGATCTGGACCCGGACTATCTTGAGTTTTTGGTCACCGTCATCAACAAACCGCTCATCTACGTGCGCGGCAATCACGATGACCGCTACGCACGTCATGCACCGGGCGGATGTATCTGCGTGGAAGACAGCGTGTACACGTACCGAGGGATTCGCATTGCGGGCCTTGGCGGCTCCATGCGCTACCGAGATGGTGCCAACATGTACACAGAGCGCGAGATGGCCAAACGCATGCGCAAGCTCTCCCGCAAGGTGAGGATGGTCGGCGGCTGCGACATCCTACTGACCCATGCGCCCGCAGTCGGCATGGGCGATCTTGATGATCTGCCGCATCGAGGATTCGAGTGCTTCAACACGGCGCTCGAATCTTGGAATCCCGACTATATGGTGCACGGGCACGTACACCAAAGCTATGGCCCTAACTTTCAGCGCGAGCGCCAGCACTCATGCGGGACGACCATCATCAACGCCTGCGGCTATACGCAGTTTGAGCTGAACGAAGCACGCTACCCCATCCGCGGATGGCAGGCAGCCTGGCTCAACTCGCAAACCATGCGCCGCGAGCTCAAGCGCCACGAGGCCATCGAGTCCTCGACCGCCAGAACCCCCTGGTAACCACCACAAAGGGGACACTGTCCCCTTTGTGGTGCTTTTGACGCGATAGCAAGAAACCCGGTCCTGCACGAGGCAGAACCGGGTTTCTTTAGCAATGCTTACTTTGCTCAGGCAGTAACTGTTAGTTACTCAGCCAGGAAGTCACGCTGGACAGCGGGATCGACCTTGACGCCAGGGCCCATGGTGGAAGACACGGAGATGGACTTGACGTACTTACCCTTAGCAGAAGAGGGCTTGACGCGCAAGATCTCGGTGTACAGGGCAGCGTAGTTCTCGACGAGCTGCTGCTCAGAGAAGGACTTCTTGCCCAGGGGCACGTGGCAGATGCCGTAACGGTCGGCGCGATACTCAACACGGCCGGCCTTGAGCTCGGAGACCATCTTGGCGACGTCCATGGTCACGGTGCCGAGCTTGGGGTTCGGCATGAGGCCACGGGGACCAAGGATCTTACCGATGCGGCCAACCTTGGCCATCATGTTCGGCGTAGCGATAGCGGCGTCGAAGTTGATCTCGCCCTTCTGGATCTGGGCGACGAGCTCGTCGGAACCGATGATGTCGGCGCCGGCAGCCTCGGCCTCGCGGGCCTTCTCGCCCTCGGCGAAGACGGCAACACGAACGGTCTTGCCGGTGCCGTGGGGCAGGGAGATGGAACCACGAATGTTCTGGTCAGCCTTACGAGTATCGATGCCCAGACGGAAGTGGGCCTCGACGGTCTCGTCGAACTTGGCGGTGTCGAGCTCCTTGATGAGCTTGGCAGCCTGAAGGGGGGTGTAGAGCGTGGCGCGGTCGATCTTCTCGGCAGCGGCGTTATAGCTCTTACCATGCTTAGCCATGTGCATTACCTCCTGTGGTTAAACGGGCGTGAGCCCTCCCACATCGTATCGTGTGCCCTATTGCACACATTTAACGGGCGCCCCGGTCGGAGCACCCGTCATTACCTAAAGAAATCGCTACTCAGCGATGGTGACGCCCATGGAACGGGCGGTACCGGCGATGATCTTCTTGGCGGCGTCAATGTCGTTGGCATTGAGGTCCGGCATCTTGATCTCGGCGATCTTGGTGAGCTGCTCCTGGGAGAGCTGACCAACCTTGTCGGCCTGGGGCTTAGCGGAACCAGACTTGAGGTTCAGCTCCTTCTTGATGAGGTGAGCCGCCGGCGGGGTCTTGGTGATGAAGGAGAAGGACTTGTCCTCGTAGACAGAGATCTCAACGGGGATGATGTCGCCCTTCTTGTCCTGCGTCTCGGCGTTAAAGGCCTGGCAGAACTGCATGATATTCACGCCAGCAGCGCCCAGGGCGGGGCCGACGGGAGGAGCGGGGTTAGCTGCACCAGCAGGAATCTGGAGCTTAATGACGTTGGCAACCTTCTTCTCAGCCATGGTCATTCCTTTCGAATCACGAGTGTGAAGTACTTGCTATATCGTAAGCACGCACGTGTTAGAAGCACTCCTGAGATGAGCAGTCACAGAAGCAGCACGCTCGCGCGAACGGACGAAAACTTAAGCGATGACAGCGACCTGGTTAAAGTCGAGCTCGACCGGCGTCTCGCGGCCAAAGATCATCAGCGTGACCTTGAGCTTGCCAGCCTCGGTGTTAACCTCGGAGACCTTGCCATCAAAGTCGGTAAGCGGGCCATCGGTGACGCGGACGGACGTGCCGACCTGAATATCAACCGAGGTGCGCTTGGGCGAATCGCCCTTACCGGGACGACGAGTCATCTTGTTGTACTCGTCACGGGAAAGCGGAGCGGGCTTGCCGTTGCCGCCTAGGAAACCGGTGACGCCGGGCGTGTTGCGAACACACGTCCAAGCATCGTCATCCATCTCCATGCGGACCAGGACATAACCCGGGAAGATCTTGGAATCCTTGGTCTCGCGCTTGCCACCCTCTTTGATCTCGGTGACGCGCTCCATAGGAATCTCGATATCAAAGATACGGTCCTGCATGCCCATGGTCTCGATGCGATGCTCGAGATCGGACTTAACGCGGTTCTCGTATCCAGAGTAAGTGTGAACGACGTACCAACGCTTAGACATGGTTTAGCCCCTCAATCCAGAGAACAGAGCAAGAGCCTCGCCAAAGCCAGCATCGAGCAGAGCGATGACGACGCCGACGACAATCAGAGAAGCGCAAACGACGACCGAGTAGTTCACGAGCTCCTTCTTATCGGGCCACGTGACACGCTTCATCTCGGACTTCACCGAAGCGAAATACTTCTTGGTGCGGGCGAAGAAACCAGGCTTCTCGTTCTTCTTAGACTTCGCAGCCTTCTCGCTCTTCTTGGCAACGGCCTTCTTGGCCTCAACCTTGGAGTTGGCGGCAGCGCTGTTGGCAGGTGCCGGCTGCTGAGCCTTCTTCTTGTTCTTCTTGTTGGCCATTTGGGTTACCTCCGCGCAATGCGCTTATACATGAGTAAACCGTAAGCCCCCAAGTGGGAGCTTACGGAATAATGACTGGCACGCCAGGAAGGACTCGAACCCTCAACACTCGGTTTTGGAGACCGATGCTCTACCAATTGAACTACTGGCGTATGTGACTAGAGACTAGCGAGTCTCTTTGTGCAGCGTGTGGTGACGGCACCAGGGGCAATACTTCTTAATCTCCATACGATCAGGCATGGTCGACTTGTTCTTGGTGGTCGTATAGTTGCGGCGCTTGCACTCAGTGCACGCAAGAGTAACTAGAGTACGCATGTATCCTGAACCTTTCATTTCCGCCCCGTACGGGCACGAGTTGTTACTTTATCAGCTCCACGTAAGTGCTGTCAATGAAAACCTCGAGTCAATTGGTTCTCGGTGGATCCATTCATATTAGGAACACATCAATGAAGCCATCGAAAGCTAATCGACGGTGCATCCAGGACCATTATCGATCCTCTCGACACCAGCAACGGCTCAATATCCATTGCAGAAAAGAACCCGGCACCCATATAAGTGCCGGGTTCTCTAAGTCAACTATATCAGAGAGCTAATTTACTCAATGATCGTGGAGACGATGCCCGAACCGACGGTGTGGCCACCCTCGCGGATAGCGAAGCGCAGGCCCTCCTCCATGGCGATCGGGTGGATGAGGTCGCCCTCGATGGTGATGTGGTCACCAGGCATAGCCATCTCGGTGCCCTCGGGGAGCTTGACCGTACCGGTAACGTCGGTGGTACGGAAGTAGAACTGAGGACGATAACCATCGAAGAACGGGGTGTGACGGCCGCCCTCCTCCTTGGTCAGAACGTAAATCTCACCGGTGAACTTGGTGTGCGGGGTAACCGAACCGGGCTTGCAGAGAACCTGGCCGCGCTCGATGTCCTCGCGCTTGATGCCGCGGAGCAGCAGACCGACGTTGTCGCCAGCCTCGCAGAAGTCCATGGACTTACGGAACATCTCGATACCGGTAACGACGGTGTTCTGGGTATCCTTGATGCCGACGATCTCGACGGGCTCATTGAGCTTGAGCTCACCGCGCTCGACACGGCCGGTAGCAACGGTACCACGGCCGGAGATGGTCATAACGTCCTCAACGGCCATCAGGAACGGGAGGTCGTTGTTACGAGCAGGCGTCGGGATGTACTCGTCGACGGCGTTCATGAGCTCGCGGATAGCGTCCATCCACTTGGCGTCGCCCTCGAGAGCGCCCAGAGCGGAACCACGGATGACGGGGATGTCGTCGCCGGGGAAATCGTACTCGGAGAGGAGCTCACGGGTCTCCATCTCGACGAGGTCGATGAGCTCGTCATCGTCGACCATGTCGCACTTGTTCAGGAAGACGACGATGTAGGGAACGCCGACCTGACGGGCGAGCAGGATGTGCTCGCGGGTCTGAGCCATGGGGCCGTCGGTAGCGGCGATGACCAGGATAGCGCCGTCCATCTGAGCAGCACCGGAGATCATGTTCTTGACGTAGTCAGCGTGGCCCGGGCAGTCAACGTGAGCGTAGTGACGGGCAGCAGTCTCGTACTCGACGTGGGAGACGGAGATCGTAATGCCGCGCTCGCGCTCCTCGGGAGCCTTGTCGATGTTCTCGAACGCAGTGAAGTCAGCCTTGCAGCCCTCGGTCTCGGAGAGAACCTTGGTGATGGCGGCGGTCAGCGTGGTCTTGCCGTGGTCGACGTGACCAATGGTGCCGATGTTAACATGCGGCTTAGTGCGCTCAAACTTCTCTTTGGCCATAAAGCCCTCCTCTAAACAGGTCGTCCCCGGACGGGACTTTGCCTTTATACCATAGTGGCCTCTCAACATACTATTGAGAAGCCACCGTGTTACCTATGGTAGCGGTGACTGGATTCGAACCAGTGACGCCACGGGTATGAACCGTGTGCTCTAACCAACTGAGCTACACCGCCGGATGGAGCCTGCAACCAGACTTGAACTGGTGACCTCTTCGTTACCAACGAAGTGCTCTACCGACTGAGCTATACAGGCACTTGACGGGTGGGAGCTATAGGATTCGAACCTATGTAGGCAGAGCCAACGGGTTTACAGCCCGTCCCCATTAACCACTCGGGCAAACTCCCAATCGTTCAAGTATCCGCAGGTCCTTTGGTCTTTTGGACCGCCGCCCCCGCGAACGAAAAAGATAATACGATGCAACCTTGGGGGCTGTCAACGAAAACCTCTAGATACACGGTACCGGGCGTATCTATATACCTTTGACCTGCAGTTTTGTTGAGTTTGGTTATGAAGAACGGTGGATTTGGCCGCGCTGGTGACATTTCCCGAGGTAACACTTTGGCACGGTGGAGTACACCTACAGCATCGACCTTTGATAACGACCCTCTCGCACTATTACATAGATCGCGATCAGGCTTCCACGACACGATTGAGCGTGGATAATCTCCCGTTTGAAATCGAGCGTGGATAATCTCCCGTTTGAAATCGAGCGTGGATAATCTCCCACTTTTGGCGTGCCACTGGGCCCAAAGTGGCAGATTATCCACGCTCATTCGTCCGAAAATCCACGCTTGATGAGGACGATGAGCCCCACCCCGGCTTCCGTCTCGATCTGTAACACTAAGAGGATTATTCCTCCTCTATCTGTTACAGATCGAGATGTTTCCCTGGCGGCTTGTCTGTTTATCTAAATCTATAACAGCAAGAACGGCTTTCAGCCTCTTCGTGTTACAGATCGAGACAAACCTGAAGCCTGGTGGAAGTTAAACCCGCTGACATGTCAACATAAATAGAAACGGGCCCTGTCCCACATAAGACAGAGCCCGAAACTTTCATGGAGCCAGTGACAGGAATCGAACCTGCAACCCACTGATTACAAATCAGTTGCGCTACCGTTGCGCCACACTGGCACACTTGGCGCTTTCGCGCGAAGCCAGTTAAGAATAAAGGAATTACGGACGGGGCGCAACAGACCCTTCGACCGACCACATCTCAAAACTATTCGTCAGAACGAATAGTTTTAATTACAATGGAATAGATAAAACTGTTCGTTCTAACGAAGGGTTTCGCGATGCTTACTACCAAGGAAGCCGCCGAACTGCTCGGCATCACTCCGCGCAGGGTGCAGGAGCTCATAAAAAACGGAGCACTTGAGGCCCGGAAGGCTTCTGGCGTGTGGCTTATCGACAAAGACAGCATCGACACGCGACTCCGCTCCATGACCAAAACGGGAGGACGTCCCCGCCGCGGCCACGGTAAGAGCGAGATCGCGTTCACCCTCATGAATCGCACGCACGAGGTCGCTCAGCTGGTCTACAGCACATCGCGAAAAGACTTTACCCACATCGGTGCCGACATCGATTACGCCCACGCCCCTATTGGAGTATTTGGCCCTAATAGCCCCATATCGCTCGACTCCTTCCGCATCTGGTGGCGCGGCCGCGGTATCCCGCTCGCACGCATTGGGCTAGCCTCCCTGCTTGCAGAAGCCGCAGTCGATGTTTCCGACGAACTTGTCCAGCGAAATCTCGGCCTCTCCCTATCCGATCAGTATTGGATTAGACCCCAAGGTTCCGGTCTCGCTTGGGAGGATATCAACTTCTTCAATAATGCCTTCGACGACGTCTCGTTGACCATTGCGCCCTTTGCCCCCGAGGGTAAAGCGGCCGTTGCAAAGCCCGACAACACCTCGGACGGCAATCTTCAAAAGTACTGGACATGCGAGGGCGGGCGTCGAATTCTGCATAAGGCAGGTGCGCACCTGAACCAAGAACCATATAACGAGCTGGTAGCGACCGCGCTCCATCGTCGCATCCTAAACGCCTGCGATTATGTGCCTTACTCGCTCGAGGGCACGGGCACTTCCGCCCTGAGCATATGCGATGTCTTCTTAACTGATGAAGAAGAGTATGTCCCTGCGTTCTATGTAAACCAGCACGCAAACGCAGATGAACGGCTAACCGACTACGAGCGATATGTAACAAACTGCGAGGAGCTCGGAGTGACAGGCGTCAAGGATGCCCTTGACCGCATGATCGTATGCGACGACATCATCGCCAACTATGACCGCCATTGGCGTAACTTTGGCCTTGTACGAAACGTCAACACGCTAACCTGCAGACCTGCCCCCATCTTCGATTCGGGCTCATCGCTCTGGTGCAACATTTCTCTTGAGGAGCTTCGGGCAGGAGAGCACAGTTTTACCAGCGCGCAGTTTCATTCAAGTCCCGCGAAACAAATGCTGCTTGTTGAGGATATGAGCTGGTTTGACGGCGACAAACTCGAAGGCTTCGTTGACGAGGCAATCGAGACTCTGTCCAGAAACGACGCACTCACGGCAAGGCTGCCATATCTAAAAGAGGCGCTTACATGGCGCCTCCGTAGAATGATCGACATCGCTGAATGGAGCTAGCGAGACAGCGTCGCGCCGTCAGCTCCCTTACCTCCCGCGCAACGCCTTGAGCTTGGCTAGGGCATCGGGGCTCAGGCGACTGCCCAGAGTCATCTTGATCTGCGGGGCTTCCTCTGCCTCGTGAACGTCGTTATCGATCTGTTTGATCTCGTCCACCAGCATGCGGCTCGAGATGCGCGTGACGCCCTTGCCCATGACGACGGCCTGAATCGTACCGTCGCTCGATACCACGGAGCACGCGCGGCCTTCCTCGCGTGCCTCGATGCAGAGCTTCTGCACCACGGTATCGGCAGAGACGCCCGTCGGCGAGAACTCGATGCGCACGCCGCGAGCCGGTAGGTTGGGGCGCTCGTTGGAGATGTTGCCCGCGCCGTCGAACACGATCACGGCCTCGTAACGGCCCTGGGCAAACGCCGCGACATCGTTGATAAGCGCAGTACGAGCCATATCGTGGACGTCGCTGGAATATGGATCGTCGGAATGGTCGTAGACGAGCTTTTCGTAGCGCGGTGTGCAGTGGATCACGTTGTAGCCGTCGACCACCAGCAGCTCGGGCTTATTGGAGTGCACCGTCGAGACCGGGTCGGCGATGGCCTGCGCAAACGCATTGCCGCCCACGCCATAGGTCGCGGCCGAAACAATCGGCTTGGCCGAGCCCTCACCAAAACGCTTGGCCTTGGACTTGGCGCGGTTCTTCTTGGACATGCGCTACTCCTCCCCCATGAGCTCGTCGGCATTGCGGCGCAGCCACTCAAAGCACAGCGCGGTGGTCGCCTGGGCAACATTGAGGCTCTCGGTCATGCCGCGCTGGGGAAGCTTGGTCAAAAAGTCGCATTTCTCGAGCACCAGGCGCGAGATGCCGTCGCCCTCGGAGCCCATGACGAGCGCCACGCGGCCCTCGAAGGGAGCATCCCAGCAACTGCCTTCGGCGTGCTCGGAGGCGCCGCCCACCCAAAAGCCGGCGGCCTTGAGGTCGTCAAGCGCACGGGCGATGTTGGGCACCTGCGCGATGGGCAGGTGCATGACAGCGCCGGCGGAGGTCTTGTAACTGCCGACGGTCACACCGGCGGCGCGCTTGTTGGCAATGATGACACCCGCCGCGCCCACGACCTCGGCGGAGCGCACGATCGCACCAAAGTTGCCATCGTCGGTCACATGGTCGAGCACGATGACGAGCGCAGGTCCGTCACCCGCGCGGTCGAGGATATCGGCGACATCAGCATAGGGGAAATTACCCACCTCGAGCGCAATGCCCTGGTGAGCGCCATGGCTCGACAGCGCATCGAGCTGCGCGCGCGGCACATACTTAATGCGGACACCCGCGGCGTTGAGGTCATCGACCAGACGAGACAAAGCAGCATCGCGCTCCCCGCCCTCGGCGATGAGCGCGCACTTGACGGGAAAGCCGGTGCGCAGGGCCTCGGCGGCAGCACGGCGACCTTCGATAAACTCGCCCTTGGGGACCTGAATGTTGTCGCGGTTGCGATCTCGCTGCGGACGCGCAGCCTGGGCTTGGGAGCGCTCGCGCTGGCCCTTGGAAGCGGCAGCGCGGTCATTGCGGCGAATCGGGCGCGAGCCAGAAGCAGTATGTTTGCCTCCACGCGGCGCACGCTTGCGATTGTCGGCCATAAAGCGACCTCCTAAATACAACTATCAAACGAAACAAATAGACCGACCGCCCGAGGTGCGGCAGATTGCCTTGAAAGAGGAGGGCATAGACCTTGAGGTCATGCCCGACGATTGAAAGGCAAGGTGCCGTGGCTCGGGCGGCCGGGTGCTTGGGAAACCCGCAGGGATTAGAGAGTCTTAATACGGGTGCCGGCGGCGGTATCCTCGATCGTCAGCCCGAGGTCCTTGAGCTGGTCGCGGATGGCGTCGGCCAGATCCCAGTTCTTGGCGGCGCGGGCCTCGGCACGAGCCTCGAGAATCTTGGCAGCGGCCTCGTCCACGTCGTCACCCGTGTAGGCAACCAAACCGGCGGCAACGCCCAGCAGGCCCAGCGGCAGCTCGACCTTGGGCTCGGGAAGCTCGACGCCAAATGTGTCGAGCAGCTCGACCAGCGTATCGGCGGCAGCAAGCGCGGCGGCTTTGTCGGCAGCATCGCCCGCCTGCTCCAGGTACTGGTTGCACTCGGTCACAAAGCCAAAGACAGCACCCATGGCACCGGCAGTGTTAAAGTCGTCGTCCATGCACTCCTTAAAGGCGGCACGGGTCTCGGCGGCCTTGGCGGCAAACGCCTCAGATGCTGCCTCATCGGCATCGGCCGCCGCATGGTTCGCGGCCCAGCGCAGGTTCTCGACCGTACCGGCGATACGCGTAAGCGAGTTCTCGGCACCCTCCAGGCGCTCCCAAGAAAAGTCGAGCGGCGAGCGATAGCTCGTCTGCAGCATCAGCAGGCGCAGGGCCGCGGCAGAGTGCTGTTCGAGCACCTCGGCCAGCGTAAAGAAGTTTCCGAGCGACTTGGACATCTTCTCGCCGTCTACCAGCAGCATGCCCGTGTGCATCCAGGTGTTGGAGAAACCCTGGTGCCAGGCGCAGGTGGCCTGGGCGCACTCGTTCTCGTGATGCGGGAAGGCAAGGTCGGAGCCGCCGCCGTGGATGTCGATCGGGGTGCCCAGGTAGCGGTGCACCATGGCGGCGCACTCGGTGTGCCAACCGGGACGGCCTTCGCCCCAGGGGCTCGGCCAGCTGGGTTCGCCGGGCTTAGCGGCCTTCCACAGGGCAAAGTCGAGCGGGTCGTTCTTGTCCTCGTTCTCCTCGATGCGCGCGCCAACCATGAGGTCGTCGATGTTGCGGCCCGAGACCTGACCATAGTTGGGATCGCTGCGCACGGCAAAGTACACGTCGCCGTTATCGGCGGCGTAAGCGTGGCCCTGCTCGACAAGCGTCTTGATCATGGCGATCATGGGGCCGATCTCCTTGGTGGCGCGGGGGCGCACATCGGGATCGAGCACGTTGGCAGCACGCATGATGCCGATGAACTTGTCGGAGAACTCCGTCGCGACCTCGGCGGCCGTGCGGCCCTGCTCGTTGGCGCGTTTGATGATCTTGTCATCGACATCGGTGAGGTTCTGGGCGAACGTGACCTCGTAGCCGCTCGCGATGAGCCAGCGACGAATCACGTCAAAGCTGATGAACGTGCGGGCATTGCCGATGTGGATGTTGTCGTAGACCGTGGGGCCGCACACGTACATGCGGACCTTGCCGGACTCGATGGGCTGGAACTCTTCCTTTTTATGGGTAGCGCTGTTGTAGATACGCATTCGTTACTCCTTAACGGTTTTTTGTAGCAGGCAGACGGCCCAGGCACCGATTCCCTCGCCCTGGCCTTCCCAACCGAGCTTTTCGGTCGTAGTGGCGGCGACGCCCACGTTTTCGACGTCAACGCCCAGAGCATGGGCGAGGTTGGCGCGCATGGCATCGCGGTGCGGGGTGATCTTAGGCTGCTGACAGGCAATGGTGCAGTCGGCATCGACAAACTCAAAGCCCAGCTCACGCGCATAGTCCATCACGCGGGCAAGCAGCACCATCGAGTCGGCACCCTCGTAGGCGGGATCGGTGTCGGGGAACAGTTTGCCAATGTCTCCCCCGCGGCAGGCGCCCAGAATGGCGTCGGCCAAGGCGTGCGCAAGCACATCGGCATCCGAGTGGCCCAGCAGGCCGCGCTCGTAGGGGATGTCAACCCCGCCGATGATACATCGACGCCCCTCCACCAGACGGTGAACGTCGTAGCCATGGCCAATGCGCAGGTTACTGAACATGGGGAAGGTCCTCTCCCTCGGCCATGCGACCGAGCAGAATCGCGGTTACGGGACGCAGGTCCTCGGGCACCGTCACCTTAAGGTTATCGCGCGGGCTCTGGACACAGCGAACGCGTCCTCCCATGCGCTCGACCAGTGACGAATCGTCCGTACCGATAAAGCCCTCAGCAATCGCCGCGGCATGGGCGCGTTTCATGGCGTCGACACTAAAGATCTGCGGCGTCTGCGCGGCCCAGTACAGCTCGCGCGGCGGCGTCTCGACGATGTTGTCGCCATCGACGATCTTGAGTGTGTCGATGGCAGGCTGGCCGCACACGACACCGTCGAGGGCACGGTCGCTCACGAGCACGTCGATAGCGTGATCGATGGCCTCGGTCGTAATGAGCGGACGAGCGCCATCGTGAATGGCGACGTATTCAAAGCCCGCCGGCACCGCGTGCACGCCTGCGCGGGTGGAATCCTGGCGGGTCTCGCCGGCATCGGCAAAGCTAATGGGCGTGTCATAGTCAAACGGGTCGATGGCCAGGCGGCGCATCTCGGCACGGCGCTCGGCAGGACACACCACCACGATGTGGCCGACCTTATCGCTACGATCGAACGCGCGGATGGACCAGCTCATAAGCGGACGGCCCGCTACATTGACGAGCTGCTTGCCACCGGGGTTACCAAAGCGCTGGCCGCTGCCACCGGCAACGACCACGGCGCATACGGGCGCCATTATGCGTTCCCCTGTTTGGTGCCCTTCATGCGGTACAGGGAGTCCGCAAGAATGGCAGGGTTGTTAACGCCAAAGTCGCCCAGGCGCTCCGGATCTTCGCTGATGTCATCCATGAGCTCCTGCAGCGAGCCGTACTCGTCGACAATCTTTTCGGCCACGCCGTCGCGCACGACGGACACACGCGAAAGCGTACGCAGGCCCAGCGGTGTCATGACGGAGTCCTCGTCCAGGTCGTCGTAACCCAGAACCGCCGCCACATGCTGCGGGTCGGACAGGTCCTTGGGCGTCATGCGGCTCAGGTTGGCGCGGATCTTCTCGGCGTTGGCCTCGGAGGAATCGCTCGCGTAGTCGCGAATCATCAGGTCGTACTCGGTATCCATGCTGGAGCCGGCGAGCTGCTCGAGCTGCATCTGCACGAGCTTGCCCTGGTTGCCCAGCTTGACAATGCAATCCTTAAGCTCGGTCTTTGCCTGCTGCATGATCTCGAAGCTCGAGAAAATACCGGTAATGTCGGCGAGCGTAACGTAGTCGTCGAGCTCGAGGGCCGTCAGGCGCAGCAGGGAGCGATCGAGCGACTGACGGGTGGTCTGGAGCGTGGCGACGAGCTGGTTGACCGAGCTCATGATGGTGGTGACGGGCTGGATCTCGTAGCTCTTGCCGTGAACGTACACGTTGACGACGGCACGACGGGCCGAGACCGAGATCACGATGGCGTCGGTGAGCACCGACATGCGAGCGGCGGTGCGGTGACGCATGCCCGTCTCGCTCGTGGCAAGCGAGGGATCGGGATTGAGGTGGAAGTTGGCGCGCAGGATCTGGGTGAGGTCGCCGTCGATAACGATGGCGCCGTCCATCTTGGAGAGCTCGAACAGACGGTTCGAGGTGAACGAAATGTTGAGCGGGAAGCCGTCGTTACCGGCAGCGAGCACGTTTTCAGTGTCGCCGACGCAGATAAGGGCGCCCAGGTGACCGGCGATGATCATGTCGAGGGCGGTACGGATCGGCTGACCAGGTGCCGTCAGGCGAATAGCCTGTTCCATACGCTTTTGCAGCTCGTTCTTATCCAAGGCATCGCTCCCATCGTATACGCTCCATAAACGCTAAATAGTCTCTCACGGTTTGTCCCCGCGGCGCTCGCGAAATCCGATGCTTACAGAATGAGCGAACACAGCTGAGAGCCCCAATCCAAATGAGCTGCTTATGTGGTAGCATCGGGATTCGCATAAATGAGGGAGTAGTCGCGTGATCGGGTTCGCCTCCGGTGGCGCGGTAAGTCAACACACTGGCCGATGCGGCCTGGCTTGCCTTAATGAACGAGACTCGTGGCTGTGCGCGCAACGCGTACGCCACGGGTCTTTTTTGTTACTCCCCCAAGAGGTACACGCGGGCCTGCCCGCAGAGAGGGAGCCAGACTATGGGACTCGCAGAGCTCGTGTTGCTCGCTGTTGGCCTTTCGATGGACGCTTTTGCCGTTTCCATCTGCAAGGGTCTCGGCATGAAAAAGATCAACCTTAAAGTCGCCGTGGTGCTCGGCCTGTTCTTCGGCGGATTTCAGGCCGGCATGCCCGTAATCGGATGGGCGCTCGGAAGTCAATTCATGGCCATCATCGGACCCATCGACCATTGGATCGCCTTTATCCTTTTGGCCTTTATCGGCGGCAAGATGCTGTGGGAAGCCTTTACCGAGGACGAGGATGAAGGCGACGACAAGGATGCCGAAAAGATTGACCTGAGCGAGTACCTGATCCTCGCCATCGCCACCTCAATCGACGCCCTAGCCGTAGGCATCTCGTTTGCCGCGCTCTCGGTCGACATCGTTCCCGCCGTATCGCTTATAGGCATCACAACCTTTATCTTCTCCATCGCCGGCGTGGCGATCGGCCATACCTTTGGCGCGCGCTACGAAAAGCCTGCCACCATCGTGGGCGGCGTCGTGCTCATTCTCATCGGGCTTAAGATCTTGCTTGAGCATCTGGGGATTTTGGCGCTGTGACGCCAAACACAATCGCTCAAAACTCAACGCCAGCACAAGGCCTCATGCAGAGTTTTGCATAATGCCTTTTCGTGCAGACTTTTGCATGTCATACTGATATGCAAAAGTCTGCACGTTAGGAGATCGCCATGGATACCCTTCCCATCACCACACCGCGTCAAGCTGGCATCTACGTGCGCCAAGCGCGCGAGGCACAGGGGATCACTCGTGCGACCCTCGCTAAAAAAGCCGGTGTTTCGGAGCGCCTGCTCGCATCGCTCGAGCTGGGCGACGCCACGGGCATTCGGCTCGACAAGTTACTGACCGTCTTTAACGCACTCGGCATAAGTCTCTTTGTGCAAAGCGATAACGACCCAATCGCATCACCCTTTAAACATCCGACGACGATAGCGGACCTCCCTATCGCGAACTCGAATGCCCTGCCCAAGCCAAGTGTAGGCAGACGACCCGCCCGACAAGGAACGCCATCTTCCTATGGTGCCTTGCTGGCCCAAATCGCAGCCGAGCAAGGCCTTTCCGACACTTCAGACCTCTCCTTTGGCTGTAAGGTTGTGAAATAAATGGCAGAGATGGAGCTTGCGACCCTCATTTGTGGCGAAATCGCAGGCACTCTCCGGCAAGACGAGCATGGACTCTGCAGCTTTGTATACGCCCCAACCTATCGCGGGGCACCGCTATCGCTAACAATGCCGCTTTCCAATCGCACGTATGGCCATAACATCGTCCGCCCGTTCCTATTTGGCCTTTTGCCCGACAGTCAAGAGCAGCGTCGCGCTATTGCCGCCGAGCATGACGTTGCATCCAACAACCCCGTCGCCCTCTTGTGCCATATCGGTCTTGACTGCGCGGGGGCCGTTCAGTTTTGTCGAACCGATCAATTAGACGCCGTCCGTGGCAGGGTCTCCGCATACCGCCCGCTTTCCAATTCTCAAATCGCTCACAAGCTTAAAGCAATTCGCGATGACGAAAGAGAGACATGGATGGGCTCCAACGAAAGCTGGTCCCTGGGCGGCAACCAAGGCAAATTTGCACTAGCTTGCCATGATGGCCAATGGTACGAATGTCTAGGGTCATCCCCCACTACCCATATCTTCAAAAATGGTGTCGTTGGGTTCAAACATCAGGCCTTAAACGAATTCGTCTGCATGAAAACGGCTCGGCGTGTTGGCATTCCAACTGCCAACGTCTCCTATTGCACATTTGAAGACGAAGCCGCACTCGTCGTTGAACGGTACGACAGAATGGACAATAACAGCGGAAGTATCGAAAGGCTGCATCAGGAGGACTTTTGCCAGGCGCTCGGTGTATTGCCAAGCCAGAAATACACCGCCGACGGAGGACCGACTACACGAGACATCCAAGAACGACTGATTAACACAGTCCCCCACCACATGAATCTTGTGCTTTTTACCTATATGTTGTTCTATAACGCCATTATCGGAGCGCCTGACGCACACGCTAAAAACTATTCGCTCATCCTAGGCAAAGGCACAAACGCGGCACTCGCACCCATGTACGATGTCGCATCGGGCTTGGCGTATGAGCGCATGCGACGTCGGGCACGCCTTGCTATGAGCGTTGGCGGCGAAAATCGTGTGGGGCGCATCGGTCCAGGTGCTATCCGCCGATACCACGGTATGGGCGACCCCGCTCTGGAGACGGCGCTCACCGATGCCGGGCTATCCGAGAAGTTTTGCTTTGCGACCATGATGGACCTCGCCTACGAGGTACCCATTTGCATGGAAGAGGTCATGGACGAATACGCCGACCTGCCCGGCATGGCGGACCTGCGCGAGCATATGCTCGGCCCCGTCCGCGAAAACTGCCAGCGAACCCTCGACCTCATCAAGGCGGATATGGGCTAGGCGCCAATCAATTCACATTTCTTAAAAGAAGAAAGGGGGCACCCGTCGCAAAAGTTCGGATGCCCCCTCTGATAATGTCATTTGCAATCCGCCAGCACATGGCTCGGACTGCTGCTAGCGCGACCTTTACGCAGCGAGGCGCTTGAGGACGTCGATGAGCAGCTCGTAGAAGCGCTCGGCAGAAGCGAGCTCCATGCTCTCGTCCGGGGTGTGGACATCGGAGAGCGTCGGACCCACGGCGATGGCGTCCAGGCCGTGCAGGGCCTCGGCAAACAGGCCGCACTCAAGGCCGGCGTGAATGGACTCGATGCGCAGCTCGGAGCCAAAGAGCTCGCGATAGCTCTCGACAAAGACGTCGCGGACCGGCGAATGCTCGGCATAGCTCCAGCCGGGATACTCGAACTCGAACTTGGCGTCGAAGCCCAGGACATCGGCCAACGTCTGCAGGCGGTCCTTGAACTCGTTCTGCAGCGAGGTGATCGAGGAGCGCGGGGACAGCATGATCTTGACCTCGTCGTCAGAAGTGGCAACAACACCGATGTTGGAGGAAACCTCGACGGAGCCGTCGGTGGCGACGTTGCGGCGGATCACGCCGTTAGGGGCAAGACGCAGGGCGCGGATGAGGGCAAGCGCGGACTTCTGGTCCATGGCCTCGACCTCGGCGTCGTCGGCAATCTCAACGGTGCAGGCAAAGCCGGGGTCGAAGACCTCGAGCTCGGCAGTGACGTCGGCGATGATGCCCTTTGCGATCTGGGCCGCGGCCTCGGCGGCAGCGTGGTCGGCGTAGACCAGAACAGCCTTGCACTCACGGTTGATGGCGTTGTCCTTGGTGCCGCCGTTAAAGCTAACGATGGCGGGCTCGCCGGCAACCATCAGACGGTCGATGATGCGAGCCATGATGAGGTTGCCGTTGCCGCGCTCCAGGTGGATATCGCTGCCGGAGTGACCGCCCAGCAGGCCGGAGATGTCGAGCGTGAGGGTGCTGCCGGTCTTGTGCTCACGCACGATGGGGCAGGTGTAGGTAACGACGACGCCGCCGGCGCAGCTAACGGTGGCCACGCCCTCTTCCTCGGAGTCAAGGTTAATCATGGTGCGGGCGCTAATCTGGGACTTGTCGAGCGTCTCGGCGCCGACCAGGCCAGTCTCCTCGTCGGTGGTGAATACGCACTCGAGGGCGGGGTGAACGATCGAATCGTCATCGAGAACAGTGAGCATCAGAGCGACGGCGATACCGTTGTCGGCGCCCAGGGTGGTGCCGTTAGCGGTGAGGACGCCGTCCTTGACGACCAGGTCGATACCGTCGGTCGTAAAGTCGTGCTCAACAGAGCCCAACTTGTCGCACACCATATCGATGTGGCCCTGCAACATCACGGTCGGGGCATTCTCGGCGCCGGCAGAAGCGGGCTTGCGAATGATGACGTTGTAGACCTCGTCCTGGTACACATCGAGGCCGTGCTCCTTAGCAAACGCAACCAAGAAATCGCTGATGCCCTTCTCGTTGCCAGACCCACGGGGGATCGCGCTGACCTCCTCAAAGAAATGGAACAGCCGGGCGGGCTCGTAGCCGGTAATCTTGTAATCCATGGTGCCTCCTTGGCGCAACTGGTTAGACAGTAAGACATGCGACTTGTATATTCCCAGACTTTGCGTGCATAAACCAGTCGAAAACGCCGAGCGCCCTTGCATCATCGGCTAACGGCGGGGAAACGCTACTTTATTAAAATAAAGCAGGCTAGACGGTCCGCGCCGAAGGGACGTTGGACCCTTCAACCAACTTCAACGCTTGATGAACGTTTATGCATACGCCATTGATATGTTTAATGAGATCTACTTTGAACGAAGGGGCCTTTCCAACAGAAAAAGGGCGCTCCTTTGGAACGCCCTCGTGGACACAAGGTTTTGTTACGCCCTACAGCGCGCCAGAGCCGGCTTGCATCATGCCGCCGGGGCCCGAGGTCACGCCGCCGCTCACGGGCGCGGCGTTGCCGGTGTGCGGTGCCGCCGGGGCGGTATCGCCACCGAGCGTGCCCGCCGGACGCGGCGCCGGGATCTCGCCCGTGCCGTGGCTAAAGACGAACTTGCCGTCGGCCACGTCGCACAGGACCGTATCGCCCTCGCCCCACTCGCCGGCCAGCAGCTCCTCGGACAACGGGTCCTCGATGAGCTTTTGGATGGCACGGCGCAACGGACGCGCGCCATTGGTAAGGTCGGTACCCTCCGCCACGATCTTGTCGTAGGCCGAATCGGTGAGCTTGATATTCATGCCGTTGGCGATCAGACGCTGACGTAGGTCGTCCACCAGCAGGTGCGCGATCTTGGTCAGGTTCTCGCCCGAAAGCTTCTGGAACACCACGATGTCGTCGATACGGTTGAGCAGCTCGGGGCGGAACAGGCGCTTGAGCTCGCCCATCGCACGGCCGCGGATCTCGCTCGAGGTAAGACCCTGCTCGCCCGTGGTACCAAAGCCAACGCTCGCATCCTGCGCGATCTCGCGGGCGCCCACGTTTGACGTCATGATGATCACCGTATTGCGGAAGTCGACCGTCTTGCCCTGACTATCGGTCAGGCGACCCTCCTCCAGCACCTGCAGCAGGATATTGAAGATGTCGGGATGCGCCTTCTCGATCTCGTCGAACAGCACGACCGAGTACGGATGACGGCGAACAGCCTTGGTGAGCTGGCCGCCCTCGTCGTGGCCCACATAGCCCGGAGGACTACCGATGAGCTTGGAGACCTCGAACTCACTGCCAAACTCTGACATATCGAAACTGATGAGCGCGTCCTTGCTGCCAAAGAGGTACTCGGCGAGCGTCTTGGCGAGCTCGGTCTTGCCCGTGCCGGTGGGGCCCAGGAAGATAAAGCTGCCGCCGGGGCGACGCGGGTCCTTGAGCGGCGAGCGGCTGCGGCGCACGGCCTTGGCAACTGCCTCGACAGCCTCATCCTGACCGATGATACGTGTCTTGAGCACGCTTTCGGCCTGCAGCAGGCGACGGCTCTCGCTCTCGGTAAGCGAGGACACCGGCACGCCCGAAGTCACGGACACGATATCGGCGATCTGGGAGACATCGATGGTGAGCGGGCTAGCGTCGAGCTCGGCCGTCCAGGCAGCCTTGGCCTCGGCGAGCTCAATCTCGGCGGCCTTCTGCTGCTCGGTGATCTCGGCGGCCTTGTTCATGTCGTCGCTCTCGGTGGCCTCCTGCGCGGCGGCCTTAAGCTCCTCCACGCGATGCTCGGCCTCGCGCACCGGCTCGGGCGCGCGGTTGGCGGCGATGCGGGCGCGGGCGCCGGCCTCGTCAATGAGGTCGATGGCCTTATCGGGCAGGAAGCGATCCTGGATATAGCGGTTGGACAAGTTCGCGGCAGCTTCGATGGCACCCTGCGTGTAGCGTACGTGATGGTGTTCCTCGTAGCGCGGCTTGAGCGCGGTCAGGATTTTGACCGTGTCCTCGACACTCGGCTCCTCGACATCGATCGTCTGGAAGCGGCGCTCGAAAGCCGGGTCCTTGGTGAGGTACTTGCGGAACTCCTCGGCCGTGGTGGCACCGATAATCTGGAAAGCGCCGCGCGCAAGCACCGGCTTGAGCATGGAGCTCGCATCGATAGAACCCTCGGCAGAACCCGCGCCGATGATGGTGTGCATCTCGTCGATAAACAAGATGACGTCGTCGGCTTCGGTTGCCTCCTGGATCACGTTCTTGAGGCGCTCCTCAAACTCACCGCGATACTTGGCGCCCGCGACAAGACCCGGCAGATCGAGCGTCCAGATATTCTGGTTCATGAGGTTTTCGGGCACATTGCCGGCAGCGATCTGCTGCGCCAGGCCCTCGACGATGGCCGTCTTGCCCACACCGGGGTCACCCAGGATAAGCGGGTTGTTCTTGGTGCGGCGCGAAAGGATCTCCATCATGCGCTGGACTTCCTTTTCGCGACCGATCACGGGATCGAGCTCGCCGTCGCGCGCCTTTTGCGTGAGGTTGGTAGCGAACTGCTTGAGCGTATCGGTGCCACTCCCCTTTTGCTGAGAGGCATCCGAGCCGCTAAAGAACGGCAGGCCTGCACCGGGACGACCGGCGCCGGCTCCGGCGAGCGGACGCTTCTTGTCCTGATCCTTGGCAGTAAGCTTTTCGATGGCCTTTTTGATAGAAGCAGACGACACACCTAGGCGCATGAGGATATCCATGGCCATGCCGTTGCCCTCTTCGACGATGCCGATGAGCAGGTGCTCGGTCGACACATACGTCTGGTTGTTCTCACGCGCCACGCGGAAGGAGCGCTCCATCACGCTAATGACGAGCGGCGTAAAGGCAAGCTTGGCAGCCTCGGTCTCCTCACTGGGCTCGGGAACCGTGGTCTGGACCTCCTTGAGGGTGTCCATGATGTCGTCGTAGGAGATATCAAGCGAGCGCAGCGCCTCGGCAGCGATACCCTCGTCCTCCTTGGCAAGCGCGAGCAGCAGGTGCTCGGTGCCCACCTTATTTGAGTGTAGATCGAGCGCCTCTTGCTTGGCCATGGACATGACCTTGCGCGCGCGATCGGTAAAACGGTCTAACATGCTAGTTCCTCTTAGACGAGCTAGTTTTTTCAAACGCAAAGCGCCGCCCCGCGGCAGCGCTTTGGTCTCTTTACCCATATGGAGTATATGTTAACCGTTGGGACCTTTCCCGCCCGTAGCCGCGCGACAACGTCTACAAAAAAGGAATTGCTCGGGTCCGTTTGGCGGTTTGGTTTTGAGCTGCTGTCTAGCAGGCGGGCTCGACACCCATGTCCTCGGCAACGTCATTGACAGCATCGGCAGCGGGAGCACCCGGCATGCGCACGAGCTCCATATGCTGCTCTTCGAAGACGGTTCCCATGGGAAAGGCGCGGCGGAAGACAAAGCGAGCAACCGGACCGGCCACCAGCAGGTTCCAGGGCAGGGCCATGATAAAGTTGCGCGGAATGTTGACGAACCACATCATCGGCAGCGCCTGCAAATTGGCAAGCGGGCCGCCGGGCATATGGAACAGGCCTTCGCACGCACCGTAGAGCGACATGATGATGACCATGGGAACGACCATGCAGGAGCTAACGGCGAGCGTCATGGCAAGAGGAGAGCTCTTGCCCGGCGTGACCAGGAATTTAAAAGCGAAACCCTTGGCGAGCGGGCTGGCGACGAACCAGTCGCAGCACATGGCAAAAACGTAGGCAACGGGGAAGCCGAGCCACGCGGCGGCAACAACCTCGCCGTTGATGACCCCACGCTGCAGAGCAACGTTGTAGATGCTCATCCAGAGCACCATGCAAAAGCACATGATAAAGGTGAACAGCAGGCTCTCTCGTTTGTTGATAGGCATAAAGGGCAGATTCCTCTCTGTGTTGTGCCGCGGCACCACGCAACAAAAACGGGCGGGCAAGATGGAGCTGTTGGGACTTCATCTCGCCCGCCCGTGATACGTGCGTCTGCGACTACTTATGTGGTGGAACCAGCCTAGCACGAAAACCCCGCGCTTCGTAAGCGTTGAGTTTATGAAGATGCAGGGCACCAATAATCCCCCGACCCCATAAGTTGCGGTGGAATACGGACTGTTTTGACCCTTTAAGCAGCAATTCAGTCCCTATTTCACCGCAACTCATTTGGTGCAAAGTAACCTGTCCCCCTTGCACCAATTAGCTGGTGTGGCGCCAGCGAGGGTCGGTGAGCGTACGCGCCACACCCAGGCCAACGGGCAAAAACGCCACGATGAGCACTGCACGCACAAACCAGCCGAGCATATTGATCGTGTCGAAGGTGCACATGTAATACATCGAGCGATACAGATACAAGCCCGGCACCATAATGACAATCGATGGCACCGTGAGGGCGATACGTGGGTAGGTGAGCCTGATTTCTGCCAGGCTTGCCAGCAAACCCGATACGAGCGCCCCGATAAATGCAGCCGCCTCGGGAGGCATTCCCGCGCTGAGGCCCAGGAAGGGAAGCATCGTCGGCCCATCGACAAGGGTCAGACGAAGGGTATTGGACACGGCGCCGATCAGCCCAGCTGCCGTGGCCATCTTTACCGGGCTGTTGAACATCACTGAGAAGCCGAATACGCCAACGAAGCTCATTACCACGCGCAAGAGCGTAAGGGCAAGCGGCGAAAGGCCGAGCGGCGCAAAGTCGTCCGGCGCCAGGCCAACACACTCGGCAACCATCCAACCTACGAGCGTCGCCATCACAATAATCGACACAGCATACGAAAGACGCTCAATGCCGCTTCGCATGTCGAGCTTAGCGATGTCGAGACCTGCCGTAATGAGAGGAAAGCCGGGGATCACAAAGAGCATAGCGCCGATATAGCCTTCTTGGTGCGACATTGTCCCCGGTATGACCTGGCCAAGACCGAGCAATGCCAGCAGATACGAGACGCAAGCGAGTGCAACGCCGATCGTCAGCGCGCTAAACTGGCCAAGGCCCTGCTTAAGAATATGGGAGCGAGCAAAGTTGCCGACACCAGCGCCCACAAATGCACAGGCCATCTCGATAGGGCCGCCGCCGAGCAAAAAGACGAAGGCGCCGCAAGCACAGGCCGCCGCAAGGCCCTGTTGCCAGGGAGTGTAATCAGGTTTTGAACTCTCAACGGTCTTGAGCATCTCGTGATACTCATGCACCGTAAAACGACGGCCATATGTCTCGATTTCCTTTAGGAAGCTCTCCATCATCCAAATGCGATGGGTATTGACGCCCGTTGTGGGCAAGCTGACGACTTCGTTAAAGCAGTGACCATCTTCAATACAAGTACACTCAAACGACAGAAGACTCAGGTCGACGTGAATCGTGACGCCGAGCACGGCGGCAACACGATTCATGGTATCGCGCACGCGCCAGGCACCTGTTCCGCTTGCCAGCATAAGCATGCCGGTGCGGCAGATGATGGATGACTTATCAGTGAGCGGCGCATCGACGGCAAGCTCATCGCCTGCCGTCACGATCTGGTGCCAGTCAGTTTTCATATGGAGCGCGCCGGCACGAACGCCGTGGTGCATGGGGACTCTTGAGAGCAACGAATCATGGTGCGAAGGCTGTGGGGGTTCCGTCGATTCGACCTCGTCCTCGTCGGGCTCTTCATCAACAAGGTCGAAAGCATCGAGCGACGCCGGCTCGCGACGGTCAATCAATTCCTCGTCCTCATCATCAAAGTAGTTGAACTGATCGAGCATGTCCTCTTCGATCGCACGCTCGCTCGCATCGTCCATCCCGGTGCTCCCTTCCCATCGACTAACCCCCATCCTAGGCAGCGACGGCTAAAGGAAACATAAAAGAGACGGCTGCCATGCGAGCCATGTGATCAATAGCCGTTGGGTAGTCGTTTAAGAACGTCCCCAATGACTATTGACGGCCAAGGCAACGCCGATGTATTGGCAACGTCAGCGAGCGGGCCGCATTTGAGACAAGGTGACGTGAAACGAAAGGGCGCTGACCTTCTGGTCGCGCCCTTGAAGTTGAACGTCAGATTGTCCAAATGCGGCCCGCGCAGCGTCGAGCCGTTACGCGGTTCGTAGAACCGCGTAACTAGTTAGTACATCTTTGCGCCGGCGGGGATGGAAGCGTCGAGCTGAATCAGGTTGAGGCGCTCCTCGCCCTCCTCCTCGTGGATAGCGCTGATCAACATACCACAGCTGGGGATGCCCATCATCTTGCGCGGAGGCAGATTGGTAATGGCAAGCAGGGTCTTGCCGACCAGGTCCTCGGGCTCATAGTAGCCATGGATGCCGGAAAGGATGGTGCGGTCGGTACCGGTACCGTCGTCGAGCGTAAAGTTCAGCAGCTTCTTGGACTTCTTGACGGCCTCGCATGCCTTGACCTTCACCGCGCGGAAATCGCTCTTGGAGAAGGTATCGAAGTCGACGAACTCCTCGAACAGCGGCTCAACGGCGATCTTGGAGTAATCGAGCGTGGGCTTAAGCGACGTAACGAACGGGCTCGCGGCGTTGCCGGCTTCTGCAGCCTTGGCGGCAGCGGCACCGGACTGGAAACCCTTCTCGGGCTTCATGTGCGGGAACAGCAGGACGTCGCGGATAGAAGCCTGGTTGGTGAGCAGCATGACCACGCGGTCGATACCAATGCCAATGCCGCCCGCGGGAGGCATACCGTACTCGAGGGCGCGCACGTAGTCCTCGTCATACTCCATGGCCTCATCGTCGCCGCCGGCCTTCTCGGCCATCTGGGCAGCAAAGCGCTCGGCCTGGTCGACCGGGTCGTTGAGCTCGGAGAATGCGTTGGCGTACTCGTGGCCGGCGATGACCAGCTCAAAGCGGTGGGTCAGACGCGGGTCGTCCTCAAAACGCTTGGCGAGCGGGCTGACCTCGATGGGGTAATCGCACACGAAGGTCGGGTTGACGATGGTGTCCTCGCCCAGCTCATCGTAAATCTCGGCGATGATCTTGCCGGCAGTCCACTCGGGCTTGATCTCCAGGCCCTTCTCGCGCGCGGCGGCAGCAAGCTCCTCGGCGGGCGTGTCGATGGTGACCTTCTTGCCGAGCACGTCAGAGACAATATCAGTCATGGGACGGCTTGCCCACTCACCGGAAAGATCGATAGTCTGGCCCTGATACTCGATGACCTCGGGGTTGCCGATGGCCTTGTTGGCAGCCTTGATGACGCCCTGGGCGAGCGCCTTCATGCCCTCGAGATCGGAGAAGGCACGGTAGGCCTCCATCGTGGTGAACTCGGGGTTGTGGGTGAGGTCCATACCCTCGTTACGGAAGATGCGGCCGATCTCGAAGACGCGCTCAAAACCGCCGACGATGCAGCGCTTGAGGTGCAGCTCGGTAGCGATGCGCAGGTAGCATTCTTGATCGAGAGCGTTGAAGTGCGTGATGAACGGCTTGGCCGTAGCGCCACCCTGGATGGTCTGCAGGATGGGGGTCTCGACCTCCATGTAGCCGTCGGACTCCATAAAGCGACGGAAGGTGGAGAGGATCTGCGAGCGCTTGCGGAAGGTCTCGCGAACATCATCGTTGGCAATGAGGTCGACGTAACGCTGACGATAACGGGTCTCCTTGTCCGAGAGGCCGTGGAACTTCTCGGGAAGCGGGCGAACGGCCTTGGAGAGCAGGGTCGCGCTCTTGGGGGCGACGGAAAGCTGGCCGCGCTTGGTGCGCACGACCACGCCGGTCACGCCCAGGATATCGCCCAAGTCGAGGGCCTTAAGCGTGCTCCAGGCCGCCTCGTCCATGTCGTTAATACGGCAGAACAGCTGAATCTCGCCAGTCGCGTCGCGGACGACGATGAACATGATCTTGCCCTGACCGCGCTTGGCAACCACGCGGCCGCCGATCTTCACGACGTCCTCGGTGTCCTCGCCATCGGCAAGCTCGGCATACTTAGCCTCGATGTCGGCAACGTAGTCCTCGATCTCGGAGTGCTCGGGGTACGGATTCTGGCCCGCCTCGAACAGGGAGGCGCGCTTGGCCAGACGGGTGGCGCGCTCGTCGTTGAGCGTCGATGCCTGATCGGCGACGTTCTGGTTCTCTGCCATAAGTTAGCTCCTCAAACTAAAACGCTCCCCAGGATTCGGTCCCAGGGAGCGAAAACATACCTTTACGCGGGACCGTGGTCTAGCGTGCAATCTTGGCGATGGTGTAGACGCGGGTCTTGCCAGAAGGCGTAACGACCTCGACGGAGTCGCCCTCACCGTGACCGATGATGGCGTGGCCGACCGGAGACTCGTTGGAGATCTTGTGCTCGAGCGAGTTGGTCTCGGTGGTACCGACGAGCGTGACTTCCATGACCTCACCGTTGGGATCAATCAACGAAACGGTGGAACCGATGGAGACGGTCAAATCACCCGTGGTGGCAGCAACCTGGGCGTTGGCGAGAATAGCCTGAATCTCGGCGATACGAGCGGCGTTCTGGGCCTGCTTGTCCTTAGCGGCATCGTACTCGGAGTTCTCCGAAAGGTCACCGAACGCGCGGGCTTCCTTGATGTCCTCGACGATCTCCTTGGCGTAATCGCCCTCACGCCAAGCGAGCTCCTCGACGAGCTTCTGGCGGCCCTCAGCGGTCAGTACGATCTGGCTTGCGTCCATACGGATATCTCCCCAACTATGATGTAACGATCAACTGTCAACAAAACGAAAAAGACCGGCTAGCCTGCGGGCAAGCCGGTCAGGTGCTCACCCCAAAGGGATGGGACTACTCTGCGTCCGCGTCGCCGTCCTCTGCCTTCTTTTTCTTGGCAGCAGCGAGCTTGGCCTCGAGGTCAGCGATCTCCTTGTCCTCCTCGGACTCCTCGACCACAACGTCCTCGGCCTGCTTGGACTCGCCCTTGTCGCCTTCCATGCCCTCACGGATGTTCTTGACGGTAGAGCCAAGCGACTTGCCGAGCTTCGGCAGGTTCTTAGGCCCAAAAATCAACAGGGCGACAATAAGGATAACTACCCACTCAAAGCCTTTAGGGAACATGTACTTTCCTCCCGGAATCAATGCAAACAAGCTCGATGGATTATACCGCAGCGGGCCTGCATGCAGCTTGGAATCACAACAAGAGCAACAATAGCTAAAAAAAGGGACCGCAAGAAGCGGTCCCTCCTCATGCTCTGGTCGGGTTGACTGGATTTGAACCAGCGACCCCTGCGTCCCGAACGCAGTGCTCTACCAAACTGAGCCACAACCCGTTAGCTCGACTATAGTAACAAAGATTTCCGCCATGTGCTAGAAAAATTTTTACTTCTTTGGCACTTCGATGCGAACCGTGTCGGAAATCAGCTCCGTTGCGCAGGCCCACCAGCCATTTTGCTGAGCGGATGCCGCGAGATTGGATGCCGTGGCTGCGGTGTCGCAAATGGCAAACGAGCAAGCGCCCGACCCACACACATCCACGGCAACAGTGCCGTCCTGCGCACGCAACCAATCGAGAACCGTTTGGATTTGAGGCTCCATTTGCGCAGAAATGACGCCCAAATTGTTGTGGATGAGCGTGTATGTCGTCTCGGCATCCCCAGCGCGCAGGGCCGAAGCGATTGCGCCAGGCCTGTCTGCCGGTACCGGGTTCTCATCAAAACGTCGATAGGCCTCAATTGTTGAAACGCTCGCCTCGCGCGGCTTGACCAGCACAACGGGCGTTGCGGGCAGCGCGGGATACTCGGTTGCCAGCACGTCTCCCCCGCCCACATAGAATGCGGGGCTCGCATGCAAAAAGAACGGCACATCGGCGCCAATACCGCGCGCGATGTCATCCAGCGCAGGATCGCCGCGATCGACGCCCCAAAGCTCCGCTAAGGCGACAATGACCGCCGCGGCATCCGTCGAGGGACCGCCCAGACCAGCACACAGCGGAATGTGCTTCTCGATCGTCACGCAAACGTTGGCCTCCCGACCATAACGCTCGGCCATAGCGGCCGCCGCACGATACGCCGTATTCTTTTGCATGGGAAAGTCGGATGCCGGAACCGTCTGGACGGTCAGCTCCTGCGCCGGGGCGACCGTCACGATATCGGCAAGACCGACGGCTGCCATCAGGGAATCGACCTTGTGGTAGCCGCGGTCGTCACGCTCGGTATGAACCCCCAGGTAGAGGTTGATCTTTGCCGGCGCAGAAAGGGTCAGGGACCAATCGGTCACCGTTAGTGCTCCTCGAGCTGATTGCCGAGCGGGGTAAAGATGTGCTCGCCGCTCTCGGGGTCGAACAGCTCGACCTGGCCGGTGAGGACATCGATATACTGGTAGGACTGGCGCGACTTGCGGCCACGGCGCTCGTCAACCTCGACGATAAAGACGGCGGGGTGAACACTCTTGATGGTGCCCATGCGCTCGACGACGCGGGTGCGGCCCATGTTGGCCTTCACCTTGACGCGATCGCCCACCATATCGGTCAGCTTCTCGTGGATGTCGTCGACGTGATTGACTTCCATCTCTTCCATGAACAGGGCCTCCAGAAGGTGCAATTCAAAAAGGGGATAATACCCCTAAGATAGACAAAACTCTAATACTATAGCACCCTGCTGTCGCCATACGCAAGTAGCTAAATAAGCCCCATCCCAAATACGTACCAGACGACGACCTCGCATGACCAGTTGTTATGCGGTTTGGTAAAACCGCGTAACCTAAAGGTTGTCTGTGTCCAGAACGATGGTGAATGGGCCGTCGTTGACCAAGTCGACTTTCATATCGGCGCCAAAGATGCCGTGCGCCACGTGTTCGACATCTTGACGAACGAGCGTCAGGAAGTACTCGTAGAGCTCGTTGGCGACATCGGGGGCGCCGGCATCCGTAAACGATGGGCGGCGGCCGTGACGGCAATCGGCGAACAGCGTGAACTGCGACACCACGAGAACCTCGCCGTCGACATCGGCAAGTGCCAGGTTGGTCTTACCGTTCTCGTCCTCGTTAATGCGCAAGCCCCGGAGCTTGACCCACAGCTTATCGGCCTCGGCGCGCGTGTCGCCATGGCCCACGCCCAGCAGCACCAGATAGCCGCGCCCAATTTTGCCCACGCACTCGCCGTCGACTGTCACGCCAGCATTGAGCACGCGCTGCACCACCGCACGCACGGTCTACTCCTCGCCCGTCAGTTTGGCAGACAGGTGCTCGAGCGCATGGAATCGATGACTGATGGCGTTCTTCTCGTCCGCCGTCAGCTCGGCCATGGTCTTGCCCGGCGTGTCGACCGGCAGGAACAGCGGGTCGTAGCCAAAGCCGTGATCGCCGCGGCCCTCGTGCGCGATAACGCCCTCGCAGGCGCCCTCGCCATAGGTGACCAAACCGTCCGTGTCGATGAGCGCGACGACGCTCATAAAGCGCGCAGTGCGGTCCTCGTCGGCCACGCCCTCCAGATTCACGAGCAGCTTGGCATTGTTGGCGGCATCGTCGCCGTGCACGCCCGCGTAGCGCGCGCTATACACACCCGGCTCGCCGTCCAGCGCGTCGACGACCAGGCCCGAATCATCGGCAATGGCCATGAGCCCCGTCTCTTCGACGGCAGCCTGCGCCTTGATGATGGCGTTCTCCAAAAACGTCGTGCCGTTTTCCTCGGGGTCCTCAAAATCACCTAGCTGGCCGAGCGCCACAAAGCGCACCTCGGGCATGACCTTGCCCAAAATGGCCTCGATCTCGGTGAGCTTATGGGCGTTGCCGGTTGCCACGACGATAGTCGCCGCCGGATCGAGGGTGTCGATGTCGATCTTCTCAAGTGCCATGAGTGGTCTCCTTGTCTCTATAGCAATGCCGCGCCGAGGACGACGAGGGCCCCTACCTCTCCCCTCTCAATCAACGGCAGTCTTGTGTCTAGACGTCTCCGCAGATAAAACCTACCAAAATAAACCTGTCCCTTTTTGGCAGGTTAGGCGAGGGCTTGGCGTTGAAGCTCGATGAGCTCGGCGATACCCTTGTCGCCCAGGTCGAGCAGGGCGTTGAGGCGTTTGCGGTCGAAGGGCGCCTGCTCGCCGGTGCCCTGGAGCTCGATCATCTCACCGGTGTCGGTGGCGACGAGGTTCATGTCGACTTCGGCATGGCTGTCCTCGGAATAATCGAGGTCAAGCAGCGTATTGCCGTCGACAACGCCCATGGAGATGGCAGCCACCTGGCCGGTAAGCGGGATGCGCTCGATCTTGCCTGCCTCGACCCACATGGCGAGGGCGTCGTGCAGCGCCACCCAGGCGCCGGTAATGCTCGCCGTACGCGTACCGCCATCGGCCTGGATCACGTCGCAGTCGACGGTGACGGTGTACTCGCCGAGTGCTTTCATGTTGACGACGGTACGCAGGCTGCGACCAATGAGGCGCTCGATCTCCATGGAGCGGCCTTTGCGGTTGGCGTGCTCGCGCTTGCAGCGCTTGCCGGTCGATGCCGGCAGCATGGCGTACTCCGCCGTTACCCAACCGGCCTTGGCGCCCTTGCGCCAGCCCGGCACGCCCTCCTCGATGGTGGCAGCGCACAGCACGCGCGTATCACCAAACTCGGCCAGGCACGAACCGTGGGCGTGCTTCATGACGCCGCGAGTAAGCTTGATGGGGCGCAGCTCATCGGCGGCGCGGCCGTTGGCGCGGTTGACCTGCATGTACTCCATAGAAATATCCTTTCGGCAAAAGGTGAACGTGAGCCTTTGGTCGGTGACCTTACATCTATTTCAGCTCATCGATATCGATATGTTCGATGCTCTTGAGCGGCTGACCAAAGATAAAGCTGCCCGCCACCGCAAACTCGGCAATGTTATCGGCCGTCGTCGCAAAGCGATGCTGCGGCTCGGCTGCGTCGCCCGCCAGCTGCTCGCGGCGCGTGAGGATATCGGTCAGCTCGCGCGTGGTCTCCTCGGCGGAGCTCACCACGCGCACTCCGGGACCCAGCGTATGGCGAATAGGCCCCACGAGCAGCGGAAAATGCGTGCAGCCGAGTACCACAGTATCGATACCGTGGCCGCGCAGCGGCTCAACCGTGGCACCCACCAGCGCACGCACGGCAGGCGTATCGAAGATGTCCTCGTTCTCAAGCCACTGTTCCTGCAGATGTGCACCCGAGGCGAGCTCGTGTTCGACAACCTCGACAAAGCTCGAGGCAGGACAGCCGTATACATCGACGCCGGCATCCAGGTCCTGAATGGCGCGCGTGTAGGCGCCCGAGCGAATGGTGAGGTTGGTGGCGAGCACGCCCACCCGGCGCGTGCGGGTGCTGTTGATTGCCGCGCGTGCGCCCGGTGCGATCACACCGATCACGGGAACGTCGAGCACCTGCTGGGCCAGACGCAACGCCGCGGCCGTTGCCGTGTTGCAGGCGATGACCATAATCTTGACGTCGTGCTTCGACAGCCAACGACCCGCCTGCAACGCAAACGAGCGCACCTCATCCTCGGTGCGGGTGCCGTAGGGGCAGCGCTTGGTGTCACCAAAGTAGTAGACGGACTCGTGCGGCAGCGCCGTCGCGATGGCGCGCGCAACCGTCAGACCGCCCAAACCAGAATCGAACACGCCTATCGGGCGCGTGTCGCCTGCCGGATTCTCGATATCGGACATTACCTCACCAGTCTCTCTCGAAAAGACATGTCCAAGTGCGGTGGCGGCGCGCTACGAACGCGCCGCGACCAGCAGCTCTGCCGTCGCCGCCCAACCGTCGACAATTTTGCCACGCGTAACGAAAGCGTTCTCGCAAGCAGCCAGGAACTCGGGCGCGCCGGCGCTGGTCAGGCCATTCTCGACCAGGCAGAACGTGCCCACGTGATCGGCCATGTAGAAGTCGGACTCGGAGTCGCCGAGCGCGAGCGTCTCTTCGCGCTCGATCCCCAGGTGCTCGCAGAAGCGCGCAATGGCGACGCCCTTGTTGAGGCCGGCGGGATTGATGTTAAACGCGCGGCCATCCT
This sequence comes from Collinsella sp. CLA-AA-H302, assembly GCF_040093305.1. Taxonomy (NCBI): domain Bacteria; kingdom Bacillati; phylum Actinomycetota; class Coriobacteriia; order Coriobacteriales; family Coriobacteriaceae; genus Collinsella; species Collinsella sp. CLA-AA-H302. Next base: position 200,379 of record NZ_JBBNJW010000004.1, read on the forward strand.
CGACGCGCTCGAGCTCGAGCGTCGTCGGCTTGGACAGATGCGTCAGGTGACCGTTACAGGCCCAGACCAGGCCGCAGCCGGCCTCGTCCAGGATGGCCTGGACCTCATCGTCGGGCACATCGCCGCGCATGCCGACGGTGACCTCGCGGTACTTGTAGCCGGTCGACATGTCGTTGTGATACTCGATCTTGTGCGGCCAGCGGACGAGAATCTTCTCGCACACGCCGGTCTGCTCGATCACCTGGTGCGGCGTGAGGCCGCAAGAAGGGTCGTAGGGCATATCGCCGGTCAGATACTCCCAATCGTTGGCCTTGAGGTCGTACATGACCAGGCCACCCATCTCGCCGATGTAGGAATTGAGGCCGAGCACGCGCGCATCCTCGTGGATCATGGTGCGGTTGCGGCCCGAGGTGGGAACCACCTGAATACCAGCGCGAGCGAGCGCCACGACGGCCTCGACGAGTTTGGTCGAGGGGTTGCCGTCGTTGTCGCGCAGCACGCACGAGCCGGGTGCGAGCATGGTGGCGTCCAGGTCGGTAAAGACGTACTTGACCTTGGCCAAGCGCTCGCGCATCTCGCCCGAAAGCTCGGCAACGGTCGGCAGGGTGTTGTGGGACATGGTTACTCCGTTTACGTAGAAGGGTTTGGACTTGGACGGCATGTTTTGATTGAGGGAACACGCTTATGGCGACAGCGCACTCAGGGCGCCGCCGCCATCATGGTTCATTAGTCAAACTGGGTAACATCGATCAGGCGATTGGCCAACGAAAGGTCGCTCTCGATGGGCACGAACTCGTCGCCCACGTGCATGAGCTCCTCGTCACCCTTTGCCAGCAGCAAGACAATGGTGGGAGCATCGGCGTTGACGTACTCCTCGCGCGCCGCCTTGAACGCCGCATGCACAGCGGCTTCGCGATCGAGAATGATCTTGTTCGGCGTATCGTCGGGAACATGTTCGGCAAGCTCGCGACAGACCTTCATCGGGTCCTCGTGAGCCGGGTCCTCGTTGGTAAAGATCATCAGGTCGGAATATGGTGCGGCCTCGCGCGGAAGCTGCTCGCGGCGCTCCTGCGCCTTGCCGCCGGCAGCGCCAAACACTGCAATGACTGGACTAGTGGGAAACGCGCGCTTAACCGACGAGAAAAGCGATCGGAACGAAAGCTGGTTGTGCGCATAGTCAACGACGCAGATCACGCGGCCGTCCTTCGACTCCACGACCTCCATACGGCCCGGCACACGCAGTTTGGAGAGGCCCTTCTTGATAGCCTCGATACCGATGCCGATCTCGCGCGCGGCGGCGATAGCGACCAGCGCGTTCTCCACGTTAAAGTCTCCCGCGATACCCAGCAGGACCTTCTCCCCCGCCTCGGGCTCGTCGGCGCTCATGCCATGCAGGTTAAACTCGATGCTAAAGCCGACCATGCGGACATCGCTTGCCCACAGGCTCGCCTCGGGATGTTCGACGCCAACGGTCACCAAGCGCTCGGCCGTCGACGCGGCCTCCAGCACGCGTTCGACTTCATCGGTGCCCAGATTCACTACGGCGGTCTTAGCCTGATCAAAGATCCTGAGCTTGCTCTCAAAATAATCCTCAAACGTGGGGTGTTCGATCGGCGAGATGTGGTCGCGGCCGATGTTGAGGAAGCACGCCACGTCAAACGGCAGATTCTCGACGCGTTGGTACTTGAGCGCCTGGCTCGAGACCTCCATGACCATGGACTGGCGACCGGACGTGCGGCAGTTGGCGATATGGCGCCAGACCTCGGGGGCCTCGGGCGTAGTATTGGTGCTCTCATAGCACTCGATGCCATCGTCGGTACTCACCGAGCCGATCATGCCGCAGGACTCGCCCGCCGCCTTGATAATCGACTGGAGCATAAAAGCGGCAGTGGTCTTTCCCTTGGTACCGGTGATGCCCACGATCTTGACGTCGTGGTCGGGACGGTCGTAGACCTCCGGCGGCAACAGGGCCATGGCCGTGCGAACGCTATCAACAACCAGCATCGCAGCACCGCTCTCCTGCGCCAGCGGTTCCAGAGACTCGACCAGCGACTCCTCGCACACAAATGCGACGGCGCCCGCATCGAGCGCCATGCTCAAAAACGCGGGCTTAAAGGCAGCGCCTTTGCAAAAGAACACGTCACCTGCCGAGACCGCGCGCGAATCAAACGAGCAGCCGGTCACGGCACGCTCGTCAACCTGCTCCGATGCGCGCAGCTCGCCGCACACATCGAGAAGCTTGGCAAGCGTATCGACCGTGGTCACGGTCGCGGAATCCGAATGGTGCATCTTTCACCTTTCTCAGCCATTTGGCAGGGACGGTTTTTATAGTAACTGAAACGCACCCACGCAAAAACGGCTCCCGGAGGAGCCGTTACGCGCAGGCGTTCGTAAGCCGAGGCTAGGCAGCCTGAACAGCGGGCTGGTCCTCGTCGATAAAGAAGCGCTTGTACCACACCAGGAACACGAGCGGCGTATAGATCTTGCGCTGGAAATCGCCCTTGCCCGCAAAGTGCAAATCGAGCAAGTGCATGAGCTCGTCGGTATCGAAGAACTCGCTTGCCCACGGCGCGGTGAAGTACTCCTTGACATAGTCGTACCACTTTTGCTCGCGCAGCCAGTAGACAATCGGCACCGGAAAGCCCACCTTGGGACGGGTGGCCCACTCATCGGGCAGCGACTTGTTGGCAGCGTGGCGGAGTACCTGTTTGTTGCCGTTCTCGTTGATGCGGTAGCGGTCGGGAATGTGCTCGGCGAACTCCATGACTTTACGGTCCAGGAAGGGCACGCGCAGCTCCAGCGAGTGCGCCATGCACATCTTGTCGGCCTTGAGCAGAATGTCGCCCGGGAGCCACATGTTCATGTCCAGGTACTGCTTCTTGACCAGCTCGGGCTGGCCCTTCACGCGTGCGTAGATGGGTGCAGCGAGCTCAAAGGCGCCGTCGCCGGTGTTGTACTCGGGCTTGAGCACGCCGTCGACCTCGCGCTCCGGCCATACCAGAGCCTGTCCCAGGAACGACTTCTCGGGGATCTCGGCACCCTTGACCAGGAAGTTATGTCCCTTGAAGTACGGCATATGCAGCGCCAGGTTACCGAGCGCGCGACGGATGGGCAGCGGCACCATCTTTTTGTACTTGCGGACCGGAACCGTGTCCTCGTAGTAGGCGTAGCCGCCAAAGAGCTCGTCGGCGCCTTCGCCCGAAAGCACGACGGTGACGTCCTTGCGGGCCATCTCGGCCAAGAACCACAGCGGCACGGAAGACAGGTTGGACTGCGGCTCGTCCATGTGATACTGGATGTCCTCGAGCGCACCGAAGAACTCGTCGGCGGTAATCATCTTGCAAACGTTCTCGACGCCGAGCTTGTCAGAAAGTTCCTTGGCGTAGTTAGTCTCGTTGAAATTCTTGTAATCGAAACCCACCGAGAAGGTCTTGTCGGGCATGAGGCAAGCGGCGATGTAGCTGGAGTCGACGCCGCCGGAGAGGAACGACGCGACCTTGACGTCGGCGATGCGATGGGCCTCGACGCTCTCGTGCACGACCTCATCCAGCTCGTCGACGTACTCCTCGAACGGCTTCTCGACGGCAGAGTAATCGCAATCCCAGTAGCGCTCGATGTTCATCTTGCCGGTCGGGATGTCTACGGTAAAGTAATGCGCCGGCGGCAGCTTGTAGACACCCTCGAAGAAGGTCTCCTCGGTTGCCGAATACTGCAGCGTCATGTACGGACGCAAGGCCTTTTTGTTGACCGCCTTGTGGAAGTGCGGGTAGTCCAGGAAGCTCTTGATCTCGGAACCAAAAAGCACGCCCGGAGCGCCGTCGCCCGCATCGGCCATGGGATAGTAGTAGAGCGGCTTGATGCCAAAGATATCGCGGGCGCCAAAGAGCTTGTTCTTCTTCTTGTCCCAGATGACGAAGGCGTACATACCGCGCAGGCGATCGAGGACGGCCTCGCCCCACTCCTCGTAGCCGTGTAGGAGACTCTCGGTGTCGGCGCCGCAGTGGAACTTGTAGCCCTTGGCCTCGAGCTCGGAGCGAAGCTCCTGGAAGTTGTAGATCTCGCCGTTGAAGACGATAACGACGCTGCCGTCCTCATTGGCCATAGGTTGAGCGCCTGCCTCGGTCAGGTCGAGGATCGACAGGCGGCGGAAGCCGAGGGCAACGCGGCCGTCGATAAACTGACCGCCCATGTCGGGACCGCGATGGACGATGCGGTCCATCATCTTGGTGAGCACCTCGGATTGGTTATCCGTCCCACCGACAAAACCGACAAAACCGCACATATACTATCCCCTCTGCTGTTGCTGGGCATCAAATCGAATCAGTAGCTTTTGAGTATACCCGAGGGCGTAAAGAGGGGCGGAATGTTCAGGCAATCTCAACTGAATCAGCTCCGCGCCGACACGCGCCGGTTACCTTTAATGGATATGAGGTGAATGGGGCGATTGTTTTGCTATACTCTCCCCGCACGGGCGATTGGCGCAACGGTTAGCGCAGGTGCTTTACACGCACAAGGCTGGGGGTTCGAATCCCTCATCGCCCACCACCGATTTATTAGGCCTCCAGCGATGGAGGCCTTTTCTTTTTCGGGCCCAGCGCATGGGATTCGAACCCGCCAGCACGTCTGTCACAAAGGCCGTGGCCAGAAAATGGCAAAAATGAGTACTGTTACCTTGCTTACAACATATCAAAAGATAGTATTTGCTTAAGTTACGCAACATATGTCCATTATAAGGACTAACAATTGGATCAAAATCGTGCATTCATCGCCATTTCGACTTGCCATCTGGTCTTATTAGTCCAAAATTGCTGCGACCAAATCGGTAACAGTACTCATATTTAATGTTTTTTGACCAGCTGGTCTCCCTGCCTTAGCAAATCTAAGGCAAAACGGGCTCCAGACCGCCGAATCGTGCCGCATATGGCACGTCCGCAGTCCGGAACCCGGTCCAAATTGAGTTATTGCGCCCGTTAGCCCAAGACACCCGCCAGGATCTCGATTAGGCTTTCCACGTCGGCCTCTTCGCACACGAGCGGCGGCAGGAAACGCAGCGTATGAGCACCTGTAGCGTTAATCACGGCACCGGCGGCCAGCGCGCGGGCAACAATATCATGCGCATCGCCCGCAGTATCGTCCAGATCACAGCCGAGCATCAAGCCGCGGCCACGCACCTCGGTCACGTGCGGCAGCTTGGAGAGCTTTGCCTCCATATAGGCGCCTACCTTGACAGCATGGTCGGCATAATCGCCGCGCACGAGCGCGGAGAGCGTCGCGGCACACGCCGCGACGGCCAAGCAGCTACCGCCAAAGGTCGAGCCGTGGTCGCCCGGCTTAAACACGTCGGCAATCTCCTTCTTAGCCACGACGGCACCCATGGGCACGCCGTCGGCAATGCCCTTGGCAAGACTCATAATGTCGGGTTCCACGCCATAGGTCTGGAACGCAAACGGCTTACCCGTGCGGAAGATGCCGCACTGGACCTCGTCGGCGATAAGCACGGCGCCCACTTCGTGTGCCAGGTCGCGCGCTGCCGCCATAAACTCCTCGGTCATGGGGTGCACACCGCTCTCGCCCTGGATCGGCTCGAGCATCACGGCACAAATTTCACTCCCCAGCTGCTTAAAGATCGCACGCAGTTCATCGATATCGTTGGGCGTACAGGCCACAAAGCCACCCGGCAGCGGGCGGAAACTATCCTGCAGCCAATCCTGCATGGTGGCGGCAATGGTCTCGAGCGTACGGCCGTGGAAGCCGCCGCGCATGCACACGATAGTGTTGCCGCCGTTACCGGCACGCTTGGAGTACAGGCGTGCGAGCTTCATCGAGCCCTCGTTGGCCTCGGCGCCGGAGTTGGCAAAGAAGGTCTCCCAAACCTGCTCATCCGCAGCCGGAGCACCAAGAGCAGCTGCCGTGGTCTCATCGCCGGCGGCAATGGCATCGGCAAGCACGCGCGCACCATCTACGTCGTCGTTGGCAAGCTTGGACAGCAGCGCCGCGACCTGTCCGCGCTGCTCGATGTAGAAGTAATTGGAGACATGCATGAGCTTTTTGGTCTGTGCCTCGAGCGCCGAGAGCACAGCCGGGTCGCCATGACCTAGGCTGCACACGCCGATGCCGGCAAGAAAGTCAAGGTACTCACGGCCATCGTCGCCGGTGAGTTTCATGCCGTGGCCCTCGACAAACTCGACCGGAGAGCGGCCAAAGGTATGCATAACGTAATGGGATTCAAGCGATTGCTGAGCTGCAAGTGACATGGGATGCCTTTCGTTGAGCGCCGGACGGCGCAGGCCTATGGGTGCAGGAATGGGGCGGCTGCGGGTCAGTTAGACCGTCTGAAGCTTCTCGACCTCGTCGAGGTTCTCGGCCAGACGCGCAGCAAACGTCGAAAGCGGATGTGGATGCGTATCGAACTCGTAAGCCGTCTCGGTGGAGTGGATCACGGTACCGACGCCGGCGTCGGTCAGCAGCTCCAGCAGCAGCGAATGCGGCGTGGTACCGTTGATGATGTGAGCGCGAAATACGCCTCCGGCAAGCGCATCGACGGCAGCACGCAGCTTGGGAATCATGCCCTTATCGACCTCGCCGCCGTAGAGCATCTCATTGACCTCGTCGAGCGTTAGGTTGGAGATAAGTGAATCCTTGTCGCTAAAGTCCTTGTACAGGCCGTCGACGTCGGTCAAAAAGATCGCCTTATGCGCATGCAGCGCCGCCGCAACGGCACCGGCGGCGGTATCGGCGTTGATGTTGAAGAAACCGCCGTCCTCCCCCGCCGCGACGGTAGCGATGACGGGGATGTACTCGCTATCGAGCAGGCGCTCGATATAGTCGGTGTTAACGTGCGTCACTTTGCCCACGCGACCGAGCTCGGGGTCGAGCGGCTCGGCGATGAGCGTGCCAGCATCGCTGCCCGACACGCCCACGGCCAGGTTGCCGTGGTGGTTGATGGCGGCAACCAGCTCCTGGTTAACCTTGCCGCCCAGCACCTCGCGCACGATATCCATAGTCGCCGGCGTGGTCACGCGCTGGCCGTTCTTAAACTCGACGGGGATGTCGTAATGGCTCAGCGCCTCGTTGATAGCCTTGCCGCCGCCATGCACGATAACGGGGCGCATGCCGATGATCTTAAGCAGGACGATGTCGCTCATCACGTCGCGGCGCAGCTGCTCGTCGACCATGGCGGCTCCGCCATATTTGATAACAACCGTCTTGCCGGTCAGGTTCTTAATCCACGGCAGCGCTTCGAACAGCAGCTGCGCGGTTGCTTCGTTGGATTCGCTCGATCGACAATCGCGTGCGAATTTCATAATCTGCCTCGTCTTTCGTATCGTTATCGCGCCGTGCTCCGCTGTCCGCAATCGCGGCAAGATGCGCAGCGTGCCTGGAATCTAGGAACGGTAGTCGCCGTTGATGGAGATGTACTCATGCGTGAGGTCGCAGGTCCACACGGTCGTTGCTGCATCGCCTGCGCCCAGGTCGGCCGAAATCACGATCTCGGGCGCCTCAAAACGTCGCAGGGCCTCGTCCTCGTCAAAGGGAACGGTCAGGCCGTCGCGGCAGACGGGCATGCCCATCATGTCAATGGAAACGTCTTCCTGATTAAACTTCACGCCGCACTTGCCAAGCGCCATAGCAACGCGGCCCCAGTTGCAGTCGTGGCCGGCGATGCAGGTCTTAACGAGCGGCGAGTTGGCAACGGCACGGGCGGCGATATCGGCCTCCTCGTCGTTCACGGCGCCGGTAACGTTGACCGTAACAAGCTTGGATGCGCCCTCACCATCGGCGGCGATATTGCGCGCCAGGCTCTCGCACACCTCGTGCACGGCAAATGCCAACTCGTTAAAGGCATTGGAGCCCTCGACGATAGGCTCGGCATCTGCGGCAGCGGCGCCGGAGGCAAGCATGATGCAGGTGTCGTTGGTCGAGGTGTCGGAATCGACCGTTACCTTGTTAAAGGTCTGCTTGACGGTCGAGAGCAGCAGGGCATGAAGTGCCGCAGGCTCGACGGGGGCATCGGTGGTGATAACTGCGATCATGGTGGCCATGTTGGGCATGATCATACCCGAGCCCTTGCACATGCCGCCTACCGTATAGACATTGCCCGCATGACCCGCAGCCTCACTGACGTAGGATACGGCGTACTCCTTGGAGTGTGTGTCGGTCGTCATGATGGCGCGAGCGGCATCGGCGCCACCGTGGGCGGAGAGCGCCTCGTAGGCAGCAGGAATGGCGGTCTCAAACGTGTCGATCGGCAGAATCTGGCCAATCACACCCGTGGAGGCAACCAGAATCTGCTGGGGCTCGCAGCCGATGACCTGCGATGCGATGCTGCACGTCTCGCGCGCGCATGCAAGGCCGGTCTCACCCGTGGCGGCGTTGGCATTGCCTGAGTTGACCGAAACGCCGGCAATGATGCCATAGCCCTTGTCCGCGCCGCCCAGGTTGGCACGGCTCACCTGCACGGGCGCCGCGCAAAAGCGGTTGGTCGTAAACACGCCGGCGCCGGGGCAGGGCTTATCGGGCACGACGAGCGCGTAATCCAGACGCTCGGGGTTCTTGCGGAACCCAGCGTGAATGCCTGCAGCTTTAAAACCAGCCGCAGCCGTAACGCCACCCTCGACGGCGCGAATCTTGATATCAAACAGCTCGGTATTCATCGTCTTTATGGCTCCTTATGTCAAACAAAAAACGGACATCGGTTGGTGCGCCATGCCAGTCGTGATCATGAGACCAGCTTAAGAGTGGCGCCCCACTCGATGCCCGACTACCAAATCGTTAACAATCGAATGTGCTACACCGGGCACGCCACTGTGGGCAAGCCTCGTCGCTCGTCAAAACCAAAGACGATGTTGGCGCACTGGACCGCCTGGCCTGCTGCACCCTTGCACAGATTGTCGATGGCGCCCGTAGCCACCAGAACGCCCGCACGCTTATTGAGCGCGAGGCCGATCTGGGCGGCGTTGGTGCCGACGACCGAAGCCGTCTTGGGTTGCTGACCGGCATCGAGCACACGCACAAAACTGCGTCCGGCGTAAAACTTCTTGTAGTGGTCGACGACGTCCTCAAGGGTCAAGGTATCGATAGCCTGCGGCGTAAGCGGCATCGTCACCGTAGAGAGCAGGCCGCGCTTGAGCGGCGCCAGGTGCGGAGTAAAAACGACGCGGTCGGTCAGGCCAAGGATTTGCTCAATCTCGGGCGTGTGGCGATGCTTGCCCACGCCGTAGGCCTCCAGGTTCTCGTCCGCGCTGCAAAAATGGGTGCGGGCGTTGCAGGACTTACCGGCGCCCGTCACGCCGCTAATGGCATCGACAATCACGGGGCCGTTCTCGGCCACCCAGCCCGCGCGCACGGCAGGAGCGGCGGCGAGGCTCGTTGCGGTGGGATAGCAGCCGGCGCAGGCAACCAGCACGGGCTTGCCGTCGGCATGGTCGGATGCGGCGGTCTCCAAGTCTTGGCAGAACAGCTCGGGCAGACCGAAGGCACGGGTCTTGAGCAGCTCGGGGCTCGTGTGCTCGGCGGCATACCATGCCTCAAAGACAGACGCGTCGCTCAGACGGTAATCGGCCGAAAGATCAAAGCAGGAGACGCCCGATGCGAGCAGCGCGGGCACCTGTGCCATGGCAGCCGTGTGCGGCACGGCAAGAAAAACCGCATCGCAGCTCTTGAGCTCGGGGGCGTCATGCGTGGTGAAAACCAGATCGCTCACGCCAGCAAAGCTCGGATACACCGCGGACAGCGGCTGACCGGCATCGGCGTTGGACGTAATGGCAACAAGTTCAAACTCGGGATGACCGAGGACGAGGCGAATGAGCTCGGCGCCGGCATATCCAGCCGCACCGACGATTCCAACCTTTACAGACATATCAGACTCCTTGTCTGCAGTTATGCACCAATGCGCATCCCGCAGCCGTCGTTATGAAGTGGGTTGAAACTTTAACACCAGAAGATGCATGAATACGTAAATAGCTTGCATATTCATGCATTGAAACATTCCCGACACATTCGCTTGAAGGAATTGACAAATAGAGCGGGACCGTATTGACCGGCGCTCCTAACGGCGCCGGGCAATACGGGCCCGCCCATGCGAAAACCAAGTTGTTAGGATGAGCCAGCTGGCTAGAGCTCGACTGGCACCCATTCGTCGTGATTGCAGATAAATGCCTCGGGATTCTCGACGCTAAAGAAGACGAGCGCGGGGTCGTTAGGCCCCTCATAGTGCTCGCTCAAGCGCTCAAGATGCTTCCATCCGGCCTCGCGCATATCGGGAGCGGCCTGGTCATCTAGGCCGGCACGCCCGCGCAAGATGAGCCAGCCATGGCCCGGCCACCAACTCGTGGCCTCAAAGCGCTGATTTTGCAGCAGCTCTTGCCACACATCCTTGGTGCGCGCCGTCACAAACCACAGCTTGTCGTCCTGAATCTGAGCAAACGAAAACGGACGCACATGCGGCTGTCCGTCAACGCTCGTCGCCAAATACCATGCCGGCACCGACGTCAGATACTCCAACACCGTATTCAATCCGTCCATGTGTCCTCCTGTACCAGCTAGTTTGGGAGCCTGGTTTGTGCGAGCTAGAGCTCCAGGCGCTCTTCGCTGCCGTCGATATCGCAGAAGCGCGCGGCAATGTTGCGGACCGAGAAGAACGCAAGGCGGCCGTCGTTGGCACTGTCGTGTTCCTCGCCGATGCCCACCATGTGCTTAAAACCCGCTTGACGCACCTTGTCGCTCACGACTGCATCATCCTCGAGCGCGGCCTCGCCAGTTAACACGATCCAGCACTCCCCCGGCTTCCAGCCCGATACCTCAAACTTGGGATTCGCGCTCAACTCCGCCCACACGTCCTTGTCGCGCGACGTGCAAAACCACAGCTTACCGTCATCGACCATGGCAAACGAAAACGGCCTCACGCGGGGCTGATGCCCATCGCTCACATCGGTCGTGGCAAGATACCACGCCGGAATGCGCCTGAGATACGAGCAGGCGCGCTCGAGCTGAGCCGTGCGATCGATGTCGGTCATAGCGACCCCTTTCTTGCGCTCGAATCGAGCTTAGACGAGTTGAAGATTGATAACGACAACGCATGTCACCAGCAGCGCCGTCGCCACCGCGGCCAGCGCATCCCCGCTGCCAAAGGCTAGCGTATGCAGGCGCGTGCGGCCCTGCTCGCCGTGATAGCAGCGCGCATCCATGGCGGCCGAAAGCGTCTCGGCATGACGGAACACGCCCGTGAACAGCGGAATCGCCACGCTACCGAGCATGCGCACGCCGCCGAGCGGGCCACCCGTCACGCGCGCGCCGCGGCTTGCCTGCGCGTCCGCCGTCTGCTTCATCTCAGTGGCGAACTGCGGCATAAAGCGCAACGCGATGCCCATGATCATGCCGAGCTCATGCGCAGGGAGCCCCACGCGCGCAAACGGTGCAAGCAGACGCTCAAAGCCCGCGGTGAGGTCGAGCGTGGGCGTGGTGAGCGTAATGGCGCTCATGCCGGCCATCATCAGGGTCAGGCGGCACGCCATAAAGGCGGCAGAACGCAGTGAGCCCTCGCTTATCTGCAGAAAGCCGAGCTGCCACAGGATGCGCCCACTCTGATCGGTAAACAAGTTGAGCACCGCGACCACGACGACGATTGCCAGCAGCGGCGCCATCGACGACAGAACGCGACGAACCGGCACCCGAGACACGGCATAGATCAGCACAACGAAAATTGCGACAGGGGCCAATCCGCGGAAGCCGCCGACGGTCAGCGTCGTGATCAAAAACACAAAGCCCAGGAGCAGCTTGGTGCGCGGATCCAGGCGGTGGATTGCACTATCGCCGGGATAGTAGCTGCCAAACGAAAACGCCTCCATCAGCAGTTCTCCTCTCGCGGGGCCGTCTTGGGTTTAGCAATGTCCGAGACGTTAGAAGAACCGCCTGAGCGACCGATCGGCAAATCTGCCAACTCGTCGGCCAACGACTCAACCGTATAGAGCCCGCCGCGACGCAGCGGCACGCCCGCTTCCGCGAGCGCCAACGCCATGCGCTGGGCAGCGGGAACACCCAAGCCGATTGATTTAAGCTCATCCGCATGCGCAAAAACCTGTGCGGGCGTTCCCTCGGCAAACACCGCGCCCTCGTTCATCACGATTATGCGGTCACAGCAATTTGCCAGGTCATCCATGCTGTGCGAGACCATGACAACGGTCAGGCCCTCGCGATGGAGCCGATCGATGAGCCCCAGGAAATCCCTGCGCGCGGCCGGATCGAGCCCCGCCATGGGCTCATCGAGCACCAGGACCTCGGGCTCCATGGCAAGCACGCCGGCAAAGGCCACGCGACGCTGTTGGCCGCCCGAAAGCTCAAAGGGACTCTTGTCGCCTATCGCTGCAAGGTCGAGGCCCACGCGCGCAAGCGATGCTGCGACACGGCGCTCAACCTCGTCTTGCGGCAAACCAAGGTTGCGCGGGCCAAACGCCACGTCCTGCGCCACGGTCTCGGCAAACAGCTGACGCTCGGGATATTGAAACACCACGCCGACCTTGGCCTTAACCGCGGCGGCATCTTTCTTGCTTGATAAGTCGAGCCCCAGCGCGCAAACGCTTCCCTCCTGCGGACGAATCAGCCCGTTGAGATGCTGGACCAGCGTCGACTTACCCGAACCGGTATGACCTGCTAAGCCCAGGAACTCGCCGCGACGCACCGTCAGCGATACATCGCGCAGCGCCCACGGGCTGCTGGGGTCGTTTCCCCAGAGAGCCTGTTTGCTCGATTTGCCCGCAACGGCCGAGCGCTTATGCCAGCGGCGGCGCTCGCGGGCGCTCAGCGAGTAACTATGCGAGAGGTGCGAAATCTCGATGACGGGCTCCGACGCGGCTGTCCCGTCGGTTGCAGAGGAGGCGTTGTCGAGCACACGAGAATCGGATGCAGAAGGCCGCCCTGCGGTGTCTTCCCCACTCCAGTCGGCATATGTCTGCGCAATCTCGGCGACCATATCCACCTCGCGCACCTGCGCATGAACGGGCACGCCCTTCGCACGAAGCGCCGTGCCCAAGCAGCACGACGCCGGCATATCCAAGTTGAACTGCGCAAGTTCGTCCGCCCGTGTCAAGATTTCCTCGGGCGTACCGAGCATGGCAACGCGCCCCGCCCGAAATACCGCAACACGATCGGCCTCGGCGGCCTCTTCCATAAAGTGCGTAATCATCACGATGGTCATGCCGCGATCGTGCAACGCGTGGCAAGCCTTCATGAGGCCCTTGCGTCCACGCGGATCGAGCATCGAGGAGGCCTCATCCAAAATGAGCACGCGCGGTTCCATGGCGAGCACACCGGCAAGCGCCACGCGCTGCTTTTGGCCACCCGAAAGTGCATGGGTCTCGTGGCGCTCAAAGCCCACCAGGCCCACGCCCTTCAGCGCCTCGCGTACACGCTGCGCAATTTGTGCCGATGGCACGCCAAGGTTTTCGGGACCAAACGCAACGTCATCTTCGACAAGTGTTGCCACCAGCTGGTCGTCGGGATTCTGGAACACCATGCCTGCGGTCGAACGAATGTCGTAGACCAGCTCGGGATCGGACGCATCCATACCGTTGATACGTACCGTGCCCGCATCGGGCTGCAGCAGCGCATTCAGATGCTTGGCAAACGTCGACTTGCCCGACCCATTGCCACCGAGGATGCAGAAAAACTCCCCGTCCTCGATGTTCAGATCGACACCGTCGAGTGCCGACACGGCACCGTCATAGCTAAAGGAAACGCCCCGACACTCAATCATGCGCGGCCTTTGACCTGGTCCTTTTTAGGCGTGATGAGGTTGGAGACTGCTTTATACACCGCTAGCGTCAACACCGAGTTAAGCACGGTCTTGATAAGGTTGAACGGCAGCACGGCAGGAATCATAAGCGGGGCGATCACATCGACCGAGCCATACCAGAACCATACGCCAATGGTAAGGTTTGCGACCATAGACAACGCCGTAGCGGCAATGACGCCGAGCACCAGGCCAATCACTGCACCCTTATAGGTATGCATCTTCTGGTAGACGATAGCCGCGGGCAGAATGTAGCCCAGCGTGGCAACCAGGTTCATAAGCGCGCCGACCCAGTCACCCGTGGTGAGCGCATGGATAACGATCGCCATAGCGGCAACAGCGGTACCGGCACCGGGGCCATACGCAAACCCGCACACCATCGCCGGCACCAGCGACGGGTCATACGTCAAAAACGGCGCCGAGGGAAGGATGGGTAGCTGCACATACATAAACAACGCGCTCAAGGCACACATCAGCGCCATGGTAACGAGCTGTTTGGTGCTCCACCTATTCGTGTTCTCAAAATGGATATGCTGCGACTGTTCAGACATAAGATCACCTGCCTCTTTCATCCGGACTCTAACCGTTGGTACTGGGATCTCACCAGTTCAGCCGGCATGCGAACCAACACACGCTCGGGTCGCGGACTCATCGGCTCGGTCGCAGACGCCTCGCCTGCTCCGCGGCACCCCTTTGGCACCGCCCGATTTACCGCCAGTGGGGAATTCCACCCCGCCCTGAAACAGCAATTGCAAGTGTAGCACGAGCAATCGTTCGCGCAAGTATGCCGAGGGTAATTTTTGCCGGGAGAAACGCTCCAGAAATGCGCCCGGGACAGAACAGCGCACCAACCCCATCCCCCACCCATCCCAAAGTGACGCGCTTTTCGCGGCAAAGCCGCGAAACAGCAAAAGGGACGAGCCACCGCAACAACCCCGTCCTCCACCCACCCCAAAGCAGCGCGCCTTTCGCGCAAAGCGCGAAACAGCGAAGGGGACACGTACCCCTATCGACCACGTCCTTCTCCGCGAGCCGACCTCAAGGCCGTAAACGCAGGGGATCCGGGGGCGTGACGGGGGTTTCTCTCCGGAACATTCCGCACTGATATTTTCTGTATTGAAGACGTCGATGATGCACCCGTATACCATTGACGTCGACACCATCAGA
>NZ_JBBNJW010000005.1:0-198429 GCF_040093305.1 Collinsella sp. CLA-AA-H302
TATCGCGGAAATATCGCGCTTTCGTAACCCATCCCTGACCCTTGACCCTTGATCACATACGTTACTGGCCAATAACGCCCATCTAATGTGCTGAGATATAATCAAACTCAACAAATGCAAAGCCAACAATCCGAAGGGACCAACGTGCTAACAATTCACTATGGTGATATGGAAAACGTTATCTACAACACGTCGGTTTACTTCGATAACGTCTATTCGCCCCAGTGGTTTCAAGACTCCTTTGCCCAAAGGGTCATTAAATCCATCGACAAAGGCACCGTGGTAGGCCCCAATGCAATCGATACCAAGATCCTAGGCATCATTCCTCCCGAGAAACTATCCAGCGGCACCAAAACGCTGCTGCTTATGTACTTTATGCCGCAGAATATATATAACGCCTCAAATTGTGGTGATAATTGCGCCTACTGGATTCTGAGGATCGCCGCGCAAAGGGATCTAACAATCAATCTCTACCATTTAATGGATTTCGGAAACGGCAAATTCACGGCTGTCATTGCGAACACGGGTGATGTCGTTCACACGATGTTCGACCTTGTCCCCATAGCTGGAAAATGCCTAAGGGAGAACTCCTGATGCGCGGATCATACAAGGTAATTATTCAAAATAACCGGGTTCAGTTTAAACTGACCATCAATAGAAATCTGACCATCATCCAAGGCAACAGTGCTACAGGCAAGACAACTCTGCTTGATATGGTGGCAGCTCACGAAGAGCTTGGGGCACAAAGCGGCGTAACAGTCAGTTGCAAAGTACCCTGTAAAACAATATCTGGAAAAAATTGGCGCAGAGATCTCCAAGAGATTTCCAGCAGCATTGTTTTTATTGATGAGGGCAATACTTTTGTTCGATCAAGAGAATTTGCTCATGAAGCAAAACGTAGCTCAAACTACTACGTAATCGTCGCCAGAGAGTCACTGCGCCAACTGCCCTATAGCGTTGATGAAATCTACGGTCTTAAGAACACCAACCGAACCACAACGAAGTATCCCGTTTACTCTCGTGTCTACACCTCTACATATCGTATTTACGGTGATACTAAATTTAGAGGCGAGAGGCCCGAGCTTGTCATCGTAGAGGACACAAATTCGGGCTACGAATTCTTCAGTTTGCTATGCAAAAAGAGCAGCATTAAGTGCATCAGCGCGGGAGGAAAATCAAATATTTGCAACTGCATTATGGACGCACCGGAAAACGACATCCTCGTGATTGCCGACGGCGCCGCCTTCGGACCAGAAATTGCGGAAGCAGTTGCTCTATTGCGCCGAAAGAACATCAAGCTATTCCTACCGGAATCGTTTGAATGGCTCGTGTTGAAGTCGGGATTATTCAACAGCAAACACATTAAGGACATGCTGCTTAACCCCGCTGATCATATAGAAAGCTCAAAGTTCTTTAGCTGGGAGAAGTTCTTTACTGCGGAACTCATCGAATGCTCACGAGACACGCGTTTTCGATATGACAAGAGCTGCTTGAACGAGGAGTACTTGAACCCTACCGCTCTTACAGCCCTTGAGCATACTTTGCCGGATCTTGGAATTACTTCGCCCTAAAGCGAGAAGTACTCGCTCTCGAGAGATAGGTTCGGCCCGAGCCACGGGTCACCGTCAAGGAAGAACTCCGGCCAGCGCTGCATGAACAGGGCTTGCTCGCGCTTCCAGCGGCGCAGCTTTTCCTCGTTGGCCTCTTCCCTGCCGCGCGAGGTGAACTCGAAGTGGTACAGCTCGGCATAGGGCGTAAAGATGGTGCGGTAGCCCGCCTCCCACACGCGCAGGCAAAAGTCTGCGTCGTTAAAGCCGACGGCGAATTCCTCGTTATAGCCTCCGACCTGCTCAAATACGTCGCGTCGCACCATCTGACAGGCGCCCGTTATGGCGCTAAAGTTGCCCGGGCGCACAGCGCGGGCAAGATAGCCCTCGCGCTTTGCCGAGAAGTCCTGGTTGGCATGGGCAAGTGCGCCACGCACGCCAACCACAATGCCGGCATGTTGCACCAGATGATCGGCAAAGTAGAGTTTGGCGCCCACCACGCCCGCATCGGGACGCTGCAGATAGCCCATCATCTCTTCGATAAAGTCGGGGCTTATGACCTCGGTATCGTTGTTGAGCAGCAGCAGGTAATCGCCCTTGGCATGCTCAACGCCAAAGTTGATGATCTGGGAGTAATTGAACTCGCCCGGCCAGTACACAACGCGCGCGATGCCCTTGCCTTCGGATGCTGCAGCCACGCGCTCCGGCAGGACTTCGTAATACGCAAACGTCTTCGGGTCTTCGCTGTTGTTCTCCACCAAGACGATCTCGTAGTTGGCATACGTTGCCTTCTGGGCGATCGACATCACACAGGCGTCGAGCGTCTCAATGTGATCCTTGGTAGGAATCACAATACTCACCAGTGGCGCAGGCTCCGGCAGCACATGGCGCATGCGGTAGACAAACGGCGTCTCGGTCTCCTCGACTGTTCCACGAACGCCCAGCGCGTTAAAGTGGCGCTGAAGCGCAAGGCGCCCGGCTTCAATAGCATACGGCTTGCTATCGGCAGAACCGTCGGCGGTCGATCCCGGATGCACGCGCCAGTGATACAGCACGTGCGCGACATGCTCAAACCGCGCGCCCGCCGCAAGGCAGCGAAGCGTAAGATCGTAATCCTGGGCGCCCGCGACGTCTTCTGGGGACGTACCAATGTGATCGATGAGCGCCTTCTCCACCATCAGGAAATGCGTCACGCAGTTATGGCTATAGAGCAGGTCGACGTTGAGTCGCGTCTTAAAGACCGGCTGACCCCACTCCCCCGTTTTCTGGAACATGTCCTCGTCGCAGAACAGGACCTGGGGACGCTCGCCCTCGGCAGCCTTGTTCAACGCGGCAACATAGTGGAATAACGCGTCCGGTTCCAGAATGTCGTCATGGTCCAAGAACGCGATGTAGTCGCCCATCGCTTGCTCGATACCTGCGTTGGTGTTGACCACAATGCCGCCGTTGCCGGACAGCTCGATGCGGCGAACGCGCTCGTCATTGGCGTCCGCCGCAAGGTCGGCCACCGCATCCCATTCGGGCGAGGCATCCATCAACAGCAATTCCCAGTTGTCATAGCTCTGGACTAGCACCGAGTCCAGCAGCTCGCGGAGGTAGACCCGATCAGTCTTGTAGCACGGCACCACAATGCTCACGAGCGGCCTATAGGCAAAGGCCGTCGAAGCGACACGCTGGCACGCCAAATCGCCCGGCTTTGCGCGATGCTGCTCAAACCAACGCCGATAAGCTGCGTCGTCTGCACGCGCGTCCTTCATGCGGCTCCAGCTGTCGTCGACCATGCCGTTGTACAGGCGACCATCCATGGCGCAAAACCCGCTCTGGATCTGCTCTGTGGGATCGCTCGCAATCGCGACAAAATCCCGTATATCCTGAGGTATCTCAACGCTCAGATACGTTTTATTGACACGGCATCCGTTCTGCTGCGGCACATCGGTCTGCGACTCAAACACATGCACGGCAACATCGATGGCATTCATATGCGTATCGAAGATCTGGAACTCAGGTGCGCACTGGGGGTCTCCCGCCCAGGTAACCTCATAGCGCCACACAGCGCCGGCGTCTGCCGGCAAATAGCGAATGGCATCGATCTCGTAGCGGCCGCAGTGTTCGCCACGCTGCGCATCGCGGATAAGCGCACACAGCGCAGGCTTTGCTTTGTAGTTAATCTTGGATTCCAGCTTGGCCACGCGGCTATCGAGGCGGATGGAGCCCAACCTTTGGTCACCGGATGCAAATGTAACATCAATCGTAGAGCCGTCCAAAAAGGGAAGCACCAAGACGGCGAGCTCGCGCTCGTAATCGGAAACGGAAGGGCAAAGCGCCAACACACGGCCATGATCGACCGGGAGCACCAGCGACGGCACACAAGAACCGCTCGTCGTCGCATGGGCAAACGCTTGAGAACCCTCCCGCTCGATAAGCGCGGCGACATCCTGACCGGCAAAACGAAGCAGCACAAACAGACGGCCCTGACTGCGGCAAAGTGCCAAACGCTTGATACTCATCTACACTTCTCGCTTTCCCAGGGCGTTCGCTGCCATGCGCTTGCAGGCACCCAGACGCCCAAACCTCAAGACGTCGTAATCGAACATGAGCTTTTTGCATGCACGGGCATTGGGGGCCTTGCTGGTAAGCGCCGCACGCACCATAGCGGCAACAGAAGGAGCGCATTGTGCGAGCGCGGCATCGCTGCCCACGGCAGAACCGTCAAGCGCCGTGGCAACGGCAGCAACCACCTTGCCGCAGTCCGACCCCAGCAACCTGAGCGCATCGTACAACACCAAATCGCACAGGAAGTACGCCAGGTCCTCGGCATGCTGGGCATCGAGACCATCGCGCTGCCAGTCAGCCAGCACCGCGGAGTAAATCTTCACGTGCTCCAGCAGTCGTGTCTCGTCGTCATAGCGCATGGTGTCCATAAGCGAGCCCTTGCGCGCCACACGGTAGTCGTACAGCTTGTTCGGGATAAGCGCGGTCTTACGCGAACGACCGTACACGGCAAAATCGAAGACCTGGTCCTCGCCATACTTGACGGTTTCGTCGAACACGATACCGTTACCCAGCAAAAACTCACGCTTGCAGGCGGTGCGCCATGCAAAGGGGCGAGATGCTTCCTTAAACAGCAGGTCAGAGCTATAGCCTTCAAACGACACATCGTGCGGGCTCAACACATAGTTAAGCCACGGATACCCCGCCTCCAGCGGATACGGGTTCGCGCCAAAGGTCAAAACGTCGCAGTCCTCGCGCTCAAAGGCATCGACGATCACGCGGCATGCATCGGGCGTAAACCGGTCGTCGGAATCCAAAAACGCAACGATAGGCGCCGTGGACGCAGCAATGCCCGCATTGCGCGCGCTCGACAGGCCACCGTTCTCCTTATCAACCAGCGTAAAGCGCGCGTCCTTTTCGCAATAGGCAGCCGCAATATCGCGCGAGCCGTCCGGCGAGCCATCGTTGACCAGCACGCCTTCCCAATCGGGCATGTCCTGCGCAAGCAGGGAGTCCAGGCACCAGGCCAGGCATTCCTCCACCTTATAGATGGGAACGACAACGGAAATCTTGGGGGTAGCCATAGTCACTCGCTCCTACTGTACGGCCGGAACGTCATCGGGGTGCGGATTATCGCCGTAGGTGCGCTGATACGTCAGCACGCGCCAGACCAGTGGCAGACCGCCAATCTTAAAGTAATGCTTAAACGTATTGAGCTTGCCCGGCTTCTTAAAGTCAAAGCGCGAATCGATATAAGCGCGGGACGACTTGACCATCAGGCGCAAGTCGGTCTCGCCACGCGGATCGAACAGCGACAGGTCAAAGCGACCGGCATCCCAATCGGACTTGAGCTCGGGAGAGGCCTTCTCCCAAAACTGCTCGCGCAACTCATCGACCAGGCGCTCATCATTCCAACGGTACGTATCGACCTTCATACGCATTAAAATGCCCTGAAGCTGAGCCTTAAGCTCGGGGCGTTCATCCAAAAAGCGCTGCATCTCGGCATATTCGTCGCACACGCAAAACACCTTGTTGGGCGAATTAACGGAGCTCTTCTCGTTATCCTGGCGATAGCACAAAATGGGGACCGCGATAAACGCAGCACGCTCGGCGCATGCCCAGACCTTAAAGTTAAAACCCGCATCCTGATACGAAGCACCCGGCGTGGGAAGGAACCGAATCTGATTGTCGTTGAGGAACTCGCGCCGATAGATAGCCGACCAAATGGAAGGTTTGCGGTAGAAGATGCCCGGGCGATCGACGGGGCGATACGCGGCGCCCGTCATATGCTCGTCGATGATCCCAAACAGCTCACGGCGCTCGCTGGGCGTGGACCAATACAGGTAAAAGTCGCCCTTTACCACATCGGCATGCTCGGCATCGGCCTTGGCGACCAGCTTTTGGAGCGAATCCTCAAACATAAAGTCGTCAGACTCAAGGATGCCCACGTACTCACCGCGTGCCATCTCCAGGCCGCGGTTCATCGAGTCGCCGTAGCCGCTGTTGGCCTTGTCGATTATCTTTACACGGGGGTCGCGCTCCATGTACTCGCGAATGATATCCGGCGAGCTATCGATGGAGCCGTCGTTGATACAGATGATCTCGATGTCCTTGAGCGTCTGCGCCACGGCGGAATCGAGGCACTCGCGCAGATAGCGCTCGACATTGCAAATGGGGACAAGCAGCGAAACTTTAGGGGTATCAGAGTTCTGCAAGAGAACCTCCTGTTGAATAGCGTATAACAGGGTTATTTTAGCAGCCGAGTTGCGGCGGGCGGCAGCGCTTGGAATTAGATAAAGCGCTCCAGGCAGGCTTTGAGACCGCGAGTCGAAAGATAGAACAGCGTTGCGTCTGCCATCGAAACGCCCGCGGTCGCCGCAACGAGCTTGTGGGCAACACGGCGAACGGCGCCCTTAGCAGGCATATCCGCCCACTCCGCTCCCAAAAACGTCGTGAAGTCCATGTTAACGCGAGCGGCTACACGGCGGTAGTCATTAGCGTCCAAGCGTGCCAAATCAAACACAATAAGGTCCAGGAACCAGGTGATCAGCTCGCCGGGACACAGGCCCAAAAGACCGTAGGCCGCCCAGCCCTCCAAGACCTCCTCGAGCATCCTCATGTGGGCGTCAAGCTTTTTGGCGCGAGCCTCGGCACTGTTGAACTCATGCGTCGCCGATTCGCCCTCCATCACGTAGTGGTAGAACTTGTCCGGCATGACAACGGTCTTGCGGGCAAGCGCATAAGCCGCAAATTGGAAGACAACGTCCTCGCCCAAAGCCAAACCGGGGGCGAAGCGAATGCCTTCGCGATTGAGCAGCTCGCGCGAAAAAGCCGCACGGCAGGCATAGGGCTGCACATTCGCATGGAACAGCAGTTGGGGATCACGGGCGCCGAAGGTACCAGCTTTGGGGCTCATGAGTTGCTGGACGCGTTTGGGCGCGGCATCAGACGGCTCGCAGACGCCGCCAAAAACGGCGACCTCGGCATCCGATGAAGCTATGGCCTGCAGCACGTGCTCGACCGTCTGGGCGTCGATATAATCATCAGCGTCTACAAAGAAAACGACATCGCCCTCGGCGGCATCGATACCGGCATTTCGAGCGCACGAGACGCCCGCGTTTTCCTGATCAATCACCAGTACGCGATCGTCGGCCTGCGCGACCTGGCGCAACACGTTCAACGAATCATCAGTCGAACCGTCGTTGACGCAGACAACCTGAATCGAGCGCTCGGACTGAGCCAGCAGCGAATCGAGGCATCGCTGAATGGAGCGCGCAGAGTTATAGACGGGGACGACAATGGTAGCTTTAGGACACAAGGCCTCTCCCATGCCGACCTACCCCCTCAGCGATTCGATGAGGAAGGCGGCGACGACGCCTGGGCCTCCAACCGAGGCGTAATACTTAGCACGCCCCAAGGCACCATCCGTCGCAAAACTCGGATGCTCGTCAACCCAGCCCTCAGGATCTTTGAGGATGGCAGCGAGATTCGCGCGCTTCCACGGCTTGAGGTCGTCAAGCGAAAACTCCCCCGCGTCCAAGGCCGCCTGAAATTCCTTGGCCATCTGCACCAGAAACTCCTTATAGAACTTAGGCGCCAGGCGCACGTAGTTCCACATATACGAATCGTACTTAATGAGCTGATTGAACTTGAGCATGCGCGCGACATCGCCGCTTGCGTGGTCGCGGGCATAATCCTCTCGAATCCAACGCTCAATCTCGGCATACTCGGCATTGACGCAAAAGACCTTAGCCGAAGAATTGACCGAGGAATTCTCGTTGTCCTGGCGATACGACAACACGGCATCATGCAGGTAAACAGCTTTTTCGGCGCACGCGATCACCTTAAAGGCAAACGACGTGTCTTGAAAGGATGCCCCCGGAGTCGGCAGGAACGTAATGCCGTTGCGCTCAAGAAAATCGCGACGGTACACAGCCGACCAAATCGACGGCTTTTGCTTAAAGAACTGCGTCGTATCGCTCGGGTGCACCGGCTTGCCGCAATCCTGAGGCCTAAACATCTCGTGCAGCGAACGGCGCTCCTCGGGCTTAGACCAGTAGAAATCAAAGTTCGCCTTCGCAAAGTCGGCATTATTGCTATCGGCGGCCGAGACAAGCTTTTCGAGTGCGTCGGGCGCCATAAAGTCATCGGACTCCAAGATGCCAACGTACTTGCCACGCGCCATCTCCAGACCGTGGTTCATCGAGTCGCCGTAGCCGCTGTTGGCCTTGTCGATCATCTTGACGCGCCCATCGCGCTCCATATACTCGCGGATAATCGCGGGCGAGTTGTCGGTCGACCCGTCGTTAATGCAGATGATCTCAATATCCTCGAGCGTCTGCGCCAGGGCGGAATCAAGACACTCGCGCAGGTAGCGCTGAACATTGTAAATGGGGATAAGCAGCGACAGAACAGGGCTGCCAGAGGCGTTAGTAGACAAATGTGCTCCTTAGGAAATACCTGTCGTTTCATGGTATCAAAGGGTCAGCGCGCCAGCGGGCGTTTATATAATCTATGGAGCCTCTTGCGGGCAAAGTAGCCGCACGTCATGCGGCGGGCCCATGGCAGGTTCCTGCGTTTTATTCAAAGCTTGCCGTCAAGGTGCGCCGAGCCTTTACAATAGGACAGTCCCAAGGACGTATTCGATAGCTTCCGCGCAGCGCTCGCCCGCCGCGCGTGAAAGGATATATTGCCCCATGACTTCAACCCTTCCCGCCCCCATAGATAAGCTCGCCATCGTTGTCGTTACGTACAAGCGCCAGGAACTCCTGGCCAACTTGTTCGACTCCATGACCGAGCTCACGGCAACGCCCTGGCGCATCGTGATTGTCGATAACGAGAATTCGCGCGAGACCGAGGCCATGTGCACCGCATTCAACGAGCGCCTGGCCAACCTGTGGGGCATCGACGCCGAGCAGCCCGACGCGCAGGGCGGCACCGACCGTGTCATCTACGCCCCGCAGCTCGAAAACGGCGGCGGTGCGGGCGGCTTCTCCGCTGGCACTAAATGCGCCTACGATCTGGGAGCCCAGTGGTTCTGGGTGATGGACGACGACGTGCTCGTCATCCCCGAAGGCATCGAGCGCTTGGCCAAGTGGACCGACCGCTACGACGTTATCCAGGGTTCGCGCCTGGACTTTGACGGCGGCGCCTTCTTTTGGCAGTACCAGCTCATCCTTTCGCTCGGCATTCCCAACCCTGTCGCCAAGTGGGACTTGGGACCCAAGGGCTACCGCACCATGAACCAACTGTGCTTTGAGGGCGGCATGTTCTCGCGCCGCGTGGTCGACAAGATTGGCCTGCCCGACGCGCGCTTCTTTATCTACGGCGACGATGCCTGCTACGGCTACGTAGCCAGCCAACACTTCCCCGCTGCCGTGGTCGCCGACGTGGTGCTCAAGCGCGCCCGCGCCGTCTCTAACTGGGATATCGCCGGCAAGCGCCAGCTCAACTCCACGAGCGACACCAACCGTTACTACATCATGCGCAACCGCGGCTTCCTCGCTCGCTATATGCAGATCTACGGTGACTACCACCCCATGCTGTTCCGCCTGGGCAATGCCGCGACCTTCTGCAAGGAGTTCATTCGTCTGGCAGCAGTCGACAAATGCTTTAAGACCGGCATTCCGGCGCTGCGCCGTGGCATGAAGGACGCCCGCAAGATCGTTAAGGATCCCAACTGGAAACCCATGCCGCCCATGAAGGACGCAGAACAGTAAAGGGCTTTCGCCCGCCGCTACAGTCGTTGGCACACCACGGACACACGCTGACCGTCAAAACCAAAGCCCCAACGCATGCGCCCGACGGCGGGGCGCGGCACGCGGATATCATCGATGCCGTCGCGCTCTATGTCGAGCAGCGCCTGAACCGCCAACAGTTCCAGGCCCAGGGCATCGACGCAAGGGTCGTACAACATGTTGATCGTAATGAGCGGTCGCTCATCGAGCATGCCGAGCGTGTCGGCCACGTCAAACACCCGACCGGTGGGAATCACCTGGATATCCCAGCGATCCGAGACGCCGCTTCGCTTGGAGCTGGGATTGCAATAGCCGGGCAGTCCAAAGCAGAGCCCCTGAAGCGCCAGATGATAGGCTGTCGGCATATCTGATTGGCCCACATCGATGCCCAAATCGCCGATAGCACAGCTCAAAGCTTGCTTTACAGCGTCCTCGTCTCCTCGACACAGGCCGTCATGGAACGAGTCGATAACTCCAACGTCCTCAACGGCACACTCAAACCATTCCAGAATTACAAGACGGAGCGCCTGACGCACTTCGTTGTTAGGCAGACGCAGGGAACGAAGGCACGCGCCGTCCTCCGAATGCCCCGTCATATCCGTCGTAAGGAATCCAGACAGATACAGCGCTGTCCAGATATCTTCGGGCTTGGCGACATCGGCCACCTCGGCATGCACATGCACTGGCGCCTCAATAAACCCATGCGGCTCAAGCAAATCGAACAATGCGGACAGGCGCATGAGATTCCAGTCACCGACGCATGCGCTCAGACGGTCGACGTAACCATACAGATCTGCCCGAACGGGCGCGACGCAACCGCGATATGCGTAGTCCACCACACGCTCCGGGATCGAGCAATAAAAACCACCAAACAGATAGCCCTCGAGCCACTCACGCGCGTCATCCAGACAGCCGTTGCGACCGATGCGATCCAACAGCACCTGGACTTCATCGTCCGAAAAACCGAACCATCGATCACACCAACTCGACAGCGGCGTCGCCGATCGGTAGGAAACCCCACGTTGGGACAACGCAAACTCGGCAGGACCGGGGCGCTCGCCCATAAGACACGTCAATCGCAACGAGTCGCCAGCGCTGGCAATGGTGTCGAACAACAATCGGCTGAGCGACTCTAGGGAATCCACGCTCCCGTCGTCCTTAGCGTCCAAACGCTTTGCACATACCGCGTCGTAGTCGTCTATCAGAAGAACAACCCGCTCATCGAAAGCTGTCTGAAGCAGTTTAATGAGCACGCCGAGCGCCGCATCGATCTCCTTATCACTGGCCACCCCACGTGCCGCCCTCTCGATAAGACGAACCTCACGTCTTGACAGATCAGGCGCGGCAAGCAGCGGCAGCAATCGGGCGCACTCGTGCGCGACAGCGCTGCGAATAGCCGCCGCAGCATCAGCGTCGCGCCTCGCAGCGACAGCTGAAAAGTCGAGCATGATGACCGGATAACACACGTACTCATCACGATAGCGACCGCCGCCCGCCTGCCAAATCTGGGTGCCGACGAACGGGCTTCGATCCGGCCGCAGGAGATCAGGTCGTTCCAAATAGCATTTGAGCATCGATAGATTCATGCTCTTGCCAAAACCCTTGGGCCGACAGCAAAGCGCAACAGATGCTTCGCAGTCCAATATATCGGCAATAAACATAGTCTTATCGACGAGTAAACACCGATTGATTGCATCGGAAAAGTCGTGCACATCGACCGGCAGAGCTGCGTTATCCGCATAATTGAGCAACCGTGCGCCAAACGCATGAGCAACACCATAATTCGCCTGTTCAGACACCGTAAACTCTCCCTCTAACGCAGCACGATGCCCATTGTAGCGAGCGGGTAGAGCGCAACAATATCGACATGCAAACGTTTCGGGCAACGGTAGCAACAGACCCCCGAGGGGGCATAACAAATCGTTGCACAACAAAAACGGGGCCCGATGCCGCCGCACCGGACCCCGTCCCAAACTCTTATAGAAAACGATCTGGAAGATTACTCCTCCGAGCCGTCCTCCCCAGAAGCCTTCTTCTGCTGATCGAGCTTATGCTTACCACTTACGATAGACGTAGCGCCCAGCGTGGCCAAGCTCGCACTGGCAAGGCTCGCCATCACAATCAGATCGCCCGTCTTGGGCATGTTACCGCCCGAGGACTTGGTCGTTGTAGTCGTCGTGGTCGTGGTGGTCACCGTTTTGGAGTCATTCTGCTCCTGGACCTGGTTGTCAGCACCGCTCTTGTCGTCGTCTTCGGACTGTTTCTTTTCGCCCTCGGCCTTGCTCTTGTCCTTCTCCTCAGATTCAGACTTCTTATCCTCGTCCTTCTTCTGTTCGGACTTGTCGCTCTTCTCCTCAGAGCTAGAACCCTTATCGGATTCAGCCTTCTCGGAAGCCTCGCCCTTGGAGTCACCCTTTGCGGCTTCGGTCTTTTCCGTGGAAGCTTGACCAGAATTGCCCTTGTTCGAAGTCGAACCGTTATTGACGCCAGCCATCAGCGAAGAGCCCAGCGTAGAACCAAGCTGCACGGAGAAAGAAGGCTTCTTGTCAGGCGAAGCAGAGGGAACGTCCGGCGCCTTATTCGAGTCATCCTTGGAAGTATCGGAATCAGGGGTTGCGTCAGAGCCGGAGCCGTTGTTAGAGCCGGCGCCAACGGACGAATCGCTCGAGCCGGTTGATGAGTTAGAAGTATCAGCGTCGGTCGAACCAGAGGCGGCGCTGTCCGTATTGCCGGAAGAGCTTGAAGACGAATCGCCCGCAGCAGAGCCGTTCGAATCGGAGCCGTTCGAGGTAGAGCCGTTGTTGGTAGTGCCACCAGCAGAGCCATCACCGTCAGCATCGGTCGAGGGCGCATCCATCTTGTCATCGTTGGCATCGTCACTCGAGTCGTCATTCGAATCAGGCGTCGACGAGGGCGCCGGCGTGGGCTCGGGCTGCACGGGCGTCGCGGCGGCAGCCTCGTCCTCAGCGATATAAACCAAGCAGTCCTTCAGCTCATTCTTATAACGATTCTTCCAGCCCTCATGATACTGGGGCTGGCTCGAATACTTGGTCGCCACGTTATTGACCACGCTGTTGGAGAGCGCCGTCACAAACTCGCGGTCGGACATATCATTGGAAAGATTCGCCCAGCGGAAAAAGTCCCTGCAGCCACCGGTGCCGCACATGTTGGTGATGCTCCACACCATGCCCTTAACGCAATCGGCACGGCCCGAAATATCAATACCCAAGCCGCTCTTGAGCCACGCCTCGGTCACCGCATAGTACGAGTTGTACGCATACGCATCCTGCAGAGCCGAAAACTCAGCAGGGTCGGTGTTATAAGCGCCCTGGAAGGCCTCCTGCGCAATACGGCCCAACTCGGTGAGCTGGCCATTCTCGTACATGGCATTGCTCGTGTTGGAAATCTCGCTGCCGCGATCAATCGCATCCTTGAGCATGCTGTATTTTTCGGGGTTGTAGTTGTAGGCCTGCTTCATAAACGGAATGAGCGACCATCGACGGTCGAACTGGTAATAACCCAGCGCGTTATAGCCGTCGCCACACGAAAAGCCCTGGTTATAGTTGCCATGGCTCTCGTACTTGGTAAAGTACTTCATCTCGGGGGTCACGTTAACAAACGAAACGCCCTGGACCGACCTCAGCACGCCCGAGAAGGACTGCTGGGTGTAGAGACCCTTATCGATATCGGTGGCATCCGAGGCAACGCCCGGCGTGGGCTCCTCGGCAGCGGCGGGTGCCGGCACGGAAACGGCGCCAAACGAAAGCGCCAGCGTCAGGCCCGCGACAATAGCAGAATGCTTGGGCTGCATAAGATCCTCCCTGCATTGGTGTAGTTAAAGTGCAGTTTGCAAAGATAACAATAAGTATTGCAGCTCGCCCGTTGTTGCACAACAACCCCTCGGTAAACGGCAACAACCCTCCGCGAAATCTTAAGGAATTAAACAAACTGGTCGTCGGGCACCAGAAGAAGATCGCCGTAGCGCCCCATCAGCCCGTCTCTCAACTGACAGAAAGCGGGGATATAGACGTTCAAGATACGCTGAATCAAATCTTGAGCGAGCTTGTTGTCATAGATATGAACGTTCGTATTGCGATCCCTGAGCATATCTAGCCATGCCGCCTCATCAATAAAATCGTAGAATCGGTAGGCTTCCTTCAAGATGGCACGAGGAGACCCCGATGCAGCAAGCGTGGCGCCCTCATACTCGAGCAGACGTTTAAGGAGCTTCCAGCTCAGTTCAAACTGAAGGTTGAACTTATTAATCAATCCACTCTGAACAAAATCATTGCTAAGATCCTGATTGGGTGCATCCTCAAGATTCGCCAAGGCGCTGGCATAGTTCTCATATTTTTTCATACAGAATCACACCATCCCTGGCAATTTCATCGAGCAATTGCTGCGATAAGGACTCATCCAGATTGACGACGTCTATATCTAAAAGAGTATCAAGACGCTCCTCTATCAGATATGAGAAACGGTCGAAATCCCGGCAACCTGCTACAGCAATATCAATATCGCTCTTAGGCAAATTGTCACCGCGGGCACGAGAACCAAACAGCACAACCTTCTCGGCGTCACATTCCCGAGCAAAAACCTCGATTTGCTTGTACACCTTGTCGAGAGATGCCATTTGAAATCCTACAGCTTAATGTCGAAGTTGATCTCGGGGACGGCAGCAAGGTCGGCCAACGTCACACCGTCGACGTACTTTTCGATCACGTCGTCCAGACCACGCCAGAATTTGACGGTCGAGCAGAGATCGCTGCGGGCGCAGCTGTTGTCGATACCATCGCACGCCACCGGAGCCGTGCTGCCCTCGACGGCGCGCAGGATGTCGCCGGCACGCACCTCGGCCGGGTCCTTGGCCATCATGTAGCCGCCGCCCTTGCCGCGCACGCTCTTAAGTAGGCCCGCCTTCATGAGCGGACGGACCAGCTGTTCCAGATACTTTTGCGAGATACGCTCGCGGTCGGCGACCTCGCGCAGGGCGATCTTGCCCTCGGCGTCACCAAGCGCTGCGATATAGATCATCAGTCGGAGGGCATAGCGGCCCTTAGAAGAAATGAGCATACCTACCCTCCCATCGCATCTGGGACAACATAACCAGGTTTGTTTGTCCCATTTCTTAAGTAAGTGGGACAAACACAACAGGTAATTTTGTCCCAGAATTTGAAAAGTCGAGTGGATTAGTCGGGTTTTCCCTTGACTAACGCCGAACCCATAGTAACTTTATTCCGAGAAGATTCCTAGGGTTTCGTACACCTATGAGTACACCATATACAGAGAGGGACAGCATGAGCGCAAATCCGCTGCTTTCCATCGAAGGTCTGACCGCCTCCGTGGACGAGAAGACCATCCTCCACAACGTCAACC
Source organism: Collinsella sp. CLA-AA-H302 (assembly GCF_040093305.1). Classification (NCBI taxonomy): domain Bacteria; kingdom Bacillati; phylum Actinomycetota; class Coriobacteriia; order Coriobacteriales; family Coriobacteriaceae; genus Collinsella; species Collinsella sp. CLA-AA-H302. The sequence continues at coordinate 15,152 of NZ_JBBNJW010000005.1, forward strand.
TCAACGTCGCCGCCGGCGAGACCCACGTACTGATGGGGCCCAACGGCGCCGGCAAGTCCACCCTCGGCCACCTGGTCATGGGCGACCCCGTCTACACGGTCAACGACGGCCGCATCGTCTTTGACGGCCAGGACATCACCGAGCTCACCACCGACAAACGCTCGCGCGCCGGCCTATTCCTGAGCTTCCAGGCCCCGGTCGAAATCCCGGGCGTGCCGCTGTCGAGCTTTTTGCGCGCTAGCATCGCCGGCCGCCCCGGCCTGGAAATGAAGGGCAAGGAGTTCCGCCGTCGCGTGAAAGAGCTCGCAGCCGAGCTCAACATGGACACCGCCTACCTCAACCGCGAGCTGGGCGTGGGCTTCTCGGGCGGCGAGAAAAAGAAGGTCGAGATGCTCCAGCTTCTGCTGCTGCAGCCCAAGCTCGCCATCCTGGACGAGACCGACTCCGGCCTGGACGTCGACGCCCTGTCCACCGTCAGCCACGGCATGGACGCCTATCGCAAGAGCTGCGACGGTTCCATGCTCATCATCACGCATAACACGCGCATCCTGGAGCACCTGGATGTAGACCGTGTCCACGTTATGGTCAAGGGCCACATCGTGCGCGAGGACGACGCCTCGCTCATCCCCTGGATCGACAAGAACGGTTTTGAGACCTTCGAGCGCGAGGCCGCCGAGCAGCGCGCCCAGGCCGAGGCCGCCGCTGCCGAGCAGCAGGCGTAAAGGGGCGACGCAATGACCAAGAACCGCACCGAGGTCGCGGACATCGACCGCAGCCTCTACGACTTCACCTATGGCGAGGAGGGATTCGAGCGCCTCGACGCCGGCATCACGCCCGACATCGTGCGCGAGATCAGCGCCAAGAAGGACGAGCCGCAGTGGATGCTCGACCTGCGCTTAAAGTCTCTCGAGATCTTCAACCGCTTCCCCAATCCGACATGGGGCCCCTCCATCGAGGGCCTAGACATGGACAACATCGTCACCTATGTCAAGCCCAACACCGACCAAAAGCACGACTGGGAGTCGGTGCCCGACGACATCAAGAACACCTTTGAGCGCCTGGGCATCCCCGAGGCCGAGCGCAGCTACCTGGCAGGCGTCGGCGCGCAGTACGACTCCGAGCTCGTCTACCACAACATGCAGGACACGGCATCCAAGATGGGCATCGTCTACTCCGGTATTGAGGAAGCCCTGCACGATCCGCAGTGGGAGCCGCTCATCCACGAGAAGTTTATGACGCTCATCCCGCCCACCGACCACAAGTTTGCGGCCCTGCACGGTGCCGTGTGGTCGGGCGGCTCGTTTGTCTACGTGCCCAAGGGCACCAAGTTGGACTTCCCGCTGCAGAGCTACTTCCGCCTTAACGCCAAGGGCGCCGGCCAGTTTGAGCACACGCTCATCATCGTCGAGGACGACGCCGACCTGCACTTTATCGAGGGCTGCTCAGCGCCAAAGTACAACGTGGCCAACCTCCACGCCGGCGCTGTGGAACTCTTTGTGGGCAAGCGTGCGCACCTGCGCTACTCGACCATCGAGAACTGGTCCAAGAACATGTACAACCTCAACACCAAGCGTGCGCGCGTGGACGAGGACGGCGATATCGAGTGGATCAGTGGCTCCTTCGGCAGCCACGTGGGCTACCTCTACCCCATGAGTGTGCTCAACGGTCGCCGCGCCCGCTCAAGCTTTACCGGCATTACCTTTGCCGGCGCCGGTCAGAACCTCGATACCGGCTGCAAGGTCGTGCTCAACGCGCCCGATACCTCGGCAACCGTCGAGACCAAGGGCATTTCCAAAAGCGGCGGCATCCAGACGTTCCGCAGCTCCATTGTGGCCACGCCCAAGGCCGAGGGCTCCAAGGCAACCGTGAGCTGCCAGTCGCTCATGCTCGACGATCAGAGCCGCTCCGACACCATCCCCGCCATGGACATCCGCGCCAAGAATGTCGACATCGGCCATGAGGCCACCATCGGCCGCATCGGCGACGACAAGGTGTTCTACCTGATGAGCCGCGGCATCTCGGAGGAAGAGGCCCGCACCATGATCGTCAACGGCTTTGCCAACCCGGTCTCCAAGGAGCTGCCGCTGGAGTACGCCGTCGAGATGAACAACCTGATAAAGCTCGAGATGGAAGGAGCGATCGGATAATGAACCAGACCACGAACACCGCTGCCACCACGCTCGAGCAGGTCAATGCTATGCCGGCTGCAACTTGGGGCTGGCTGCGCATGAACCAGACTAAGCTTGAGCTTTCGGCCGAGCTTGCCGCCGCACCCGCCGAGACCATTGAGGTCGAGGGCTTGGACGAGCAGTTTACTGGCGTGACAGACGCGTTCGACGCCGCCATGGAGGCCATGGCCGAGTGTTTCCCCGAGCGCCGCGCCTCCGCCCCCGGTGATGCCGCCGACCGCGCCCGCATCACGCCCGAAACCGAGCTCGACGTGCCCGCCACCTCTGTCTACCAGGCCGGTGCCATTAAGCTGGAGGAGGAGCTCTCCCCCGCTGAGGCCTTCGAAACCGGCATGGGCGAGGCTGCCTACACATATCTGGCAGACCACGCCACCAAGCGCATCGTTATTGATGTGCCCGCCTACCAGCACGCCACGGTCACCGTGCGCGTAAGCGGCGTCGACGCTGCCGCGGCCATCGCCGCCATCGACGTCGTCGCCCGTCCGCAGGCAACGCTCGATCTGCATATCGCCCTGGACTCCCCCGTTGCCGGCGAGGGCGTCGTGGGTTCCGTGCTACGCGTGTGCGCCCACGAGTACGCCACCGTCAACGTGGCCTGCACGCAGACGCTCGACGATAGCTGGATCGCGCTCGACGACACCGGTCTGTTCCTAGACGAGGGCGCGCGCGTCAACGTGCAGCACACCGTCTTGGGTGCCGGCGCCAGCGCCACCGGCCTTGCCGGCGACCTGCTGGGCGATACCGCCAAGGTCACCATCGATACTGACTACCTGGGCGCCCGCGAGCAGGTGCGCGACTTTAACTACGAGCTGCGCCACCGCGGTCGCAAGACCGAGTGCGAGATCGACGCCAACGGCGTGCTGACCGGCACGTCCAAGAAGGTCTACCGCGGCACCATCGACCTCGTGCACGGCTGCAAGGGTGCAACCGGCACCGAGCGCGAGACGGTGCTTTTGGCCAACAAGGGTGTCGACAACAAGACCGTCCCCGTCATCTTGTGCGACGAGGACGACGTCGCCGGCAACCACGGCGCCACCATCGGCCACGTCCGCGACGAGCAGCTGTTCTACCTCGCCTGCCGCGGCCTTGACCAAAACGCCGCCGAGGATCTGTTCATCCGCGCCAAGCTGGAGGACGCCGCGCTTTCCGCCACCGATGAGCGCACCCGCGTCGCCGTCGTCCGCTTGGGCAACAACCTGATCGATAACTTTGAAGAGGAGCTCGCATGATCGATACCGAGCACGTTAAATGCGATACCTGCACCGCCCCCGAGCCCATGGAGCTCGACGCCAGCGACGAGGCTTCGCGCGGTTGGCCTACCGTAGACATCGAGACTAATCCCTACAAGGCGCAGTTCCCGTTGTTCCAGCAGCACCCCGAGATCGCCTTTCTCGATAGCGCCGCAACCGCGCAGCGCCCCGCCTGCGTGCTCGACGCCGAGCGCGACTTCTACCAGCGCATGAACGCCAACCCCCTGCGCGGCCTGTACTCGCTGTCCGTCGAAGCCACCGAGGCCATCGCGAAGGTGCGCCAACAGATCGCCGACGTCATCGGCGCCCCCCAGGCCAACGAGGTCGTCTTCACCCGCAACACGAGCGAGTCGCTCAACTTGGTCGCCAAGAGCTTTGCGCCCACGGTCCTCGAGCCCGGCGACGAGGTCGTCATCACCATCATGGAGCATCACTCCAACCTGATTCCGTGGCAGCAGGTCTGCCGCGAGACCGGCGCTAAGCTCGTCTACCTCTACCCCACCAAGACCGGCCAACTCACGACCGAGGAGGTTCTGGCCAAGGTGGGTCCCAAGACCAAGATCCTGGCCGTGGGTCAGGTCTCCAACGTGCTGGGCGTCGAGAACCCCGTCAAGAACCTCGGCAAGCTCGTGCATAAGTACGGCGGCTATCTGGTCGTCGACGGCGCGCAGTCGCTGCCGCATATGCCGGTCGACGTGGCCGACCTAGGCGCCGATTTCTTTGCCTTTAGCGCACACAAGGCCATGGGCCCCATGGGCATTGGCGTGCTGTGGGGCAAGATGGACCTGCTCAACGCCATGCCGCCCATGCTTACCGGTGGCGAGATGATCGACTCGGTCACCGAGCAGGACGCCGTCTGGGCGCCCGTCCCCGAGAAGTTCGAGGCCGGCACGCAGGACGCCGCCGGCATCTTTGCCACAGGTGCTGCCCTCGATTACCTGGTCAACACGGTAGGCTACGAAAACATCCAGGCGCGCGAGCAGGCACTCGTCCACTACCTGATGGGCGAGCTCATGCAGCTCGACTTTGTCCAGATCATCGGCTCCATCTATTGGGACAACCACCACGGCGTCGTGAGCTTTAACGTCAAGGGCATTCACCCGCACGATGTCGCGAGCATCATGGACATGGACGGTGTCTGCATCCGCGCCGGTCACCACTGCGCGCAGCCGCTGCTCACCTGGCTGGGCGTCGAGAACCTTGCCTGCTGCCGCGCCAGCGTGGCCTTCTACAACGACAAGGCCGATATCGACAAGTTCATCGCCGGCCTGCATCACGTTTGGAGCACGTTCAATGGGTAACCTCTACACCTCCACCACGTTTATGGAGCACAACTCGCACCCCGATTATAAGTACGAGATGGATGCCCCCACGCACGAGCACGACGGCATCAACCCCAGCTGCGGCGACGAGCTCACCTTGCAGCTTCGCGTCGAGAACAACGTAATCGAGGAGGCCTCCTTTACCGGCCATGGCTGCGCCATCAGCCAGGCCAGCGCCGACATCATGGCCGACCTCATCACCGGCGAGACAGTCGAGGAGGCACGTCGTCTGGCAGAGCTTTTCCTCGCAATGATCCGTGGCGAGCAGCTCTCCGAGGAGGACCTGGAAGACCTGGACGAGGCCGCCCAGCTCCAGGACATCTCACACATGCCCGCCCGCGTCAAATGCGCCGAGCTCGCCTGGCGCACCCTCGACGGCATGCTCACGGGACAAGATAATCAGTAGTATTTGTCCCAAATCTTAAGAATTTTGTTGGCCGAATCGCTTGACAAGAGTGGTTCGGCCATTTTCTATTCCGAGCCCTCAGCCTGAGCCTTCACCCGCGCATAAGCGCGCACGATACGAGAGACGGTACTCTTGCTGATTCCCGTATACCGTTCAATCTCGCGCACCGTGTAGCCGCCATCGTGCAGGGCGAAAATGATTGCGTCTCGCCGCGACGGTGCTACGGTCTTGAGTTCGTTAAGCGGCACGCCCAGGCGCTTCGCCATCTTGTCGGCAAACGCACGCCGCTCCCACTCCGTCTCATCCATATCGTGAATCACCGGATCGGAACCATCGGGCATCGACAGAGAATAATCCAGAAACCCCTTGGCGGACTCAAAGAGTTCGAGCACACAAGAAGGGTCCGAAAATCCCCTCGTCGTATCGTTGTCATACGCTCGCAGATACTCGGCAAAGCTGCTCCACGGATAGCGCTCGATCAGGGCGATGCCCGCCTCCTGCGGATTAGCGTGAACATAGCGAATCGTGGCCATTAGATGACGGTCGGTATCGAGCGAGCGCCGGTCAAAACGGTTCTGGAACAGATGGCCCGTGCGCCCCGTGCGTTTATTGAACCGCCGCGCGTACGTCAAAAGCAGCCGGTGCATCGCCGCGCTCATCGCGTCCTCGTAGTCTGCAAGCACCAGATGCACGTGATTGCCCATAAGGCACCAGGCGATAACCGTCACGCCCGCCCCGCGGCAGCACTCGCGCATCAGCTCCAAAAACTCCCACCGGTCTTCATCGCCCTCGAAGATGAGCTGCTTGCCCGTACCGCGAGCACAGACATGGTAAAAGCCGGTAACCGTTCTCCAAACGCGCTGCATGGCGCTCCCTTCGCCGGGGTCTGCTTGCCATCCAATACAGCACGATTGAAGCGTGCCATCAAAACATCCACGCAAAACAATAGACTCGCGCGGCCAAAGGCAGTAAATAGGCGGCGAACGGCACCGTTGCAACAGGTCAGCCCCTGCAACGCTTACAAGAGCTGACCAAAAGCTTGCCCAAGACGGACCCCCTCTACGGAAGTTCGCGACCACAGAACATAGGGTTAAACCGTTTCAATTAAAACTTCCGGACTTCTCGCTACGAAAACTGAGCCGTTCACCGAATATTCCGTGCATTTCGCGGTATTATAGGGGCTGCATGTCATGTCCCTTTCGAAGGGTCGCCCGGCAATCGCCAGCCACGACCCCCAGACGGGACGCCAACACGATAGAGAGGAGAGGCATGCAGTACTCACAGGAAGTGGAGAACATGTGCCCCGTTGCCAAGGGTGCATACCACGGCCCCGCACCCATCCCCGAGGAGGGCAAGTGGGTCCAGGCTAAGGAGATTTCCGACATCTCCGGTCTTACGCACGGTGTGGGTTGGTGCGCACCCCAGCAGGGCGCCTGCAAGCTCACGCTGAACGTCAAGGACGGCATCATCGAGGAGGCCCTCGTTGAGACCATCGGCTGCTCGGGCATGACCCACTCTGCCGCCATGGCTTCCGAGATCCTTCCCGGCAAGACCATCCTCGAGGCCCTCAACACCGACCTCGTCTGCGACGCCATCAACGTTGCTATGCGCGAGATCTTCCTGCAGATCGTTTACGGCCGCAGCCAGACCGCATTCTCCGAGGGCGGCCTGCCCGTGGGCGCCTCCCTCGACGACCTCGGCAAGGGCCTTCGCTCTCAGGTCGGCACCATGTTCGGCACCAAGGCCAAGGGCGCTCGTTACCTCGAGCTCGCTCAGGGCTACGTCACCCGCATGGCTCTCAACGACAAGAACGAGATCATCGCATTCGAGTTCCTGAACCTCGGCAAGTTCACCGACGCCGTCAAGGCCGGCAAGACCCCCGAGGAGGCCATCGCTGGCGCTATGGGCCACTATGGTCAGTGGGAGAACGCTGCCAAGTACATCGACCCGCGCACCGACGAGGAGACTCACTCCGTCGCCAGCGTGTTCCCGGTTCACGAGTAGAAAGGGAGGGAAATAACTATGACTGTTACGTTCGAAGGTTACGAGCGCCGCGCTGACAAGATCAACAAGTGCCTCGCCGACAACGGCATCGCCTCCCTCGAGGAAGCTCTGCAGATCTGCACCGACAAGGGCTTCAACCCGCGTGAGATCGTCAACAACACCCAGTCCATCGCCTTCCAGAACGCCGAGTGGGCCTACACCCTCGGCTGCGCTCTCGCTGTCAAGCGTGGCGCCAAGACCGCTTCTGAGGCTGCCGCCATCATCGGCGAGGGCATCCAGGCCTTCACCGTTCCCGGCTCCGTCGCCGAGGACCGCAAGGTCGGTCTGGGCCACGGCAACCTGGGCGCTATGCTGCTCTCCGACGACACCGAGTGCTTCGCCTTCCTGGCTGGCCACGAGTCCTTCGCTGCCGCTGAGGGCGCCATCGGCCTGGCTCTGAACGCCAACAAGGCTCGTAAGAAGCCGCTGCGCGTTATCCTCAACGGTCTGGGCAAGGACGCCGCCCAGATCATCGCCCGCATCAACGGCTTCACCTATGTGAAGACCCAGTTCGACTACTACACGGGCGAGCTCAAGGTCGTCGAGACCATCCCCTACTCGGATGGTCCCCGCGCTGCCGTTAACTGCTACGGCTCCGACGACGTCCGCGAGGGCGTTGCCATCATGTGGCACGAGAACGTCGACATCTCGATCACCGGTAACTCCACCAACCCCACGCGCTTCCAGCACCCCGTCGCTGGCACCTACAAGAAGGAGCGCCTCGAGGCTGGCAAGAAGTACTTCTCCGTCGCTTCTGGTGGCGGCACTGGCCGTACCCTGCACCCGGACAACATGGGCGCCGGCCCTGCCTCTTACGGCATGACCGACACCATGGGCCGTATGCACTCCGACGCCCAGTTCGCCGGTTCCTCCTCCGTGCCTGCGCACGTCGACATGATGGGTCTCATCGGCATGGGCAACAACCCCATGGTCGGTGCCACCGTCGCCTGCGCTGTCGCCGTCGAGGAGGCCCTCAAGGCCTAATCGCGCCCGCGCGATGCTCATATAGTTGAGCTTTAGAGCCGCTACCTTTTGAGGTGGCGGCTCTTTTTGTTTGCGTTGTCGCAGGGTAGCTAATGCCGATATATCAGTTGGGGCGAAATACGAGATGTGATGAGACGGAGCGCCAGAGCGTCCATGACGCCCACCTGCCATATGTGCCCTTTACCGATTTGCCAAGTCTTTGCGGCCCCATTGCCGATCACCCATGCGAAAATACGCCGGACGAGAAAGGAAACCGATGGAATCGACTGATGTACTGGTAATTGGATCTGGCATTGCGGGCCTTTGTGCCGCCATCGCAGCGGCACGCGCGGGCGCGACCGTTGTCATCGCAAGCGCCGGCAAAACCATGAGCGGATCGAGCTTTTTCCCGGGCACCTGGGGCCTCGGTCTTATTGGCCCCGTCGACAAAGACGACGAACAGGACCTCATCGACACCATCCGGACCGTGGGCGGCGGCGTTGCCGACCCTGAACTCGTCCAGACGTTCGTCCACGGCATTCCCCAGGCAATTGAATGGCTCGAGCAAGACTTGGGCGTTGAGCTTCAGCGTCCGCAAAGCGTCGAAAGCGCTCAGCAAAAGCAGTTTATCCCCTGCTTTGACCACAAGACGCGCATGTGGCGCGGCCTCACCCGCAAGCCCCTTGAGGACGCTCTGACGACCCGGATCGAGTCGCTCGGCATTCGCCTGCTCCCCCGCCATGAGCTTATCGACCTTGTTGAAGATACGGACGGAAAGATTGTCGGCGCCACGCTCTACGACCGGACAAACGAGCATCTCGTGCCTATGGCAGTCAAGGCCACTATCATCGCTGCGGGCGGCACGGGTGGCCTGTTCGAGCGCAGCCTCACTTCCGCCGACGTGCTCAGCTCATCACAGGCTATCGCGCTGGCGCACGGTGCGTCCCTTACTAATATAGAGTTCATGCAGATGATGCCCGGCTTTATAGAGCCCAAGCGAAACCTTGTTTTTAACGAGAAGACCTGGCGCTACGTCAAGTTCGATCAGCCGGTCGATATCGCCGACGATAAGCTCGACAATCTGCTCGAGCAACGCTCCGGATATGGTCCCTTCACTTCGCGTCTGGATTCTCGCGCTATCGACCTAGCCATCGACCAAGCGGGAGCCGAAGGCCTGGCGCTCCACTACGACTTCCCCCGCGAGGACGTCCCCGAGTTTGTGCAGACCTTTGCCACCTGGCTACAAGACGAGCACGGCATCGCGCCGACCGACGAGATGCGCGTGGCGATGTATGCCCACGCCGCCAACGGCGGTATCAAAATCGACAAGACCGCGTACACGGGCGTTGAGGGCCTCTACGCCTGCGGTGAGGCAACAGGCGGCATGCACGGCGCCGACCGCATCGGCGGCTTGTCGAGTGCCAATGGCATCGTATTCGGGCGCATCGCGGGCGCATCGGCAGCTCGAGCAGCGCTGGACGCTCCCGAGGCGGCCGCTCCGATGGATATCGCCCTCCCTCAGTATGGCATTGCCACAACAGATGCCGAACGCCTGACACACAGCCTTAAGCACACGATGAGCACCTATTGCATGATCAACAGGACCGAAGCAGGTCTATCCAAGGCCCTGCAACAGCTTGAAAGCCTGAAAGACGAGGCAACGGCGCTGAACAAGCCGCATGCCAATGACAGCGAGATCGCAGCCCTCGCCCGCCTGCAATCGCAGAATCAGCTGGCAACGGAGATGGTCAAAGCCATGCGCAAGCGGACCGAAAGCCTGGGTTCGCACTATCGATCGAATTAAACTGGACACCTATCTAGAGCAGAGCACAACTAATCGATATCTATGGGCCCCGTGACCTCGAAGTGGCACGGGGCCCATTCGTGTCCGCACGGCAGCGTATCCTTATTCTGAGTACAGAGCGGGCAAAGCGCGCATAGACAATAGATCAGCGAGGAGGAGATATGGACAGTAGAGATATCGAGAAGTGGCGTGTCGAACTTGATAGCTACGCCAATGTGGAAGACGGCGTTGAGTATTGGCTCGCACGAGATTTAATGGAACCCATGGGGTACACGCGATGGGAAAACTTCGCCGAAGTTGTTAAGAGGGCAAAAGTCTCGTGCGAAACAAACAAAACTCCAGTTGATTCCCATTTTCGTGACACCACGAAAATGGTAATTGCCGGTGTCGCCGCTCGAGCGGTTAAAGACTACAAACTTACGCGCTATGCATGCTATTTAATCGCCCAGAACGGAGATTCAAACAAGCCAGAGATTGCGCTCGCCCAGGCATACTTTGCCGTGCAGACGCGCCGGTTTTACTGATCCCCAGGGTAGACTCGATCTGTGAAAGCGGCTGTGCCCTTTCGGGTTCGGCCCCATGCGAGGTTAATAAAAAAGACGGCCAACCTTCGCTGACCGTCTTAATCATCTTTGGGTGGGCCGTCAGGGGGTCGAACCCTGGACCTTGGGATTAAGAGTCCCCTGCTCTACCAACTGAGCTAACGACCCAAAGCTAAAGTCCGTTGTAGCGGACTTTAGAGGAGATATCGTGTGGTGGGCCGTCAGGGGGTCGAACCCTGGACCTTGGGATTAAGAGTCCCCTGCTCTACCAACTGAGCTAACGACCCGATATCAACACGAAGCAAGAACTGGGGTGGGTAAAGGGACTCGAACCCTCGACCTACGGGACCACAACCCGTCGCTCTAGCCAACTGAGCTACACCCACCGTGTCCTGTGCGCTTCGCGCTCGACTATTATTGCAAGGAACGCCACTCGATGCAAGCCCCAATTTTCAAGAATTTTGAAAAGAGTTTTTCGAGCCTGTTTCGAGCAAATCCCACCGGTTCGCTAGGAGTAAACTTGCCCCACTGCACATCCTCGAAAGGACCGGCATGAAAGAACTCTCCAACCGCACGGCAACATTTACCGATTCCGTCATCCGTCGCATGACGCGCATCTCCAACAAGTATGGCGCCGTCAACCTGTCACAGGGCTTCCCCGACTTTGATCCCCCTGCGCAGCTGCTCGATAGCCTCAGCACCATCGCCACCGACCCCAAGCCGCTTTACCACCAGTACTCCATCACCTGGGGCTCCCAGGCCATGCGTGAGGCGCTTGCCGCCAAGCAGGAGCACTTTATGGGCATGCCGATCAACCCCAACGAGAATATCGTAGTCACCTGCGGCTCCACCGAGGCCATGATGGCCGCCATGATGACGGTCACGAACCCCGGTGACAAGGTCGTCATCTTCTCGCCATTCTACGAGAACTACGGCGCCGACACGATCCTTTCGGGCGCAGAGCCCATCTACGTGCCGCTCAACCCGCCCACGTTCGACTTTGACCGTGAGGTCCTCGAGGCGGCTTTCCGAGACAACAATCCCAAGGCAATCGTCCTATGCAACCCGTCCAACCCCTGTGGCAAGGTCTTTACCCGCGAGGAGCTCACCTTTATCGCTGACCTGTGCAAAAAGTACGACGCCTACTGCATTACCGACGAAGTCTACGAGCACATCGTCTACACGCCCCACGAGCACGTGTACATGGCCACGTTGCCCGGCATGTTTGAGCGCACCATCAGCTGCAGCTCGCTGTCCAAGACCTACTCCATCACCGGCTGGCGCCTGGGCTACACCATCGCTCCTGCCGAAATCACCGAGCGCATCAAGAAGGTCCACGACTTCCTCACCGTAGGCGCCGCCGCTCCCCTGCAAGAGGCCGTCGTCACCGCCCTCAACTTCGACGACAGTTATTACCAGGAGGTCCTCGACCTCTACACCGCCAAGCGCGACCTATTCTGTCAGGGACTCGACAGCATCGGCCTCACGCACAACGTGCCGCAGGGCGCCTACTACGTGATGATGGACATATCTGAGTTTTGCTATGACAGCGACCTCGACTTCTGCGAGGACCTGGCCTCAAAGGTGGGCGTGGGCGCCGTGCCCGGCTCGAGCTTCTTCCGCGAGCCCGTCAACCATCTGATCCGCTTCCACTTTGCCAAGCGAGACGAAACACTTAACGCGGCGTTGGAGAACCTCAAGTCGCTGCGTGATAAAATCAAGCCGCGCGGGTAAGGACGGCCCGGCAACTAAAGGAACCAAAGAAGTCTCGCACCGCCCGCCGCGATGCGAGACTTCTTTATAGCGCTTTCTTAATTGGTTTAGAGCGCTATACTTTAGGCAAGGAGCAACTCGTCCCGGAGAGAGGAACACTATGGCAGAGCAGCAGCTTATCGGAGCGCTCGAGGCCGGCGGCACCAAAATGGTCTGCGCCACGGGCTATGCAGATGGCACGGTCCTGGAGCGCGAGCAGATCGCGACCACGACCCCACAGGAGACCGTTGAGGCCGTCAACGCATGGTTTGCCAAAAAGGGCATCGCAGCGCTCGGCATCGGCGCCTTTGGCCCCACCGCGGTCAATCCCGCCTCACCCCAATACGGCAAGATCTTGGAGACGCCCAAGACGGCATGGCGCTACTTCGACCTGCTGGGCACCATCCAAAACGAGCTCAATATTCCCTGTGGCTACGACACCGACGTCAACGTTGCCTGCTTGGGCGAGGTCAGCTTTGGTTGCGCCCAGGGCCTCACCGACGTGGTGTATCTGACCATCGGCACCGGCGTGGGCGCCGGTGTGCTCTCGGGCGGCCAGCTCGTGCACGGCATGATGCATCCCGAGGCCGGCCACATCCTGGTCACGCGCGACCCGCGCGACACCATCGGCGAGCACAGCGCCTGCCCCTTCCATGACAACTGCCTGGAGGGTCTCATCGCAGGCCCCGGCGTTAAAAAGCGCTGGGATGGCAAGAGCGCCGGAGAGATGGCCGATGACCCGGAGGCAATGGACCTGCTCGCCGGCTATCTGGCGCAGGCGCTCATGACCTACACGCTGTGCTATGCCCCACAGAAGATTATCGTCGGCGGCGGCGTGGCCGACCACACCCCCATCGTGCCGCTCGCCCGCAAGAAGTGTGCCGAGATGCTCAACGGCTACATCGTCACGCCCGAGATGGCCGACATCGATAGCTATATCGTCAACAACAGCCTCGAGGGCAAACAGGGCATTATGGGCTGCCTGGCTCTTGGTGCACAGGCGCTCCAGTAACAGACGCACCCACGGGGCGTGGCACGCCCGGCAAATCCGACCTACAGAACGACGCCACCACGCCTCATATAAGCCCTCAAATAAAAAAGGCCGCCTAGGACCAAACAATACGTCCTAGGCGGCTTTTTTGGCGCACATCAGCGACCGTAAGAGATATCGGAGCACAACGCCCGTTGCCGCTCCACAGCAGTCGATCATCACATCGGTGATCATGCCAGCGCGTCCCGGCACAAAGAGCTGAATCGTCTCATCGATCGAGGGAATCAGCAGCAGGAACACCGCCGTGGGCAGCAGCACGTCAAAGGTGCGCCGGCCCTCAAAATCAAAGGCGTGCGTTGCCAGGATGCCGAGCACCATATACTCGGTAAAATGCGCGCACTTACGAACAACAAAGTTGGTCACCCATTCATATGGAAGTCCCACGCCGTGCAGGAAACCGCGGATAGCTTCCATGACCGTTAGGCTCAGTGAGCCCGACCCCGAGCCGGGAACCAGCGAATTGCCCCAGATCAAGAACGCCATCAGGCAGGTCGCGACCGCCCATTTTCGATTGATCTTAACCATGCAGAAGTTATGCCTCCGCACGGAGCGGCGCGAAGCTGGCGGTACCGCCCTCGATAACGCTCAGATAAGCACGGCCCGTACGCTTGGCGGTAGAGGATTGCAGGCGCTCGATCTCTTCCTCGAGGATCTGATTGACGCGCTCGTGACGACGATTTTCCATAATGCCGGCGGCAATTGCCTCGGCTCGCTCGATGCTCTCGCGCGAGATACGGGCAGTATCCTCGGGGAACACAGCGCTGTGACGGCCGACATAGGCGGGGGCAGCAGGCTGAGGGGCAGCGACGGGAGCGGGGGCCGTAACAGGAGCAGGCTCGTCGATCTCATCCAGAATCGCGGTGGCGGCGGCCCACATGTCCTCGTGGCCCGAGTAGTCGGCCATGGGGACATCAACCTCGAGCGAGGCGCCCGGAAGGTCGCCGGTGTCGATGCGATCTTGGGCATCAATCGATGCGGTGATGGCTGCAGGCTCATCGAGGTCATCGAGATCGATGTCCGCGGCACCGGAGATGATAGGCATGCTGGCGAGGTTTGCGTTGTACGGCGCAGCCTCAGCCGCCTGCTGCTGGGCAGGAGCGCCCCAAAGCGAGCTTTCGGCGGCACGGCGGGCGGCAACGGCCTCCTCGTCCGCGGTCATGGCTTCATCAACGTACGAATTATCGGCAGAAGCGTTCGCGTCCGCCGAGGTAGCGCTGTAGGCGTTATTGGCTGCCGCGTTGGCAACGAGTGCCACGAAAGCCGCCGTGCTGCCCGCAGGGGCGGCCTGGGAGCCCGACACGGCGCGTGCCGCGGCGGCGATGTCATCGCGATTGAAGGAGCCGGTCTGCCCGCCGTTGGTGAGCTCGTCGATGGCGACTTGATAGACGTCGCGCGAGCGTGCAGGGTCGCAGCTCACCGGCGAATCGTCGTCGAGCATACTGTCGATCATGGACCAAGCCTCGGCCTCGTCCATGGCATCTGCGGCTCGAGCGATGGTAGGGACACCATCATCGGCATGACGGCGCTGGAACGCACCAGTCAGGCCGGAAAGGAATGCCGAGGTAGACTGCTCCGACTGAGCCTGAGAAGCAGAAGCCGCAGCGTATGGAGTCGCATCCTGCTGCTGAGCTGGAATCGAGGCGGTCTTGAACTCGCTTTGATGCTGATTGAGATTGGCGGCACCGCCCATGGCATCGGGCTGGAACAGACGCTCTTCACGCTGCGCACGATACTCGGAGATACCCAGCGAGGCGGCATAGATACCCACGCCCGCCACCGCGCCCACGGCGAAGGGAACCGCACCCGCCACGACCGTCTCGTTCACCGACGAAAACGGCAGCGTCGCGACATACATAACCACGGGAGCGGCAAGGCCGATCCCGCACGAAAGTCCGGCAAGGACTGCTCGTTGTGTTGCATCAGAAGAAGCCATGAGCTCTCCCCATCTTCCAGCACCCAAATCGCATCATTCAGTTGGCTGCGCGAGAGAAGATGAAGCGGGGCTATGCCCCAAAGCAACGGTATATGGTTCGTTTCATCTGCGTTTTCCGTCGCGAAGCTTAAAAGTTATTATGCGAAACCGCCCTGTCGATTGCAAGTGACGATGTCGGATTGAAACGGGAAACCTGCTGCTCGTCGGTCTTACGGTCAAAAATAAGCGCGGAGCGGCGCTATGGAAAAGGGCCGAGGCTCAAAGCCCCGACCCTTTATCGCATTGATGACTATCGCTGCGCGTGGATGACAACCTAGAACGTCTGCTCGTAGTCGCTGTGTTTTTTGGCCGAACGCACCAGGAACTCCTGGTTGGTGTTGGTGCCCTTAAGACCCTTGATAAACGACGCCGCCGCGCGCTCGGTATTGTTCATGCCGGCGAGTATGCGACGCAGGCCAAAGACAAACGGGCGCATCTGCTCGTCGACCAGCAGGTCCTCGTTGCGCGTACCGGAGGCAACGGGATCGATGGCCGGGAAGATGCGACGATCGGCAAGGTCGCGGTCGAGCTTGAGCTCCATGTTACCGGTGCCCTTGAACTCCTCAAAGATGACCTCGTCCATCTTTGAGCCGGTGTCGATGAGGGCGGAGGCAAGAATGGTAAGCGAGCCGCCGTTCTCGATGTTGCGGGCTGCACCCAGGAAGCGCTTGGGCGGATACAGGGCCGCCGAATCGACACCGCCCGAAAGGATACGGCCCGAAGCGGGCGCCGCCAGGTTGTAGGCGCGGGCAAGACGCGTGATGGAGTCGAGCACCACCACGACATCGCCGCCCAGCTCCACGATGCGCTTGGCACGCTCGATGACGAGCTCGGCCACGCGGGTGTGGTTGTCGGCGGGCATATCGAAGGTCGAGGCCACGACCTCGCCCTTGATGGAGCGCTGCATATCGGTGACCTCTTCGGGGCGCTCGTCGACGAGCAGGCAGATCAGGTGCACCTCGGGGTTATTGATCGAGATGGACTGGCAGATCTTCTTGAGGATCGTGGTCTTGCCGGCCTTGGGCGGCGACACGATCAGGCCGCGCTGGCCCTTGCCGATCGGCGACACGATATCGATGGCGCGACCGGTGATGGAGTCCTTGCCGTGCTCCATACGCAGCGGCTCGCTGGGATAGACCGGGGTCAGATCGCCGAACTTGGGGCGGTTGCGGATCTGCTCGGGATCCAGCCCGTTGACGGTCGTGATCTTGGCGAGGCCGGCGCGCTTGTCGCCGCCGCGCGAGGGGCGCAGGGAGCCCTCGATGACATCGCCCGTGCGCAGGCGCGCGGAGCGGATGAGGTAAGCCGGAACGAAGGCGTCGTCGTTGGACTTCATATAGCCATGGGCATGGATGATGCCGGAGCTGTCCGGACGAATCTGCAGGATACCCTTAATGTCGCGGAAGCCCTCGGCCTTCGCGGCGGTGGTGTAGATCTCCTCGACGAGCTCAGCCTTCTTTTTGCCGGTCGTCTCGATCTCGAACTCTTTTGCCTTCTCGCGCAGCTCGGCGACCTTCATGGCCGCAAGCTCCTCGCGCGAAAGCGTGGGCTCGGTGGGGGCGGCGTTACGCTCCTTGTTGCGCTGCTTGCGGTCGCGCTGGCGGTTGCGGCGGTCGTTGTTGCGATCGTCCTTGCGCTCGTTGCGCTCGTCGTTGCGCTTGTGCTGGCGACGGTTGGGACGAGTGCCGTCTTCGCCCTCGGCGGGCGCGGCGCCATCGGTTGCGGCGGCGTCAACATTGGCCGCAGCGGCGTCATTGGCCTCGGCGCCGGTATCGACCTGCGCTTCGACGCCAGCCTGCTGCTCGGCGGCCTTGGCCTTAGCGGACTTCTTACGGCCGCGCTTGGGTTTCTCGGACGCAGGCTGTTCGACGTCCTGGGGCTCGGCGGCATCAGCCGATGCATCGGCGGTCGTCTCGGCGGAATCCTCGGACGCGCCCTTCTTGGAGGCCTTAGCCTTGGACGTGCGCTTAGCAGCGGTGCGACGGCTGCGACCGGGACGGATGTCGGCGGGCTCGGCATCGGCGGGAGCGGCCTCGGAAGTCGTAACATCCTGGACGGGTGCATCGGCAGCGGTTGCAGACTCGGCGGTCGCCGCAGCATCCCGAGCGGCGGCGGCTGCGGCTGCGGCCTTCTCTGCCTCGACGAAGGCCTTGGGCTTGCGACCGCGACGGTGCGGGCGCAAAGCCGGATCGACAACGGGAACTTCGCTGGCCTCGACAGGCACAGCGGGCTCAGCAGGCGATGCGCCCTCCCCTGCCGCGGAACGGACCGAAGCCTCAGTGAGCTCGGGGGTTACCTGTTCCGCAACCTGATCGGCCTTAGCAGCCGTGCGGCGGCGTGTGCGCGGTGCCGGCTTCTCGGTCGGCTGGTCGGCGGCAGGAACATCGGTGGCGGCAGGGGTCTCGAGTACAGACGGAGCTGCAAGCTCGGTCAGAGCCGCGGCCTCGCGCTCGGCAGCACGACGGCGGGCGCGCACCACCTGAGCCTCGCTAATCTGCGCCAACGCACGTGCCTGCGCGACCTCATCGGAAATCGGCGCCGAGGAGTCAGCTGCAACGGTGAGCTTGGCGCACGTCGTGCGCGTGGTACGGCGCTTTGGCTTGGTGACCTCCTCGCCGTCAGCGGCAGGCTTGGCCGTGCGGCGCGTGCGCTTGGGCTTTGCCGGAGCAGCCTCCTCACCAGTTGCAGGCACGGCCTTCTCAGCCGCTACAGGCATAGGCGTCGAAGCAGCCTTAGGCGTCTCAGGAGCCGAGGCTTGCGCGGGCGCCGCGACCTGGTCCGACGCAACCGGTGCAGCGGGAGCGGCCTGCGTCGTCGTTATTTCGTTTTCTTGCTGTTGATCAGACACAGTGTTTGCTCAACTTTCTTTTCAAGCCCTGTGATCACATGCTCCCTGCATAAACCTTCAGGGCGGCTAAACAGTCTAGTTCCGTTCAAAACGACGGACATCATTGATCTGTATCGAGATGATTGCGTCAACTACGCAGCGTTAGTGTAACACAACCGCCGCCACCTGCAACTTAGTCATTGGGGACGTTCTTAAACGACTAGTCAAAAGGGACACTCTTTGGTTTGCCACCCACAAATCTGACTGCCTCCGCCAAAACTGTGCCGGTTTACTACGATGAATCGCTCAACCGCGACTACTCCGAAACCGGTTGAACTAAAACCGCAGGTAGATGCCTTGCACTTTTTAGCGAAAAGCCGGCGTGGTTGGAATTCCTCAATTCATCGTAGTAAACCGGCATAGTTTCGTATTTCCAGCAGTTCCAAATTCATCAATACGTCGGCGTTTGCGAAAAAAGCCCGACCTCCGCAGGAGATCGGGCTTATAGGGCTCAGTTAAACCAAACCTACACGGTCAAATGACCCGCAGGTTACATCTGCTCGGGCGCGGAAACGCCAACGAGGGTGAGCACCAGGGCGAGCGTCACGCGAACGGCGTCGCAAGCGGCCAGACGGGCGCGCGAGAGCTCGGGGTCCACAGGACGGCCCTCGCTCGGCAGAACCTGGCAGGCAGCATAGAAGCTGTGGAAGTCGCCGGCGAGTTCCTCGGCAAAGTGGGTCAGACGGAACGGGGCGCGATCGCGAGCGCAGCTGGCGATCAGGTCGGTGAGCTCGTTAAGCTTGCGCGAAAGGGCGAGCTCGGTCGGGTCGGTCAGCAGCGAGTAATCGACGTTCTCACCGATGGCCTTGGCGGCAACGGCCTTCATGCCCATCTCGTCGGCCTGCTCAGGCGTTACGTCAGCGGCGCGACGCAGGATGGAGCACACGCGGGCGTGAGCGTACTGCACGTAGTACACCGGGTTGGAGTTGTCGCGCTTCTTAACGGCCTCGATGTCGAAGTCGACCATCTGGTTGGAGCTCTTGGAGATGAGCGTGTAGCGGGCGGCATCGGAGCCGACCTCGTCGACGAGCTCCTGCAGGGTCACCATGGTGCCCTTGCGCTTGGACATACGGACGGGCTTACCGTTACGCAGCAGGTTGACGAGCTGGCCCAGCAGAACCTCAAACTTGCCGGGGTAACCCAGAGCGTCGCAGACGCAGCGGACGCGCTCGATGTAGCCGTGGTGGTCGGCACCCCAGATGTCGATGACGTGGTCGACGCGCTGGAACTTGTCCCAGTGATAGGCAACGTCGGAGGCGAAGTAGGTGTACTCGCCATCGGACTTGATCAGGACGCGGTCCTTGTCGTCGCCCAGGTCGGTGGAACGGAACCACAGGGCGCCGTCCTTGGTGTAGAGATAGCCCATCTTGTCGAGCTTCTCAAAAGCGCGGTCGACGGCGGAGGTGCCGGCGGTCTCGCCCTCGGTGTCCTTCACATACAGCGAGCGCTCGGAGTACCAGCGGTCAAAGTCGCAGTTAACGGCGTGGCAAAGGTCGCGCATGTTGTCGACCATCTTCACGTAGCCACGCTCGCGGAAGCTCTCCATGCGCTCCTGCGGATCGGCCTCGACCCACTTATCGCCATCGGTGCGCCAGAACTCGGCGGCCTCGTCGATGATGTAGTCACCGCCGTAGGAGTCCTTGCCCAGAGTCTCGGCAAAGTTGTCCTGATACGGATGGGTCTCGGGATGCTCGTCGTTCTCATCGGCAACGAAGGCGTCACGGTCGGCGATCAGCAGCTTGTGAGCCTCGTCGATATCAACGCCCTGCTTGGCGATGATGTCGGCAAGCTGCATATAGCGCGTGCTGATGGAGTTGCCGAAGGTGTTCATCTGAGAGCCGTGGTCGTTGATGTAGAACTCACGCTGGATGTCGTAACCGGCGTGGTCCATGACGCGGCAAAGGGAGTCGCCCAGAGCGGCCCAGCGGCCGTGACCAATGTGCATGGGGCCGACGGGGTTGGCGGAAACGAATTCGACCTGGGTCTTCAGGCCACCACCGACGTTGGACTTAGCGAAGTCCATGCCCTTCTCGCGAGCCTCGCCAAAGATGGCATTCTTGACGGCAACGGAGAGGTAGAAGTTGATGAAACCGGGGCCTGCGATCTCGACCTTCTCGATCGCGGGATCCTCGGGCATATGGGCAACGATGGCCTCGGCGATCTTGCGCGGGGCGCAGTGGGCCAGCTTGGCGGACTTCAGGGCCATGGTAGAGGTCCACTCGCCATGAGAAGTGTCAGCCGGTCGCTCGATAGCGCAATCGTCAAGTTCAAATGCGGAAAGGTCGCCGGCCTCCTGGGCCGCAGCAAGCGCAGCGCGTACCAGCTCTTCAATCTTCTCGGGCATAGATCCTCCTTGTGTTAAAGCCCCCGAGCTCTTGGTCACTCGTAGGGCAAAAGCCAGAGTTTGTAGCACTCTATCACAAGCGACGGGCACTGTCGCAGGGTAAAGCCAATCGAAATTGCATATGCACAAAATTGACTACAGCTTGCATGGACTCACTCAAAGATGCCGGTCTGCCTGCAGATTATGCACGCGTTGAAAATGCATAAAGGTGTGAATGAGCTGTGTCTTTTATCGAATACTCTTACCTATCAGAGTTGTGTGCTTTTCCTGCATAAAGTGAGGATTTGCGCACGTCAGCGTGTTATTCTAGACATACGTAAATTCGTATAAGTTGGAGGTAGCATGTTCTCAATCGGTCAACACGTCATTCATCCGGGTCAGGGAGTCTGCACCGTCGTCGGTTTTAGGGACGACACACCGCAGCCCATGCTGCTGCTCGAGACCAAGCAGGGGCATGCGCAGACGATCCTTATGTACCCCGTGGCGCAGGCCGACCGTTTGCACGCCGCTATCTCGCAGCAAGATGCCGAGCACCTGCTGAGCCACTACGACGAGCTGGAGTGCGACACCTTTACCGAGCGCAACAGCTCGCTTGAGGAGACGCACTTTAAGCAGCAGCTCAAGCTGGGCGCGCCCGAGACGGTCCGCGTGGCAAAGACCATGATGCACCGCATTCGTCAGGCCGAGGAAGCCGATAAAAAGCCCAGCTCTTACTATATGCGTGTACTCAAGGAAGCCAAGCGCCGCTCCATCGAGGAGTTCGCCGTGGCATTGGGCGTCACCGAGGAGGCCGCCGAAGCCCGCCTAGCCCAAGCCGCCCTCAACTAACCCATCCGCGCCAAAAACCACCACAAAGGGGACAGGCACCTTTGTGGTGGTTTTTTCGTTCTAGTCGTTCTAGTAGTATTCATTCTTAGCGATACCTGCGAGCACAAGGAGTCTTTTATGGCAGAGCCACTTTCCGCCGGAATCACCCGCGACCGTGCGTTCGAATTGCTCAACGAGCACAATAAGGACCCGTTCCACATCACCCACGGCGAAACGGTCGAGGGCACCATGCGCTACTTTGCGCGCGAGTTCGACCCCGAGAACGAGGAGTTTTGGGGCATCGTCGGTCTGCTGCACGACCTAGATTGGGAGGAGCATGAGGACGACCCCATGAACCACACCATCTATGCGGCCGAGATCCTTGAAGGCGAGGGCGCCTCTCCCGATCTCATTCGCGCCATTCAGACGCACACGTCGGACTTCAACACCTCGCTGCCCAAGCCCGAGCTGCAGATGGAAAAGATCCTGTTTGCCTGCGACGAGCTCACCGGCTTGATCGGTGCTGCCGTCATCATGCGTCCGAGTAAGAGCGTCATGGACTTTACGACCAAGTCGCTCAAGAAAAAGTTCAAGGACAAGCGCTTTGCCGCCGGCTGCTCGCGCGACGTGATTACGCAGGGTGCCGAGATGCTGGGCTGGGAGCTCCCCGAGCTCTTCGACCGTACCATCGCGGCCATGCAGTCCTTCGCCCCCGACCGCGACACCTTTCAGGCTTAATTCCAAAACCACCACAAAGGGGACAGGCACCTTTGTGGCGGTTTTCGTTTACGAGGGGTTTAGGGGCGGACCTGGCCGGTGCCTCGGAGCTTGTATTTGTAGGTGGTGAGGGCCTCGGCGGCAAAGGGGCCGCGGGCGTGGAGCTTTTGGGTCGAGATGCCAATCTCGGCGCCCAGGCCAAACTCGCCGCCGTCGGTAAAGCGCGTGCTGGCGTTGGCATACACGGCCGAGGCATCGACCTCGTCCAGGAAGCGCTCGCAAGCATCCGTGTCCTCTGCAACGATGGCCTCGGAGTGCATCGTGCCGTAGCGGTTGATGTGCGCGATGGCCTCGTCCTCGTTCGCCACGACCTTCACGCTCATCTCGAGCGCCAGATACTCGCGACCCCAGTCCTCCTCAGTCGCGGCAACGTAGTCATCGCCCTCGGCAAGCCCGGCGTCGGCGCATGCGGCGCACGTGGCCTCGTCGCCGTGAATGAGCACGCCGTGGTCATGCAGCACGGCCACGACCGCGGGCAAAAACGCATCGGCCACGGCACGGTCGACCAGCAGCGACTCGGCGGCATTGCACACGCCCACGCGCTGGGTCTTGGCATTAACGATAATGTTGAGCGCCTTATCAAAGTCGGCGGACTCATGCACGTAGATATGACAGTTGCCCGTGCCCGTCTCGATCACCGGCACAAGCGACTCGCGCACGCAGCGCTGGATCAGGCCTGCACCGCCGCGCGGAATGAGTACGTCGACAATACCGCGGAGCTTCATGAGCTCGCCAGTGGCCTCGCGGTCGGTGGACTCGATCATCGAGATAGCCTCGCGCGGGAAGCCCTTGGTCTCGAGCGCATCGGCCAGCAGCTCAGAAATCATGGCACACGAGTGATAGGCCAGCGAGCCGCCGCGCAGAATGCAGGCGTTGCCGGTGCGGATGCAGATGCCCGCGGCGTCGGCCGTCACGTTGGGGCGCGCCTCGTACACCATGGCGACCAGGCCCAACGGCACGCTCACGCGGGTGAGGTCCACGCCGCTTGCGAGCACGCGGTGGTCGAGCACGCGGCCGACAGGATCGGGCAGCTCGGCGAGCTTCTCCAGGCCGGCGGCCATACCCTCAACGCGCTCGGGCGTCAGCAGCAGACGGTCGAGGAGCCCCGCCGAGGTCCCCGCATCGCGCGCGGCGGACATATCGAGCTCGTTGGCGGCAACGATGGAGTCGACACCGTTGCGCAGTGCTGCGGCCATGGCGCGCACGGCCTCCTGGCGCTGCTCGTCGCTCGCCGTGGCAAGCGAGGCCGACGCTGCCTTAGCGGCAACGGCAAGATCGTGGACATACGTGGCTATATCGACCGACATGGGCGGCCCTTTCTCCTAGAAGTTTGCAACCATGGTAGCCGATTTGCGCATGGCCTCGCCCGCGGCGGTAGAATTGGTCAACCCGAAACACCGCAACGAACGGAAGACTCACATGGCCCTCATCACTTCGTACCACGTCCCCGGCCTGTATGTCGAGGACCACAGCATCGACGTCCCCCTCGACTGGCGCGGCCTGGAGCCGATGCTCCTGGCCGTCGGCAGCACCATGCGCCGCGGCGCCATGCCAGCGCCCATCGCAGGTGCGCCCGAGAGCATCAAGCTCTTCTACCGTGTGGTTTGCGCGCCCGACCGCATCAACGACGATCTGCCACTGCTCCTGTTTTTGCAGGGCGGCCCCGGCGGCGAGAGCCCGCGTCCGCTGTCACCCACCAGCGATGGCTGGATCGAGGAGGCCGTCAAGCACTTCCGCGTCGTCCTGCCCGACCAGCGCGGCACCGGACGCAGCAGCTGTGTAGACGGGCGCACGATTGCCGCACTGGGCGAGCGTGCCGACGCAGCCGGCGCCGATGCGGACCGCTCGCAGGCGGACTTCCTCAAGCGCCACCTCGCCAGCTCCATCGTGCGCGATTTTGAGTACCTGCGCCTGGTGGGCTTTGGCGGCAGGCCCTGGGTCACGCTCGGGCAGAGCTACGGCGGCTTTTTGACGCTGAGCTACCTGTCGCTCTTCCCCGAGGGCGTGGCGGCAAGCTTTACCTGCGGCGGCATCCCCCACGTACCGGCGAGCGCAAGCGAGGTCTACGCGCACACCTTCCCGCGCATGGCTGCCAAGACGCAGCAGTATTACAACCGCTACCCCGCCGACGTCGAGCGCGTGGCGGCCCTGGCAGATGCCCTCGAGGAGCAAAAGCCCGTGCTACCCGACGGCTCGCCGATGACGGTCGAACGCCTGCAGCTCATGGGCAGCGACCTTGGCATGAAGCCGAGCTTTGAGCGCATGCATTGGATTATCGATCATGCTTTTGTTGACGGCGACGGCACGCTGGCCTGCGGCGCCTCGGTATCCGACAGCTTTTTGATGCGCGCCTTCGAGCGCACCAACACGCGCACGAATCCGCTGTACTGGACGCTTCAGGAGTTCATCTACGCCGACGGCGACACCATGCCCATTCGCTGGGCCGCGGCAGAAGAGAAGGCCCATCGTGCCGAGTTCGACACGCTCACGCGACCGCTCATGTTTACCGGCGAGGCCATGTTCCCGTGGATGTTTGAGCAGATGCCCGAACTTAAGCCCTTCAAGCCGGCGATGGATCTGCTTATGGAAGACACAAGCTGGGACAAGATCTACGACCCGCAGCGCCTGGCGTGCAACGAGGTGCCCCTGCAGGCCGCGGTGTACTTCGATGACATGTACGTCGATTCGGGCATGCAGCTCGATACGCTCAGCCGCGTGGGCAACTCGCATGCCTGGGTGACCAACGAGTTCGAGCACGACGGCTTGCACGGCAGCGTGGTGTTCAAGCACCTCTTCGACGAAGCCCTCAACCGCGGAGACCTGCGCCAGATCTTCTAGCAAAGGAGTGTCCCCGTCTGCCGGCACAATAGGAACGTCCCCAAGTGCCGGCAACGACAATGCCGCTGGTAGAGGACAGAAAGCGAAAACGCCCCTAAGCGAGCAAGGTGACGTGAAAGAGGAGGGCATTGACCTTTTGGTCATGCCCGACGATTGAACGTCAGATTGCCGCTTAGGGGCGTTTGCAGCGTCAATTGGTTAGGCGAACACTATCAAGTTGTCCCTATGGATTGCGGGCTTCTCGGCCAGGTCTGCGAGCAGGCGGTTGCTGGCAATCTGGTCCTGGCGGCGGCCGGCTGCAAGCTCCAGCACGTCCGAATCGGCCTCGGCGATACCACGGGCGACAACCATGCCGCTCGGGTCGCACACGTCGAGCACATCGCCCTCGGCAAACTGGCCATCGACCTCGCGAATACCCACCGCGAGCAGCGACGATCCGCGGCTGACCAGCGCCTTCGCGGCGCCATCATCGACCGTCACCGAGCCATGCGCCTTGTCACCCAGTGCGATCCACAACTTGCGCGGCGCAATGTCCAGGCGCTCCGCCGGCGGATCGAACAGCGTACCCACGCTCTCGCCGCGGGCCAGACGCACGAGCGCATCGGGCTCCTCGCCCGAGCAAATCACGCTTTGAATGCCCGCCGTCATGAGAATGCGGCTCGCGCGAATCTTGGTGATCATGCCGCCCGTACCCACCGATGTGGAAGAATCGCCCGCCGAGGCAATGATCTTGGCATCGATCTTTCGCACGACCGGAACAAACTCAGCCGTGGGGTCCTCGTGCGGATTGGCGGTGTAAAGGCCGTCGATGTCCGAGAGCGTCACGCACAGATCGGCAGAAACCAGGCAGCTCACAAGCGCCGCCAGCGTGTCGTTGTCACCAAACTTGATCTCATCGACGGTGACGGTATCGTTCTCGTTGACGACCGGCACCACACCCAGCTCCACGAGGCGCAGCAGGGCGTCGCGCGCGTGCAGGTAGGACGTGCGGCGCGCCGTGTCGTGACGCGTGAGCAGCACGAGCGAGGTGAGCAGGTCGCGCGCATGGAACTCCTCGTCGTAGGCCGACGAGATGATGCACTGACCGGCCGAGGCGCAGGCCTGCAGGCTCGGCAGGTCACCGACCGGCTTACGGTCGAAGCCCAGCACGGGATAGCCGCAGGCAATGGCGCCCGAGCTCACCACGACCAGGCGCCAGCCAAGCTCGCGCAGGGCTGCGGCCTGATCGGCAAGCCCGCCGATAAAGGCGCGGTTGACCTTGCCATCGGCGCCCACCACCGTGGACGAACCGATCTTTACCACCATCGTTTTATAAGAAGTCGTCATACGTCAAACCAATCAACTGTTCAGCGAACGGCCGAGCCGGCGGCCAGGGAAGCGTGACTCGCCCCTACCGCCCAAGGAATTAGTGAGCCCAGGGAAAGGCAGAGGCCGCGGCCATGTTCTTACGCACGAGCTCGTCGCGCACCTGAGCCAGGCCCTGCTCCATACCCACCACATAGGTCTGCGGGTACAGGAAGCGCTTGAAAGCTGCGTCCAGATGGTCGAGCGCCCAAGCACAGCGCTCGCGCGCGTCCTGGATGCTCTCACGCGGAGCCACCGCACTGCCATCGCGCACGATCGGCACCAGCAGCTCGCGATACTCGAGTTCGGACACGTCGGTCACCAGGGCGGCATCGTTCACGGCCACAAGGGTATTGCCGCGCGCGGCGCCCTCCCCCGCCAGATGGTCCTCGTCGTAGATCATGTCGCAGACCGGGCCGCCAAAGCCGTCGTAATAACGGCGCACGCGTTGCACACCCGGGATCGTGCGCTTGTATGGCTGCTCAGAGAGCTTGACCACCGGCGTCCATGGATCTGCCTCGCTCGCACGGCGGGCGGAAAGCTTGTACACGCCGCCCAGCGCCGGCTGGTCATAGCAGGTCGCAAGCTTGGTACCCACGCCAAAGCTATCGATGGGCGCGCCCTGGTCGAGCAGTGACTGAATCGTGTACTCATCCAGATCGTTAGAAACCGAGATCCCCACATAGGGCAGGCCCTCGGCATCAAAACGGCCACGAACATACTTGGAGAGCTTGGCGAGGTCGCCCGAGTCAATGCGAATAGCCGACAGGCGCTCACCAGCCGCCTCCATCTCCTTGGCAACCGTAATGGCATGCTCGCAGCCCTCGCGCACGTCGTAGGTATCGATGAGCAGCGTGCAGTTCTTGGGGCTCGACTTGGCAAACGCACGGAAGGCCTCGAGCTCGGAGTCAAAGCTCATCACCCAGCTGTGCGCGTGCGTGCCAAAGACGGGGATGCCGTAACGGCGCCCGGCAAGCACGTTAGACGTGGACGAGCAGCCGGCCACATAGCTTGCGCGGGCGACGGCCAGACCGCCATCGGGACCCTGGGCGCGGCGCAGGCCAAACTCGGCGACGGGACGGCCGTCTGCCGCCAACACCACACGCGCCGTCTTGGTGGCGACGAGCGTCTGGAAGCCGACGATGTTGAGCAGCGCCGTCTCGAGCAGCTGGCACTCCAGCGCCGGACCGGTGACGCGCACCATGGGCTCGCGCGGAAAAACAAGCTCGCCCTCGGGCACGGCGTCAATGTTCACGTGCGCGCGGAAGTTGCGCAGGTAGTCGAGGAATGCGGGCTTAAACATCGCACCGCCGGCGGGAGCCTGAAGCGAGGCGAGGTACTCGATATCCTCGGACGTAAAGCGCAAATTCTCGACGAGCTCGGGAAGCTCGGCGGTGCCGCACATGACGGCGTACGCGCTGCCAAACGGATGGTCACGGTAAAACGCCGTAAAACAACCTTGCTCATTGGCTTTGCCGCTCTCCCACAGGCCCTGGGCCATAGTGAGCTCGTACAGATCGGTGAGCATTGCGATGTCGGTGGGATGCGAGATGTCGGTCAAAGCCATGGGGCGACCTTTCGAATACGTTGTGTAGAGGTTGAGGGTTGGGCGGGGCGGAATACGCGAGCGGGGCGCCGGGTGCGGTTCGCTTAGTGCAGCCCCATACTGCCCGTGATCGTGTAGCCCATAAAGACGATAAACCCAATCAGGGCAAGCGCGATGATGAGCTTTTGAGCCGGCGGCATGCCGGGGATATCGTCCTCGTCCACAGGCTCTTTAGAGGTGACCATACGCTGGGCAAACGTCATCTCGTCACGGCTCGGCTTGGAATCGACGGGCTTGGGACGAGCTGCCTTTTTAGGCAGAGGTTTGGGCGCGGCAGGTGCAGGCTTCGCAGCAGCGGGCTTGGGTGCGGGCGCGGGCTTGGGCTCGGATGCAACCTTCGCAGCGGCCTCCTCGGCCTTCTCGCGCTCGGCACGCAGGGCGGCCAACTCCTCACGCTCGCGGCGTGCCTCTTCCTGGGCCTCGCGACGAGCTTTCTCGGCGCGGAGCTCTTCCAACTCGGCGCGCTCCTCGGCAGACAGTGGTTGGGACTCAAGCTCGGCCATGGTACAGCCCTTTCTTTTAAAAAAAGCCGCCGACACAATGTCAGCGGCTTATCAAATCCAAGGGTGGAGACGAAGGGAGTCGAACCCTCGGCCTCTGCCATGCGACGGCAGCGCTCTCCCAACTGAGCTACGTCCCCAGGACAAGTCGATATTTTACCTACGGCTCGCCAACTGTCAACGCCCAATAATCAGTCTTTTTGGGGCGCGGCTATTTTGACAACTTTTCGAGCAGGCGATCCTCTCGATGATTTTTCTGGGACGGGGATTAAAAAACATTGTGTACCGAATGATTTTTTAATCCCCGTCCCAGAAAAATCATCGGCGAACGCGCTACTCTGCGCTGGTGAGGACGCCGGTGGTGTCGAACGCCGGGGTAAAGCTCTCGTCTACCGCGCCGCCTTCTTGCCAAAACATCGTCGTAAAGCCCAGGTCGTCGGCATGGTCGAGCACCTGCTCGTACTCCTCGCGCGTCACGGCGCGCGCCAGGTCGCCGCCTTGTTCGCGCATGAGGGCATTGGGCGTGTACTGGTTCATGACCGAAATCGGCACGTCGCCCACCGTCTGCCACACCAGGTCCAACACGCGGCACGAATCGTCCGCATGCCCCGGCAGCACCAGATGACGCACGATTATGCCGCGCCTCATGAGCCCGTCCTCGTCTACCAGCTCTCCCCCGCGGCGCTCAATCTCGCGCGCCATCTGGGCCAGACCCGACACGGCCACGCGCGGGTAGTCCTTAATATGAGAAAGCAACTGCGCAAGCCCGGCATCGGCATATTTAAAGTCCGTAAGCCACACGTCGACCAGGTCGCCCAGCGCCGCCACGGCACTCGCGCGCTCGTAACCACTCGTGTTGTAGACAATTGGGATGACCAACCCGCGCGTCCGTGCCGCGGCAATCGCGGCAGGCAACAGATGCGCATAGTGCGTCGCCGTCACCAGGTTGATGTTATTGGCGCCCTGGTCCTGCAGCTCCAGCATAATCTCGACCAAACGCTCGGGCGAAATCTCAAGACCGAAATTGCCCGTCGAGATCTCGTGGTTTTGGCAGTAGATACATTTGAGCGAACAGCCGCTAAAGAAAATCGTACCCGAGCCGGCCTCGCCCGAAATGGGCGGCTCCTCCCACATATGGAGCGCCGCGCGGGCGACCTTAAGCGTGTTGTCGGCGCCGCACACGCCACGCGCGCCCTCGTCGCGCGCCGCACCGCAACGGCGCGGACACAAATGGCAGGCGGGCGAAAAAAGTTCGGTCAACGACGTCGGCATAAAAACATGCTCCAAAACAATGATTCAGCAGCTCAAACGTAAAGGGACCAACCGCACAGACGGCTCGAGCCCAAGGCGCCGTAATCGTCCGACACGATTTTTATAATGTCAAGACTGGAATCGACAAAGTGCCGCTTTATGATGTAGGTATTCCGCCCCCCGCGGAGCAACTGGGTGAACCGTCGCGTTTATTTAGGGAGCCCACACAGTCGTACCTAGTACAGGTATCCTTCGTTGTTAAGGACGCTGGAACAGTCGATGAGGGCACCCACCTGTTTTAGGTGGGTTCATTTTCGTAACGTGGGGGGTGGTTTTCATTTGCCGAAAACCACCATTACAGCCCATATGGATCCCCGCCGGTATCCCGACAAGCCATCGACAATACCCTAATATCTGGTAAGCGCGTGATTATCGCTGCGTGCAATTCCATGCACCCCCCTTGGTCGAGTATCATGGTTCGGCTATGCCCTTTGCGCTTAGCAACCTTTGACCTTTTCCTTCGACGCTTGGCGGTTTTTAGATTCATGGCTTCATCCCCGAGCTACATACCGTATCTATGCGTGGCAGCGGCGGCCTTTATCACGACCTTCCTCACGGTGCCCCTGGTCAAGCGCTTGGCAATTAAGCTCGACGCCGTCGACTATCCTTCTAAGCGCCGCATCAACACCAAGCCCATCCCGCGTTTGGGCGGAACGGCGGTGTTTTTGGGCCTGGTCGTTGCCGGTATTGTGCAAATCCTAGGCACCTGGTACCTGGGTTGGCCGCCCGTTTTGGTGCCCCACCCCCGTCTGCACATCAGCTACCCCATACTTGCGCTTTCTTTTACCGTCATCTTTGCGACCGGCGCTATCGACGACGTCTTCCAGCTCAAGCCCAAGCAAAAGCTAGCCGGACAGGTCCTCGCCGCGCTTATCGCCTGTATCGGCGGCCTGCGGATCGGCGTCATTGTCAACCCGTTTGCCCCCGGCGAGATCATGCTCGGATGGCTCGCCTACCCCATCACCGTGATCTATCTGGTGGCATTCACCAACATCATTAACCTCATCGACGGCCTCGACGGCTTAGCCACGGGCATCTGCGGCATCGCGTCGTTCACCATGTTTTCGATGGCCGTTCTCTCGGGCCGCATCGACGCCGCCGCGCTCTCCATTGCGCTCTTTGGCGCTTGCCTGGCCTTTTTGCGCTACAACTTCAACCCCGCAAGCATCTTCTTGGGCGACTCGGGGTCGTTGCTTCTGGGCTTTGCACTGGGCTCCATCTCGCTGCTCAACGTGAGCCGCACCGCCGCGCTCACCTCGCTTATCATCCCGCTCATCGTTGCCGGCGTGCCCATCATCGACACGTTTAGCGCCATCGTGCGCCGCAAAGGCGCCCACATTAGCATCGGGCAGGCCGACAAGGGCCACATCCACCACCGCCTGATCCAAGAGGGCTACAACCAAAAGCAGGCAGTGCTCCTCATCTACGCCTGGTGCATCATGCTTTCGGCCGGCGCCGCCGCGATTAACCAGGTCGAGGTGCCCATGCGCGTGCTCATCTTTACCGTACTCGCCATTGGCTCGGCGGCCTTTGCCAAGCACCTGCACCTGTTTGAGCCCGTGTTGCGTCACCATTACAACAAGCGCACGCACGAGGACGAGCTCGTCACCCCCGACGATCCCGCCTTTAAGCAGGAGGAACAGGCAGCCGAGGAACGTAAGGAAGAGCGCCACCACAAGCGCTAGGGTAAGCTGCCGAGGATGCGTCCAGACGCCGCCGGCCAAACGTGCAGCCACGCCGCGCCCATCGCACAAGCCGCCGCTCTCCCGTCCCTCGCCTACTTACGACCCGCCCCTCCAATAAACGCGTTATCATCTTGACCCATGAACATACGTTAGGAGCAATCATGCCAAACGAGAACAGCTACGAAGTCGCGCTGCAAAAGAGCAACGCCATTCGCGAGGGCCTGGCCAAAACGCCCGAGAAGTTCACCATGCTCACCGGCGACCGCCCCACCGGCCGTCTGCACCTGGGTCACTACTTCGGCACCCTCAAGGGCCGTGTTGAGCTGCAGAACATGGGCGCCAAGACCAACGTGCTCATCGCCGACTATCAAGTCATCACTGACCGCGATACGACCGAGCACATCCAGGACAACGTGTACAACATGGTCATGGACTACCTTGCCTGCGGCATCGACCCCGACAAGACCATGATCTACGCGCACTCCGCCGTACCCGCCGCAAACCAGCTCATGCTGCCGTTCCTGTCGCTGGTCTCCGAGGCCGAGCTGGCGCGCAACCCCACGGTCAAGGCCGAGATGGAGGCCTCGGGCCACGAGCTCACCGGCCTTCTGCTCACCTACCCGGTGCACCAGGCCTGCGACATCCTGTTCTGCAAGGGCAATGTGGTGCCCGTCGGTCGCGACCAGCTGCCGCACATCGAGCTCACCCGCACCATCGCCCGCCGCTTTAACAACCGTTACGGCAAGGTGTTCCCCGAGGTCGACGCGCTGCTGTCCGAGACCCCGCTGCTGCCCGGCCTGGACGGGCGCAAGATGAGCAAGAGCTACGGCAACGCCATCAACATCTCGATGACCGCCGAGGAGACGGCCAAGCGCATCAAGAAGAGCCAGACCGACTCCGAGCGCATGATCACGTTCGATCCCGAGAATCGCCCCGGCGTGTCCGGCCTGCTTTCAACCGCCGCCATCTGCACCGGCCGTTCCGAGGTCGAGATTGCCGAGGAGATTGGCATGGGCGGCTCCGGCCAGCTCAAGAAGTACGTGACCGAGGCCGTCAACGCGTACTTCGCGCCGATCCGCGAGCGTCGTCAGCGCTATGAGAACGATCTGGACTATGTGAAGGACGTGCTGCACGAGGGCAACCGTCGCGCCAACGAGATTGCCGAGCAGACCCTGGCCGAGGTTCAGGACGCCATGGGCATGGTGTACTAGGCAAAGCGCCTTCGCACAACATAGACGGTGAGGCTGAATCCTCACCGAAACAGGAACAGGCCCGCTGGCAGATAGTTGCCAGCGGGCCTGTTCCCGAAGTACACCGTTGAATCGCACAGAGGGGAGGAATGCGAATCAAACTCAACAGGGCAGGCTTTTTCATCGCCTATTGCCTGCTCCGTCGCTGAAACCAATATAGTTCACCGTGGTTTACTTTGCTGCATCAATATCGCCCGCCATAGCTTCTCCATAAGTTAGCCCCAGTAAACTAAACCACCACAAAGGGGACAGGCACCTTTGTGGTGGTTTTCGCCACGGCAGAGCCGCTAGAGCCCCACTGGCCAGCGACAGACGGCCAAGTCGACGTGCATGTCATCCTTAAACGCCACACCCTCCCCTAGCAAAAGCTCACGTTGAGCATCGGGACCGCCAAAAGCAAAACCCTCGCATATGTGCCCGTCGGCAAACACCACACGATGGCAGGGAATCTGACCAGGGCGCGGATTGCTATGCAGGGCATACCCCACGTACCGCGCACTCCGCGGACGACCGGCGAGCAGCGCCACCTGACCGTAGGTGGCGACCATCCCCTCGGGAATCTGCTCGACCACCTCGTACACCCGCTCAAAAAAGCCCTCAGACGCCATTGCTCGCTCCCTTCCACCCGGAATAGCCTAAACCACCACAAAGGTGCCTGTCCCCTTTGTGGTGGTTTATAGCAAGTCGGTTAGTTGACGGGCTGGAAGAAGGCTACGGCTACGGCGCCGGGACCTACGTGGGTGCCGATGGTGGCGCCAATGGTGTGGACAGGCAGTTCGCCCTCGGTGTGGCCAGCCCACAGTGCCGCGCTGTCCTCGATATACTTCTTGAGCACCGCATCCGAAAGGCCCGTATAGCCGAGCGCCAGCGGCATGGAAAAGTCGATGCCGCCCGCCTTTTCGACCTTCTGGTTGAGCAGGTTACGTCCGTTCTTGGAACCGCGCGCCTTGCCCAGCTGCACGATCAGACCGTCCTCGGCAGCCACCACGGGCTTTACGTTGAGCAGCGTACCCACGGCACCGGCCGCAGCAGACAGGCGACCGCCGCGCACCAGGTACTCCAACGTCTCGAGCAGGCCGATGACGACCACGCGGTCGCGCACGGCCTCGACAGCCGCCGCAACCTGAGCCGCGCCCTGGCCCTCGTCCACCAGGCGCAGCGCATACTCGACCAGCACGCGCTCGCCCAAGGTCACGTTATTGCTGTCCACGACGAACATGTCGCCGCCCGGCGCCTCGGCAAGTGCCGTACGAGCACTCTGGTTGGTGCCCGAGAGCTTGGCACCCACGGTAATAATCACGGCCTCATCGCCGGCCTCACGCGCTTCGGCAATCGCCTGCGAAAAGGCGTACGGGTTGACCTGACCGGTCTTGGGCAGTTCATCGCGCTCCACAAGCATCTCGTAAAAGCGCTGGTGATCGATGTCGACGCCATCCATATACACATCGGTGCCAAAGGTGACGGACAGCGGCAGAACACGCAGAGCGGGGTGCTCCGCCGGCGACATATCGCTTGCGGAATCGGTAATAATGCGGACGGACATAACGAATCCTTTCTTGCGCAGGTCCCGCGCGGGGAATTTTGACAGCAATGCCCCGGCACGGCATACGCGCTCAAACGGGACTATGCAGTTTTTAATGGGAAGCAAATGCCTTGGCGGCCTTAGATCTCACGCAGGGTGTTGAGAATCGTACGCAGCGACGCATACATCTGCTCGCGCTGCTCCACACCCATAGCCTTACCGGTGGTGTCGAGCACCTCGCGAATGATGCGGTCCGCCTCGCTCATGCTCTCGCCGCCCAGAGCGGTCAGGCGCACCGGGGCACGATACTTAACGGCCGCATCACCCGAGTCGTCGACCTCGACGTAGCCGCCCTCCTCCAGATGCGCGAGCGTGCGCGAGACGGCGGCACGGGTCACGCCTGCCATGCGAGCCAGGTCAGCGCCAGTCAGGCCGTCCTTGCTGCGCTCAAGATAGTACAGGCACATAACGTCGGAGCCCTTGAGGCCCAGCCTTGCGCCCTCGGATGTCTTAATGCGCTGGATCTCCTTGTAGAGCCCGCTGATCAGTCCGACAAAGTCCTCGAAACGTGTCTCGTCGTTCTGCTGCATGGGAGACGACCGCCTTTCGCTTGCATAATGCTTACGGGTAAACATCTTAGCCGCACAAGGTAATATCTGTACCCAAATATCCCATTTGTTAACCCATCAACATAAAAACCACCACAAAGGGGACAGGCACCTTTGTGGTGGTTTGGGGCATCGAGTTTGATCCGCAGACTTCGCTACAGCCCCACGCAAGGATTGTCGCGGGTCACAAGCGTTTTAACGACAACCGTCGCTCCCAGATAGCGCTCGAGCAGCTCGGCTAAGCGATCGATCGCGGCCTGGCAATCCCCCATCCGCTCCGGCTCCACGCACTCAATCGCCAGGAAAGCATCGGCCGAATCATCGGACAACGCCGTTCGAACGCCATCGCGCCAGTTCCAGCAGCGGCATACGGCGCCCGCATCATCGATGTAGGCGAGCTCGCCGGGAAGCGTCGGGTCATCTGTCTCCTCGCCAAGCGGCAGAAATGAATCGCCACCGTCGGTCACCTTCAGGCAAAGGTCTCCCTCAATCGCGTGCAAATCCTCGCCGCCTACGGGCAGCGCGTAGGACAGCGACACCGTGTTGTAGATGTCCACCGCGGGCGTAATGTGGCCCACCGGCTTGCCTTTGAGCACGCGCTTGAGCAGGTTCTCAATTGAGCAACGCGCGCCCTTCTTGGTCTTGAATAGGCGATATGCCTCGCGCCATGCCTTAACCGGCGCATTCTCGCTGATGGTATCACTCGTCAGGTGACGCTCCGCATCGATATTGGCGCGGTCGAGCAACGCGGCAATCGCATCAACGTCCTCTTGAGGAATCTGAGCCGCGGGCTTCATGCCCTTTACGACCACAACACCGACAGCCGCCTGCGGGAATAGCTCCCAAAACGAATCCTCGGCAATAAAGCCCTTCATACGTGCTCCCTTCACGATTCGCCCCACGCGAGCGTCTAAACAAAAAGCGCTCTTACAGCGGCCACCTTCAAAGTCCTACGGTGCCGCCACAAGAGCGCTTACGCTGCCCCCATCCGGAGAAGGGGGCAATATGTCAGGCGTATTGTAACCCGAGTCATTCGCCCAAGCAAAACCGCCACAAAGGTGCCTGTCCCCTTTGTGGCGGATATGGACTCGCGGCGACGCTAGTGGCGGAGTCCCAACAGGCCGCGGCCGCGATGACGGGCGTCGACGTGCACCTGAGCGTGCGGACCGGCGGCCTTGACGGAATCGGGCAGGTGCGAGTACTTCTTCTCGAAGTTCTCCTCGAACATGACGGCCAGGTTGTGCGCGGCCTCGTCGTAGCGAGCGGTGCTCTGCCAGTACTGGCGCGGCACCAGGATGCCGTCGGGTACACCGTGGCACGTGGTGGGAATGTCGACGTTAAAGATATCGTCGTGGACGAATTCGCTGTCCTCGATGGTGCCGTCGAGGGCGCGCGCGACTAGGGCGCGCGTGTAGGCCAGCTCAATGCGATGGCCCACGCCGTAGCCGCCGCCGATCCAGCCGGTGTTGACCAGGTACACACGCGTGCGGCCGTCGGCGATGCGCTCACCGAGCATCTTGGCATAGACCATGGGGTCGAGCGGCATAAACGGCTCGCCAAACAGCGAAGAGAACGTGGGCGTGGGCTCGGTGACGCCGACCTCGGTGCCGGGGATCTTGGCCGTAAAGCCCGTCACAAAGTGATACATGGCGGCGTCGGCCGTCAGGCGCGAGATGGGCGGCAGCACGCCAAAGGCATCGCAGGTCAGGAAGAGCACGACGCTTGGAGTGGTGCCCATGCCCTTGGTCCACGCGTTGGGAATGTGCTCCACAGGGTATGCCACGCGCGTGTTGTGCGTGATCGAGATGTCGTCGTAGTTGGGCTTGCGGTTCTCGTCGAGCACCACGTTTTCGCAGATCGCGCCAAAGCGGACAGCGTTGAAGATCTCGGGCTCGTGGAACGCGTCCAGGCCCTCGCATTTGGCGTAGCAGCCACCTTCGATGTTGAAGATGCCCATGTCGGACCAACCGTGCTCGTCGTCGCCGATCAGCAGCCGCGTGGGGTTGGCCGAAAGCGTGGTCTTGCCCGTGCCCGAAAGGCCAAAGAACACGGCGGTCTCGTGCGTGACGGGATCCATGCTGGCCGAGCAGTGCATGGGTAGCACGTCGTCCTCGACGGGCAGCAGGTAATTCATGACGCTGAAGATGGACTTTTTGATTTCGCCGGAGTAACCGGTGCCGGCAACCAAAATCACGCGCTCCTGGAAGTTGATGACCACGGCGGCGCTGGAGTTGAGGCCCTTAATGGCGGGATCGCACTGGTAGCCGGGAGCGGCGAGCACGCGGAAGTCCGGCTCGCCGGTGCGTGCGATTTCACGGGCAAGCGGGCGGGCGAGCATCTGCTTAATAAAGAGCGCTTGGCTGGCACGCTCGCAGGCGACAAGCAGGCGACGCGTATGGTTGCGATCGGCACCGGCCATACCGCGAGTGACGAACACATCGCGCTCGTTGAGGTAGTTGACGATACCGGCCTTGATGGCCTCGTAGCTCTCGGCAGAAAGCGGGCGGTTGACGGCGCCCCAGGCGATCTTGTCGTGCACGTCGGGCGTGTCGACGATAAAGCGGTCGTTGGGCGAACGGCCGGTACGCTCCCCCGTCTCGATCACCAGCGCGCCGTTGGAGGCCATACGACCTTCGTTGCGACGGATGGCGTGCTCGACGAGCTCGGCTGCCGGCAGGTCGACCAGCAGGCGGGGCTGGTTCTCGGCAGGATCTTCGACCAGCGTAATGCCAAAGTTGGACAGAACTTCTGCAGGGGTAACACCTGGCATGGGGCCTCCTTTAAAAGCGCGACACGTGGACGAGGCGCGCACTTTACTCACGTAAAGCCCGTTGTACCCGATATGCAAAAACGTTTTTGCGGCAACGGCGAAGCGCCCGCCCAACGGTCAAAAATCGCAGGCAAGCGGCCTAGTCGTTAGGGACACTCTTGAACAGGCAACAACCAAGGAGCGACCCCGGATGCCGGCACTTAGGGACGTTCCCAAAGTGCCGGCACATAAGGAACGTCCCCAAATGCCGTCTACTGAATGGCGCCGCCGAAATTATCGAACAACCTGTTCAAAAACACGACCGAACACCGTCGCGTCTATACTAGAGCGTAGCAATAGAAAGGACTCCGCTTTGAGCATCACGCCCATCGATAGCATTCGCCGCGCCATCGCCCGCCGCAATGGCGTCGCCGACCCCACCGTATCGGACGGGGCGCACGGGCAGGGCGGACGCATCGAGAACGGCCTGTTCCCCGCATCGCACACCGCCGAGGAGCTCGCACGAATCCAAGAGCTAAGCCAGCGTAACGCCGGCGGTCCCGACAGCAGCCAGGCCACACGCCGTCGCCGCGAGCGCGATCGCCAGCCCGGCCCCATCCACCGCATGGTCAATGCCTGGTGGAACCGCCTGCTCGGAGCCGTCTACGGCGGCGGCTTCTCCACGCAAGAAGCCGAGTACGAAGATCACGCCACCCGTCGCGACTACCTTTGGAATACCCTGGGCACCGCCGTGTGGGGCATGGTGTTTCCGTTGCTCACCATCGTGTCCACACAGCTCGTGGGCGCCGAGGAGGCTGGCAAATTCTCCATCGCCTTTGTCACCGGCACGCTCATCATGATCGCGTGCAACTACGGCGTGCGCAATTTCCAGGTCTCGGACATCGACGAAAAGACGTCCTTTGCCTCTTACCAGCTCAACCGCTGGATCTGCGGAGCGCTCGCGCTGGCATGCGGCCTGGTATACAGCAGCGCCCGCGGCTACGATGCGCAGATGGCCACAATCGGCCTGGGCGTCTACCTGTATAAGGTGATCGACGGCATTGCCGACGTGTACGAGGGCCGCCTGCAGCAGGCCGACAAACTCTACCTGGCCGGCATGAGCCAAACGCTACGATCCGTCGGCGTCATCGCGGTCTTTAGCGTGGCACTGTTCCTCACGCGCAGCATGCCCATCGCCGCCATGGCCATGGGCATCGCCGCGATTGCCTCGCTCGTGCTGGTCACCGCCCCGCTCGCCCTGCTCGAAACCGAAAAATCACGCCGTATGAGTCTGCGCGAGGCTGGTCACCTGTTTATCCAGTGCGCCCCGCTCTTTGGTGCGCTGTTCCTGTTCAACCTCATCGAGAGCATGCCCAAGTTCGTGATGGAAGGCACACTGGCCTACAAATACCAGCTGTACTTTAATGCACTGTTCTTTCCAGCGCAGGCTATTTTGTTGAGCATTGGATTTATCTATAAACCGCAGCTCCTACGTCTGTCGAGCATTTGGGCGAATCCGCGCAAGCGTCGCCGCTTTGACTTGATTATTGTTGCCGTTATGGCACTGATCGTGGTCATTACCGGAGCGTGCGCCGCATTTATGGCAGGCCCCGGCATCCCCATCATGAGCTTTATGTACGGCCTCAACTTTGAGCGCTACCGCACGCTGGCGCTGCTAATGGTTGTCGCCGGCGGCGTCACCGCGGCAATCGACTTTATCTACGCCATCATCACGGTGTTGCGCCACGCCGGCGATGTCACCAAGATCTACCTGATCTGCTTCGCCGTAAGCGTGGTGCTGCCGGTGATCCTGATTAAGCTGCTGGGTCTGATGGGCGCCGTGGTGAGCTACCTAGCCATCATGGCCCTACTCCTGGTGCTGCTGATAATCGAGTACGCCCACATCCGCCAGCGCATCGAGCGCGACCGCAACCCCTACGGCGCCTAATTAGCTGCCCCGGTCACCGGAATTTGCGATGGAATCGCCCCGGCTGGGGTCTCGTTGAAGACAATATGCATCACGTAAAACTAAGTGAGTAGATTTTTACCGAATCCCTGACCACACCGACAGAGCACAAGTCTGTGACCTGCGGTTTTATTGAGGCAAATATGTTGGGTGCTCGGCATTTCCAAAAAAGTCTACTCACTTAGCCAGCGGGCAGCCAAATGATTATTTAATCCCCGTCCCAGAGAAATCAATTAGCGGGCAGAAGGGCAAGAGTAGTCAAAAAAGCCCCGTCCCAAATTAGCTACCACTTGCACCGATTATTCGCCCGGGTTGATGTTCGCGTAGAACTCCGCCCCATCATCGAGCCGCAGGATGCCCACGCGACCGAACTCGGAGCCGGTGGCGGCGGCGCAGTCGATGTCGATGCGATCGGGCACGCCGGCGGTATCCTCGCCACCCAGGCGCACAATCTGCCCGCGGCCCGACTCCTCATCGAGCCCCGCCAGGCCGCCAACCTCGCAATAGCGCCCAAGCGACACCGTGGGCGTGTGGCCGCTCACCACGACCGGGCCCTCGCCCTCGGCAGAAAGCAGTCCCGTCGGCGCATCCCAATAGCCGTGACGAATCCACAGCAGGTCATCGGACGACTGCACGGCGAGCATTTGCCGCAGCAGCTCGCTATCGGCATCGACCGCTCCCCTGCCGTCACCGCAATCGACACCATGCTCAAGCAAAAACGCGCGCGCCGCCTCGGTCTGGATGCCGGCATGCACCAGCAGGTACGGGCGCTCCTCGGTCTCGGCCACCGCGTAGAGCGGCAGCGCGGCCATCCATCGCACGAGCTCCTCGTATGCCTCAAATTCCATGTCGTTGAGCTGCTCGCTCGTCGTCCAGCCACCGTTGATATCCCAGGTCTCGGCATCGAGCGGGTCCTGGCCAATGATGGCATCGAGCATGATCTGCTCGTGATTGCCCTTGAGCACGTGGGCGTTGGGCAGCGAGCGCACGAGCTTAATAACGCCGACCGGATCGGGCCCGCGATCGATCATGTCGCCCAGCACGTACAGCGTGTCGTCGGACGTCAACGAGATCTTAGACAGGGCCTCGTCAAGCGCACGCACGTGCCCGTGAGCATCAGATGTCACATAGATCGCCATGGTACGCCTCTCCTTGCATTGCGGTCTAAGCCCGGCGCCGCAACTAAAACTTCAAGTTGAACTTAAACGTTACCCATTGTACTCCGTTGCAATAAAGCTGGAAAGGGTTTCCGAGCAGAGGCAAAGACGGCAGCCGTCTATGACGATATCGCGCACGCCCGCAATCCAACCCCATAAACCCACCACCTTTGGGTACAAATAACCGCAGACAACTGACCGTGCCACGCCAACCACCCAGGAGCGGACACCATCCATGAACCAGATCCTTCTCTTTATCGGCCTCGTCATCATTTTGTGCCTGACCATCAAACCCGTCGGCAAAAAACTCCCCTTCCCCACCCTGCTCATCTTTATTGCGCTCGGCATGCTGCTCGGCGTCAACGGCCCGGCGCACATCGACTTTAGCGACTACGCACTCACCGAAACCGTCTGCAGCACGGCGCTGCTGTTCATCATGTTCTACGGCGGCTTTAACACCAACATAGACCGCGCCAAGCCCGTCGCCGCGCCGGCGGTGCTGCTGAGCACGCTCGGCGTCGTCATCACCGCAGGCATCACCGGCGTGTTCGCCCACTTTGTGCTGGGCTTCGACTGGATCGGCGGCCTGCTGCTGGGATCGGTCGTGGCGTCCACCGACGCGGCCAGCGTCTTTAGCGTTCTGCGCGAGCACAGCCTTTCGCTGAGGGGCGGCACCGACTCGCTGCTCGAGGTCGAATCGGGCTCCAACGACCCCGTCGCCTACATGCTCACCGCCGTGCTCGCGACCCTCGCGGCGGGCGGCAATATCGACATTCCCGTGCTGCTGACCAAGCAGATCATCCTGGGCGTGGGGTTGGGCCTTGCCATCGGCTGGACATCCAGCCGTCTGATTGAGCGCGCACACGCAACGGCCGAAGGCGCGCAGACCATCTTCTTGTTCGCCGTGGCCATCGTCGCCTACGCGCTGCCGAGCTACCTGGGCGGCAACGGCTTTTTGGCCGTATACCTTGCAGGCATTGTGCTGGGCGCAAGCGACATCACCGGCAAGGTCGAGATGGCGCACTTCTTCGACACCCTCACCGAGATGGCAGAGATGACCATCTTCTTCTTGCTCGGCCTGCTCGTCACGCCCGCACGCCTGCCGCAGATGCTGCTGCCGGGCCTGGCGCTCATGGCGTTCATGCTCTTCGTGAGCCGCCCCATCGCCGTCGGCGTGCTCCTAGCGCCCTTTAAGACGAATCCCAGCCAGGTCGCGCTCGTAAGCTGGGCGGGCCTGCGCGGAGCAGCTTCGGTCGTCTTTAGCCTCTTTGCCGTGGTGGCCGGCGTTCCCGGCGGACACGACCTATTTGACCTGGTGTTTGTGATTGCCGCGTCGAGCATCGTGGTGCAGGGCTCGCTGCTGCCGGCGGTGGCGAAGAAGCTCGATATGATCGATGCGACCGGCGACGTGCGCCGCACCTTTAACGACTACCGCGACGAGGACGGCATGTCGTTTGTAAAGCTCAAGGTGGGCGCTGGCCATCCGTTTGCCGGACGCTCGCTCGCGGACATTGGCAGCG
Source organism: Collinsella sp. CLA-AA-H302 (assembly GCF_040093305.1). Taxonomy (NCBI): domain Bacteria; kingdom Bacillati; phylum Actinomycetota; class Coriobacteriia; order Coriobacteriales; family Coriobacteriaceae; genus Collinsella; species Collinsella sp. CLA-AA-H302. Next base: position 57,317 of record NZ_JBBNJW010000005.1, read on the forward strand.
CGACGGACATGCTCGTGGTCCTGGTGCTGCGCGACGGGGCGCACCCGGTACTGCCCAACGGCGACACCGTGATCCAGGAAGGCGACCTTCTGGTGATGGCCGCCCCAACGTTCGAAGAGCGTGCCGAGGTTACGCTGCGCGAGGTCACCGTGACTCCCCACGGTCGCCTGGCCGGTCAGCGCCTGCGCGACGTGCCGCAAGGCAAGCACCCGTTTATCGTGGTGATGCTCAAGCGCGACGGCCAAACGATCATCCCCGACGGCGACACCCTAATATACGCCGGCGACGAAGCCGTCATCGCCACGCTGGCGTCGTAGCGACCAGGGGGGGGTAGCTAATTTGGGACGCTCTTCTTTCTAATTTCTTTTAGTAAGCCTTTTTTAAACGCAGTACTACCACCAAATAACTTCTGGTCAGTATTAGTCTGCTTATTCGCCTGATATTTCAGACTCGTGAACTCAATGGTACAGTTATAGTCCGCCGCTTGAGCCAAATAGTAATCCGATGAAGTTGTCGGCTTATAGATAACTGCATTTTTAGCCAAAGCGTAATCGATTGCCTTGTGAAGCGCACTCGAAACCGAACCCTGTCCTCCGTCGTAGTAAATCTTTACAGCATCAAACTGCTGAAACCAACTCAAATTGTCGAATATGAAATCGATGATTTCACGCCGCATCGCATCAGCAATCTGTTTAAGAGTTCGGTACCGATGCGTCTTGAATACAAACACATTGTACGAGATGGGCAAATGTCGAAACATAACTCGAAATAGTGAAAACAACCTTTTTCTCTCACTGATGTCCAAGTCCTTGAACTGATCTTTTCCATTCATGAGAGGAGAAGCATGGAACGGAAGAAGCGGCAATCCGCTTTCGGCTACCGCCCTTTCATATCTCTTTATTCCCTCAGCGATGGGAATATCTTGTTCATGAAAAACAAAGGCCACAAGATAGTATCTTTCACGAAGATCATCGCTTCCAGATTCATCAATAAAGATACTCAGCTCTCGCATGGGCAATCCTTAATAAAAAAGCCGGGGAAAACGTCCCCGGCACTTGGAAGCCCTCTCTTAAGAGATGACCACCTAATTTATACCATGAAGTTGGACGTATGTTCAAGCTTGAGTATAAAATACAAACATATGTTCGTCAATAACAAAGATGGCAATCATTCAGCGTTGTCGTCGACGGCAAAGTCTCGGAGGTCGAGGCCTTCGCGTTCGGCTCGGGCTAGGAGCTCTTGGGGCGACTCTTCCTCGGTATCCACTACGTCGAGCATAGCGGCCGGAAAGCCCACGCCTGCCGCACTCCCCGCGCGGTCGAGCAGACTCTCGCGCAGCTGATCTACATCAACGTCGATTTTCATGGTGAAACCTCCCGCCAAGCCAAGCTCTTACTCGTCAGCGCCAAGCACTTCCACGGCAGCAACAAAAGCTGCCACCTGCTTGTCGTCCATCTGCGTGGCCAGGCACCCCACGGGCTCATCGTAGGCAAACTGCACTTTGTCGATAAAGCAGTCCCATGCGCGCTCATCCACGCGAACAGCAGCCTCGCAATACTGGCTGAGCTTTTTGAGTCCATACCAAAACGCATTCACGTGGCGTGCAGGATCCTCATCCAGCACGCCATCGTAGCAACGCCCGTTAAACTCACGCATGCGTGCCACGGCAACCTCGAGCGAGTCGCCGCCCTCGGCCGAAGCCTCATCCACCAGCTCGGGAATCGCAACCTCACGCCGAACAGTATGCCTGGTTGCACCATCGTACTCGCCCACCAGCACGTCCTCATCAAGCCGAGAATCGTAGTCCAAATAGCTCGTGCCACAACAAATCCCATGCGGCGAGCCAGAGCCAAACGCGCAGAACAACCCGCCGTCGGCAACAACACGACGGTAGGTCTCAAACGACTTCTTAACCTGAACTAGCAACTCTGAAAGCTCCCCAGCATCACACGCCGTCTCGCACGTAACGCACACAGGCTTCGGCAGCCCCGAAGGCTCCACCGTGCTCCCCACGACGCGGGCGGCACGCTCGGCCCGGTACGCCTGCGCCGCCAAGCGCGCCCGCTGCGCAGCGCCGCGCACGTTCGTAAGTTCACGCTCCAACGCCACGTCACCAGCAACATCACCGGCCACGTCGTTCACAAGCCCGTCAGCGTCCTGAGACCCCGTCGCACTCAGCTCGGACTCAAACGTCGCCGTGATCATACCCGCAAGGTCCGTCGCGTCGGCGGCACAGCGCATCTGCTCCAGCTGCGTACATAGCAGGTCGGCATCCAGAGGCACGGCCTCGGCAACGCGCACGTCACTCAAACGCGCCACGCCCTGCAACACCAAAGCCTCCGCGGCATCGTACGCCGCACGAACCCTGGCCGCCGTATTGGACCGCAACTTTACCTCGATAAACGAAAGCGTCTGTTCCAGGCGCGTCAGCAGCTCGGCCTTGTCCTCCATGCGCAAAAAGGCAGCATAGCGGCGCTCCATCTGCAGCGGGCCCACAACACCCGCCTGCTTGCGAGCGCGTGCAAGGGCCGCGCCCTCGACACGGCGAACATACCCGTCAACAGCCCGCACGGCAGACTCGCGCGCAGCGTGCTCGGCAGCCTCGACGCCCCCAAGCACGCCCAGCAGCTCGCGGGAGCGCGCCTTGCGCACCAACTCCCCACGATCGTACTGCTCAAGCGCCGTCTGGCGCTTGGCTACCGATTCAAAGCCAAACAGCTCGTCGAGCAACTCGCCAACAGAACGCTCACCCGCCATGGCAAGCCTCCTCACGCACTACGCACCAACATGCTCGCGGGACGCCCGAGCACCGGACGCCCCGCTCGCCCGCGCCCCTACAGATCCAGCGCCTTCTTTGCGGCATCGACCGGATCGCCATCCATGTAGAACACCGGGCTCAGGCCCGAGATAATCTCGGACGAAACGCTCTGCAGGCCCGCGATGGCGCTCAGCGGCAAAATCACGCGCTTGGCGCCGGCGTTTTTGGCCACGCGCATGATGTCCTCGAGCCCGCGGATCTCGTCCATAGAACCCGACATGCGCAAGATGCCCGGAATCGCCAGCGCGGGCATCACCGGACGGTTGCACGCCGCAGAGCACAGGCCCACAAACTCGGCGAGCGAAACTTCTTCGGACAGGCCCTTGCTCTGCAGGTCGTTGTAGAACAGCAAATAATCCTTGGAGCCGATGTGCATGCCCGGCGCCACGCGGTTCGCCAGGTTCACAAAGTTGTCGAACGCGGCCTCCAGCGTATCGCGCACCGGCTTGTTAAAGGCCACGCCCTCGTGCTTAAACTTGCACTCGCCGGCAACGGCCTTGTTCTCCAACTTGTACACGGCGACCTCGCCGCCCTGCGACCTGCCCACGCCAAACACGTGACCGGACAGCAGCGGCCCGTCGGGAATCAGCGTATCCTCGGACTGCTCGGGCACGCGCACCACGTGCACGTCCTGCGGATTGTCGGCATCCATATAGCCCAGGTTGACGTCGATAAACTCGACGCCCGCCATAATCTTGAGCTGCTCCTTTACGCGGCGACGGCCCTCGATGGCGTAGTCCAGCAGCCAACGAACGTCGTCCTTGTCCATAGCCTCGTCGGGGAACAGCAGCTTGGCCAGGCCGCTAAAGGACTTGCGCACGGCAATCTCGTCACGCTTGTTAAAGTCGCTGTTAAAGCGGAAGTAGCGGTCGATATGATGCGTAAAGTCCTTGCGGCGCATCTCCTTGCAAAACTCCGACAGGCAGTCGGTGATTAAGCCGTAATGCCCGGTCAGCAGGCTCGAGCGCATCTTGGGAATCTCCCAGCCCGGCAGGTAATAGTGGATACGGTCGAAGAAGGCCGAATCGTTGTTAAACTCCGGCGGGAACGGATCAAACAGGTGCGTGGTCTTAAGAACGTTTTGCACGGTGTCGTTGATGTTGCCCTCAAAGACCATGGAGGCATCGGCGTTGATCTGGTCGCGGCCACGCGCGTAGCTGCCACTCGCCATATAGTCCTTCATGATCTGCACGGCGTTGGTGTCCTTAAAACGCATGCCGGCGACCTCGTCGAACGTCACGCAATCCCAGTGACCCACCAAGCCCACGCGATCGGCGCGCATGGAGTTCATACGGCCGAACAGGTTGGCCGTGGTGGTCTGCCCGCCCGAAAGCAAAATGGCGTAGGGCGAAACCTCTTTGTAGATATGGCTCTTGCCGGTGCCGCGGGGACCAAGCTCGCACAGATTGTAGTTGCGCTCGATCAGCGGCACCATGCGCTCGATAAAGTGCAGGCGCTCCTTCTCCGAAAGCTCGCTGGGCTCATAGCCGGCAGAGCGCAGCAGCATGTTGAGCCACTCGTCGCGCGAGAAATACTGACGCTCCTCGATCATGGCGTCCAGGTCCAGGTTGGGCATCTGGATGGGCGTGAGCGACGCCACGCTAAACGGAGAGTCCTCGGGCCCGCGCTTTTTGCGCTTGGCCTTGGAGCGGCGCGGCGCATCGTCGCCAAAGACTTCCATGCCAAACTCGTCTTCCTCTTCCATGGGACGACGATACTCGATGCTCATAATGCACCAAATACCGCCCTGGAGAATCTTGGAATAGTCGCGCACGTACTCGGCCGGCATCACAAACGGCTCAATGGTCAGGTTGGCAAACGACGCCACGTAGATGTCTTTGTACTCGTCGAGCTTGGCCGTCACCTTATCGATGATGGTAAAGCGACCCAGCTCGCGGATCTTGGACTTAATGCGCTCGGACTCGTCGGGACGCACGTAGTTATCGGTGAGGATCTTGCGGATGCGCCCCAGGCCCTCCGCCACGGCGTCCTCGTCGTCGGTTGAGCAGTACATGCCCAGCAGGTACTCCAGCACAAAGGTAGGCACGTTGGCGCCACGCTTCATAAGGGCCGTGAGGTCCTTGCGCACGATCTTGCCGCCAAAGTGCTCGAGCAGCTTGCCGTCCAGTACATCCATGTCGTAGCCGTCGTCCTCGGGAGCCTCGGCCACTGCCTGGGCGTAGCCATCGGTCGAGGACTCGTCCTCGGCGGTCGCCGCAGCCTCGGCGGGCGTCGCAACCTCAACGGGTACCGCGGTCTCCGTCGGCTCCGGAACAGGCGCGGCGGCCACGGCCTCCGCGGCAGCCTCAGCCTCCGGGGCAGGCACAGCCTCCCCTACAGGCACCGCAGCCTGCGCCGGCGCATTCACATCAATCGAGGGAACTTCCCACAGATCGTCGTCATGGCTATCAAACATAGGGCACACTCCTAAAAACCAAAGTCAGCAACAGGGGCAAACGAAACAGCGATGGTGTACGTCTCGCGCCAAACGATCTTGCCCGTCTCGCGCTCGCGGCAGACCAGATAGTACGGACCCTTGGCCGAGAATCCATCCGCTGCATGCAACGCAAACTTGGCATGCACCACGCGCTCCTGCGAGTTAACAGAAGTCTTGTTGGCATGCGCCTTGACCGTATCGCTCACCTCGTTGCCACTTGCATCGGTAAACACCAGCTCGTACTCGCACGGCAAGACCTTACCTTGGGCAGGTTCTTCCTGGATCAAGTTGACCGAGAAGAGCGAGTTGGTCACTCGGCGTCCCTCACTTAGCACGCGCAGCGTCGCCGCGCGCGTGTCGACAAAGTCCTTGGAACCCGAGCGCGCACGCCAAAAACCGATAACGGGCACGCAGAGCTCCTGCAGGCTCATGCCGCCGTGGACGTAGTTGTTAGTGCCGCCGGGACGCTTGAAGTGCACGTTCTCGCGCGGGGCAAATCCCTCAAAACCGGCACCCAAACGTCCCATGCCAACATTAACAAACACCCCGCATGCCTCTTCCGAAAGCTTGACCACGGCCTCGTTGGGTACCACCAGATGACGCTTGCCGTGCATGACAGGAGCGTCAAGGAAGGGAAGGTCTGGCTTGCCGAGCATCTGGCACTCGCTGAGCTCCCGACGCGTGTAGATAAAGCCGTGGTCCGCCGTTATAACAACACGCGCGCCCGGGGCGTCGGTGCACACGCGACGCGCCAACGCAGCAAGTTCCTCCACGGTGTCCGCACAGGCATCGAAGACGTCATCCTGCGTAGCGGCCTTCTCGCCCGTAGCATCGATCTTGTTGTGGTAGAGATAAACGAGCTTGGAGTCCTTGAGCAGCGCCTTGCGCTCGGTTCCCGCCATGTTGAGGTATGCGCTCGAGCGCAAAGCGCGGGCCGTGGGCTCAACGTGGGTAAGTACGGCCTCGCGCTGCGGAGTCGTCGCAGTGGGCATGCCGTCAGCCAACACAAGCGAGCCATCCGCTGCAAGTTCAAGCGCCTGGTGCGGCAGCAGCGCGGGCATGTCCACCTCGGTGATGGAGGGAAAGACCGCCTGCATGCTAGAAACCCTGACGTTGCCGCCGCGCTCGCGCTCGAGAAGCGCCGCGACATCACGGGCCACCTCATAGCGCAGCGCGTCGCTTACGATAACGACCGTCGTTTTGGCAGACCCCACAAAGGTGGGCAGCACATGCCAGTAGAATTCATCCTGCCGTACAGGGCCATCGATGTAGCCGCAATCGGCCCACTCCCCTTGCGCAGCTGATGTCCAGCAGGCATTGGCATCGGCCAAAAACCAGTTGCTGTAGAGATTCTCCGCCCAGTCCACCACGGCTCGGGCAGGTTCCTCGAGTACATCGCACTCGGCGGAGCGCGCCCGCAGATATGCGATGCACATATGACGATAGGCGGCATCCATGGCATACCAATCGGACGTGTAGGCATCCCACACCTGCTGGGGCTGCGCCAGATGGAACCCACCCGCGTGTGTCTGCCTAAAAGAGCACATATCGGCCACGGCAGCAAGTAGGTCAAAGTAGCTCTCAACACGACGGTACCAGCTTAGGTCGCAGCGACGCGCCGCAAAGGCGCGTGCGTCCTCAACACGGTCCGCGCCCTGAGCAAACGAGCTGAACAACTGCGAGAGCACGGCCTCATTGACGCACGGAAACACATCAAGCGAGGTCAGCACATCGATCGGCAAGGTCTCGAACCGCGCAAAGAGTCCACGGGCGTCCTCAACCAAACGGCAAATCTCAAATAGGTCCTCGCTCGATGCCTGGGTATCGGCGGTCTGGTCCCACGTACGCACCGCCTCAAGGCAATAGGGCCCGTAGGCGGGAGCCAGATGGCTTTCAAGCCCCTTGAGCGCTCCCTCGGGAAGCGCGGTAGACGCCGCTGTAAGGAGCACATGGGATGAAAGCATAAGCAATGAGTCGCGCTCATACAGCGGCCCCTCAAATCCATAGCAGCGAAGCATAAAGGCAGAGAGGACATCGCGCACGCAGTACTTGTCCGCCAACTCGGCCAGTGCCTCGGGGCCCTCGTGCAGCAGCGTGGTCATACAGCCGCGCAGCACAAACGCGGGCCGCGCGTCGCCAACCTCTTTACCGCCAAAAATCACCGTAAGGATACCGAGTTCGATATCGGATGCGCCCGAGGCATGCGGAACACACGCGGCAAACTTAGCGCAGCGGGTCTTGGCATCAAAGAACGCCTTGTGCTCGCGCAGACTCTCGCGCACGGCGTCAATATTCTCGATACCCAGCTGATCGGCCAAAAGCGAAAGATAGTCAGCCTGGAACTGATCGGCATACAGCTCAACATCGGCAATCCAATCGCCCTCAAGCCTGCCGCGCGGGCAACGGCGATATAGCAAGATATCGCTCGCAAGGTCATTGCGGTTGATAAGCTTCTTAACGGCAAACATGCGGCCCTCACAGGCCTCAACAAACCGTACCGGGCGCTCAAAGTCACCGTGAGCAGACATAACACCGTCATCGGCCCCCGCGCCGTCGAAACCCTCGGCGGCCAATCGCTCAAACTCAGGGGCAAACTCGCCGTCCGCATCGTGCCAAACCACCACACGGCGGGGCATGCATGCGGACAACGGCTGCAAAAACCGCAGCTTAAGCTGTTCTTCTACATCGATCTTGGGCATGAATATCCTTACCGTATCTGCAGTTACTTGATCTTTGCCAGTACATCCTGAAACTCGGCGTAGTTGACCTTGACGCCGTCATCCAGGTCGATCTTAATCATCTGGTCTGCCAAGTGGTGCAACTTCTCCTCGTAGCCGATGGTCTCTTTAAGCTGGTAATTGAGCTTTTTGACACGCTTATCCAAGCGCACGCGCTCACCACGCTCAGCACTGGCAAGGGCATCGTTGGCATAGCCGATCTGCGAGCGATAGCGCTCCTGCTGCTCATGCACATAGTCGGTTCGGATGCGAGCCAACAGGTCGGGCTGATAGCGATGCATGTAAACAAGGCACTTGAAGCCGTTCTTTTTGCCGCTGTCGAACAGCCAGTAGATGGGGCGCTTCTTGTAGGTCTGACAGTGGTCCTTAAAGAAGTCCTTCAAAAAGTAGGTGCGGATGACCTCACGCGAGGTGCCCTTGCCGCCGAGCGCCTCGGCAATAAAGGCCAGGTTCTGCTCGAGCGTCTCCTCGCCGTACACGGTACGCACAAAGTCAATAAAATAGCGCACGATGTCGTCGTCAAAGTACTCGTCATCGGTAATGGGCAGCACGTTGTCGCCATCGGGCATAAAGGTCACGTGATCGGGATCGGGCATCTTGGCCAGATAGTCAGAGACCGTGGCGCCCTGGTCGGCCAGGACCAGACCGTCCACGTCCAGCGAATAGCGGCCAAACATGCAGCCCACGGCATAGCTTATGAGCGAGGTGATCTCGTCGCGCTTGGTGCGCACGTATTTGTTGCCCTTGTAACTCTCGGGAATCTCATCGGCGGCGTCGAAGATGCGCGCCACCGAGACGTACTTGTCCTCGACCTCGATGGGCACCTCGCCCTCCATGTTGTAGATCTTGGCAAAGATTCGGTTGAGCTCCTCCTCGTTAGCGCGAAGCTGCTCAAAGCGAGCATTGACCTCGGCCTTGCGAGCCTCGTATTTATCAGCGAGTAGTGTTGGCATGTGCTATCTCCTTGATTCACAAGCAAATCGGCGAACTAAGCGCCTGGTGATTGACTATTGGCTGAAATTCCCAGAGACGGAGAGGCTGCCCCCCATCGAGCGTTACCAGTGTCCGATGATCCCGGTAGCGCTATACGCAGCTGGTTCATCATGCGATGCGGCATGTTATTTGCCGTTGTTTTCAGCGACACACATCTTCATCTCGATTAAAACCAATCCGCAAGACAATTAAATTGAACTTATGAAACAGCATGATCAAACACCCTCTTGTTCATATCTGCGGAATGCAGCGATCCATTCGCGTAGCGTTTTTTCCTTAATGACGAGCCTCGCAGATAAATCTCCGGAATTCGAGGCATCTTGGAAGACGCAAATCCGTCTGTCACGGCGAATTTCTTTAATTTGAAATGCGCCATGTGCAATCGCGTTTCTCAAATGGCGAAACAACGCATCAACCTGAAGGTATTTATCCTTAACCAATGCCTTTTTCTTATCTTTGAGCAGTGTGTTGCCATCGGTGGCGGCCGCAACAGCTTTATTGACCTGAGTCTTGGCATCATTCGGCACCGTGTAAACAATAAACGAAGCGGCATTCCAAAATTCGCCACTCATTAGGCCTTCAGCGCACAAAAGCCGTTCGACTTCACCAGCGCTAGTTGCATAACGATAGCCAGCACTCTTAACAACTCGCACGTCCCTGGTTAATTCATTGAATAGTATCTCGGCATCATCTGAATCGTTTATCCCGAATCGACTAATCCATCCCTCGGATCGAGCAGATACTTCGAGAGCAGGACTACATAAAAGAAGCTCGCGGACCACCGTTTTTCCTAAATCCGTATCCAAAGTATCAACGTTGTCCAACCATTCAATATGATCAATATGTTTCGCCATTTTCGTACCTCTACACCAAAGGGTTGCGTTTGAAATCCCAGGAGGCTTCAAACGAGTCGCAATCTAGCCTTGAAATGCTCAGACAATAATCCACCAAACCATCAACCGCCCCATGCTCAGCAGGCTCAATAGCGATAGGAAGCTTGGCGATATCGCCGGGTTGGGCATTTAACGTGGGGACAAGGAAGGACGTTGCCGTTGCAACAACGGATGAGTTGAGCAATCCAAGCAAGTACTTCATATCGCGGACAGGAGGAAACATGGCCACGGCCGCAGAGTCAAACAAGGACCCGGAAGGCTGTATTCTAAATGCAATCTGCCCAGATGTAATTCTTGAATACGTGATGCATGATAAGAAGGCTATTGAATCCTTTATCCTGGATGCACCGGGTGCCGCGGAAAGAGAGCGGCCATTCTTGGCATATTCGATAACGTGATCCCTGTTGCCATACCATTTCCTAAAGGAACCACCCTTATTGTGCGGATACCATTTTGCATCCAGGCTCAAACTGGATTCAGCAGAGTCACAAGCGACACTCATGTCCCCAAGAGAGCATTCAAACCAATAGCGCAAAAAACGATCGTTATCGCTTGTCTGCAAACCGACCTGCGGCTTGGCAAGCAAGCCAAGTTTTTCCCTATTCGCAAACGCATCCAGAAGGGCGTCGCTGGCCCAGTAGGCTATGGGGGTGCCGGGGATTTGTTTGAAGGTGTCGGCGTTGCGGCGGTAGAACCAGCCACAGTCGGGGTTTTGGATGGCCTCCAGCGCCTTGGGAGCCTGAACCGCGGGGCCAGTAAAATCGGCAAGACGAACGTATCCGCCTTTATAACCATCGATATGCGAATTGTGATAGGTAAACGTGCAGATGGGCACGGTTGCCCCTGCAAAGCCAGAATACTCGAGCTGAATGAGCGTGGTTAGGGTCTTGTCATCGATAAGCCTATTTCGAAGCTTCTCGTAGCTACCGATAAACATCCAAACAAATGGAGTCATCATTCCGACTTCGCCGTGCTCGCCAGCAAAGTCCATAATGCGCACGATGAACGAAGAGAACAGGTCACTCTTCACGTCGGGATAATTTCTCTTGACCCACTTGCTCATGAATGGATTAAAGCTGCTGCTGCCCATATACGGAGGATTCGCAACGGTGCAGGTAAAACGACGGGACAGCTTCTCGCAGATGGCGGCAGCGCTTTCGAGCTTAGTTTTGGCCGTAGCGGCAAAAAGGTCATCGGAACAACTCGCGGCGGCAGCCTTGAGCTCGTCGATCTCGTCCTCTGAAGGATTGAGCAGCGAGCCAATCTCGCCCAAATGACTCAGTTCCTCGGCGAGTTTCTTGTTGCCCGGGAGCTCGTCCTCTCCCAGCGGGATGCTCGAGAGCACGGTAACGTCGGCGCGCACGGCGCGCTTGAAAAAGCGACGATCGTGCTCGCGGGCGCACATGGCAAGCGCCAGTTCCGCGATCTGCGCTGCACGGGGATCGATCTCCATGCCAGCGAGGTTTTTAGTAAGAATGAGCTCGGGAATTTCGCGCTCACGATAGCCGCGCTCCTCGTACATATGGAAGAGCAATTCGAACGCATAGACCAGGATATGGCCCGAGCCGCATGCGGGGTCACAGAGGGTTATCTCCTCGGGGCTCGAGATGCGTATGAAGTCCTCGTGCTCAGCATCGGGCTCGATGTAATATTCCATGCGCTCGCGCAGCGAACTCCCCGGGTTATTGAGCATCCACAGACGGCCGAGCGAGTTCTCGACCATGTAACGCACGATCCACTCGGGGGTGAAGAGCTGCGTGGCGGGCGCGATGTCCGCCGCCGCTGCCTTGCGCTTGGACTTGAAGAACTCGTCTTTAACGTCAGCGTTGTAGTACTGATACATCCAGCCCAGAACGGTCACGCCCTTGCGCCAGTCCTCGTCAGTGAGGACGGCATTGAGCTTGCCCACCACGCCGTCGGACATCATGAGGCCCTGGGGCAACAGCAGCTCCATGGCTCCGCCCACGCGTTCAAAGACGCCCGGTAGGCAATCGGCAAGCTCCTCGCACTGAGCAACAAACAGGTAGCGCCACAGCGGTTCATCCAAGCCCGCCATCTTGAGCTCGGCTATGCGATCGGTATCGGCCGTCGCTATCTCCACGTCCAGTGCGTTCTCCACGGCCTCGCTGCCATGGCTGCCGTCCGCACGACTTAGCATGCGCATGCGGCTGGGAAGCCATCCGCGTGCATCCATAAAGCGAATGGCCACGATGCGGTTGAACCAGGTGTAGGCCGCACGGTCGCGCAGCACCTCGTGACCCACCTCTGCCTGCATGCGCAGCAGTTCGTCGCGTTGCTCAATCTCAGCCGGACTTAGGGGCAGGCCGCTAACGGTCTCGGACCCAACGGGCGCGGGTGCAGGTTCGGTGATACCGTAGCGCACCATCTGCGCCTCCACGCCTTTGATGAGCTCCGTACGGGCCCAGGTGCAGAAGCTCTTAAGAGCAGAATCGTTCATGGTTGATGAGCCTTTCTAAACGCCATAAGCCACCGGTGCGCGCTTTGGCACCGGTGGCTCCGCGGGTTAGTTGATACGGATCTCGTCGTTTGCAGCGAGCGCCTGCATAAGGCGGGAGCGCAGGTCCTCCACGTAGCGCTCCACGTCCCCTGCGGACAAGAGACGACTCGGCTTGGCCAGATCGGCGCGGCGCACAGTCTTGATCTTGCGCTGGGGCACGGGTGCAGGCGTGGGTGCTGACGACGCAACGGCCTTGTTGGAGATCTTCTTGACCACCTCACCCGTACTCGTGACCTCGGTGGTGCGGCGCTCGTTGTCCATACGCATGCGGGCCGCATCCACAGCGTCGTACATCCCGTTGGTTGCTGCGCTGAGCCAGTTGGCCCAGTTAGTCGCGGCAACACTCAGCTCGTTGAGGCTTTGAGCACTGTGGGCACGGTTTTTGAACGACTCGTATTTGGCGCCGGCGTCTGCTATGGCATCCTTGGCTTGATTGACAAAGCCCTTTTGACTCTCAGCCTGTGCCTGCAGGTCTTGCAGATCGCTCTCGATTCGGCACAAAAACTCATTGCGGCGGATGCCCAGCAGCTTTTTCATGTCGTCCTCGACGGGATCCATAAGCGGCTGCAGGTCTTTAATGCGGCCGTAGGGCTTGGGATCTTTGAGAACCTCACGCACCTTTGCCACATTCTCAACCGCGCTGGGAATGTCATCGGAGGCATACTCGATACCCTCGGTGCGGCTCAAGAAATCCTTGGCGTGGTCAAACGCTGTTCGCTGGTTGGACTCGAAGAACTCAACCACCTTATCAAAGTCTTCCTTGGCAGCGAGCAAACGCTCCTCATGCTTGGTGAACGTGGTCAAGAACGCCTCGGCCTCGCTCTGGTCCTTAAGGACGTCGGCCACCTCCGAGCGCATCTTCTCGCACTCGTCCTCACCGGGATACGGGTAGGCCGGCTTGATGCCCGTGTAGTAGTCGCGTGCCATGGCGACGCACACCTCACGCAAGTCCTCAAGGCGCTCCTTGAGCTCGGCCACGAGCTTATCCTCGTTGGAGGGCACGGTCTTGAGATCAAACAGGTCGCGCATGAGCTCACCCGCACCGCTCAGCAAACGGTCGTTCATGCGCACGCGCAAGCGCACCTGGGCCTTATCGGCATCCTTGCGCAGGAGTGCCACCATGCGGCTGTCGTTAGCTTGAACCGTCTGACCGCCAAACAGCACCTGCGCGCGCTGCTCCACCACAAGCTGCGCCACCACATTTGCGATATCGACCTCGCGCCAGCCAAAGGGCCTTTGCTGGTACTGGCGCTGGATATCGCCCATAGCGGTATCCAGGTGGCGCTGGTGCTGAACTTTGAGGTAGTCCTCAACCTCCTTGAGCGCACGTGTGTTACCCGCGTTCATGCCAGCGAGCCCCGCCTGGACGTTGCCCGCCAGAGTGGAGCGGATATCGGAATCGCTCGTGACCGGCGCGCCGATATAGTCGGCCTTTTCAAAGACTACATCGCACAGCTGCGCCAGCACCTGCTCAAAGACCTGGGCGGGCTTGGCCGCGCGGACCTCAACCATGCGGCCGTTGACTGCACAACGTGCATGGAGCACGGCCTCGCTCAAAAGGGTATCGGCCTCCTTCTCGTTATAGGCCGCCTCGCGCATCTTGGACTCGACGATCTGGCGCGTACTCAGCTGAAGCTCCTGGAGATTTCGCGTCTTGGCGTACTTGCGGATCTTGGCGGCGCTGACGAGCGTCTCCCAATAATCCGCCTCGTCACTCAAGGCCACGATGGCTTTGCCCGAAGAAGCCAAGGCCAGCTCGGTATCGTCCGCACGGCCCAGGTCGCTCGCCATAGTCGCCACGTAAAGCTCCATCCCGCCCATGCTGGTACCGTGGATTGAGCCGTCCACATAGCGGTCAAACGGGAAGTCGTTGGCCCCGCGGTTGAGCTTGCGCGCGGTGTAGATGCTGTCGAACAGGCGCTTTTTGATAGACTCGATCACCTGTGCGTTGTCGATCGGGGTGCGTGCGATCTCCTGCGCTATCTCCTGCTCCTCGTCGGTGAGGAAGCTATAGGTATCGCCCTGGCGTGACACGTAGTTCTCGCGCTCCAAACGGACGAGGGATTCCTTGACGCGGTCCTTGAGGGCGCGCTTGTCCACGTCGAGGCTATCGATCATGAGGATGGAGATGTTCTCGACCGTGGCCTTGACGTAGCCGATGTAACGAATCAGGTACAGGAGCTTGAGCACCTGAACGTCGTAGGGTTCAAGGCCCTCCGCGTTCTCGGCCGCACGGACCGCGCGGTCAACCACCTGGCTGATGCCGTGCTCAAGATCTTTGGAGATAGTGTCGAAGAAGCGCCAGAACGGCACGAGCGCACCGGTCTGGTCATGCTGGATGACCTGAGCGCTCTCCTGGAATGCGCTCAGCATGGAGCGCTCGCCCGTGGACATGTGCTTGGCCTTGACACCGTGCTTGCGCACCTCGGTCATCACGTCGGGCAGGAGCTTAAACTGATAGCCCACAAACGGGTAGCTGGCCACAAAATCCTTGGAGTTGGCGTAGCCGGCAAGGTCGGAGCGCGAGCCACCCTCAAAGGTAAAGTTGTTTTTGAGCACGGCGGTGTCTTGCTCGTAGACCCGTGCAAGCATATCGGCCGCCGGCGCGGTCTTCTCGAGCACACGGCGCTGGATGACCTCGTCCACGCTGGAACTAGAAAGCGAAAGGCGGGTATTGAAGCGGCCTTGAATCTTTGAAAAGTCGTTGCCCACGGGCAGACTCAGGTTGTCGATGGCCTCCTGGCTCGTGACCATCACCCACACGCGGCCACCGCAGGCGGCACCCAGCTCCTCGACGATGGTCTGAAGGCTCAGCATAAGGCTTGGGTCCTGGTCGTTTGTAATAAACTGACCCACCTCATCGACCATAAAGAGCAAACGGAAGTTGCCGCCGTGGGCCGCTGCCTGAGCGTCCACGTAGTCCTTGACCTTTTTGGCAAAGACATCGGGGGCCAAAACCTCGTCCTCAGAACCCTCGAGCCAGTTCCATGCGGCCTTTTCGCTCATGCCGAGCACGCTCTGCAGCACCTCGACGACGTCGTCCTCAAAGTAGCTGTAGGTGTCGCGGGCCTGGAGCCAGGACTCGCCGTTGACGCGCTCAAAGGCCTCGCGGAACTCCTGGGTTTTACCCAGGGAATCGATGTAGTCCTCGAGTTTTGCAAGCTTGAGGTCCTCGCCGTAGAAGCCGCGCGCCTCGTAGAACATGCGCTCAAAGCCGCGAAGCAGCGCCGTGGGAGCCGTATCGCCTTGCTTCCACTGGCCCGCCTTGCTATCGATGTTAAAGAGGATGGCCTGCGTGGGCACCGAGCAGGCGCGCTCCATGGCAGCCGCGACCATGGGGTCGACGATCTTGCCGTCAAAGTAGCGGATGGCGCTCTTGCCGCCGATCTGGCGATTCTCGAGCAGGTAGCTCAGCATCTTGAGGAAGTGCGATTTACCGGAACCGAAGAAACCACTGATCCACACGCCGATCTTGTCGGTGCGCGCATCGATGGCATCGCCGTAGGCCTTGAAGAACGTGGCAAAGTGCCTCTGCAACTCGCGCGTCACCACGTACTCGTCAAGCTCCTGGCGGATGGACCCATCTTTTGAATCCTGGACCTTGACCACGCCATTGATGGAGCGGTTGATGTCTTTTGCAAAGAGGTCGCGAATGATCGTGTTGTCCATGGGTGCTCCTTTGGGTTTGGGAACGTTATGGCAAAGGGTTATTACCGGTGGCAGGGCCTTATCTGCGGGGAGCCGTGCTTACGAGATATCGATGGCGCGGTAGTAGTTATCGGCAGGCAGACGGTTAAAGAGTTGGAAAGAAGAGCCGTTGAAGCTGCCCGGATAGGCAGCGATCACAGGCACCTCATCAAAATCCGCAAGCATGCAGTGGAGAAGCGTGTGTATGCGAAAGAACGGGAAAACCTCGCCCGCGCCGGTGAGGAGAACGACGTCTCCAGGCGCGTGCGGCTCGGTCTGCTCAAGGATGTACGCGGCGACTTTCTCGGGCGAGGCGAACTTGGCCACGTCCTCGAGCACGCGCTGGGTACCGCGGCGCTCCTCTTGGCGTGGGATGGCCTTAAGGACACGGCGCTTTTCGAGAATTGCCAGCACGGCGTCGTAGAGGTTCACGACCTTGAGCGTGCACGGAAGCTTGTCGGCCTCGGCATCGCGTGAAAGGGCGTCAAATAATGCACGCGCTTCAAACTCCAGCGCGGGGTCATAGCAAAAGGTGTGGAAGCCGATCTCATTGCCTATGCCCTTGTTGGCCAAAAAGTCCTCGCTGCACAGGCACTCGCGCAGAAGCTGCGCGCGTCGCTCAAATTCCTGACGGGCGTGCTCGGAGCGGACATGCGCCGCCACGACGCTCTTACGGGAATGGATGCCGATATTGGTGGTGAGATCGGTCGCCGGGGTGATAGCAGGTTCGGCGGCGCTGTTGACGGGAGCCACGCTACATCACCACCCTGCCGGTAAGGGCCGCGATAAGCGGCTGCTCGCCCAGCTGCACCAGAGCCTGCTCAACATCGGGATCGAGGAAGAGCGGGGAAAGGCGTTCGGACTCCGGACCCATGCCCTCGCCGATAAGGCCGGCATGGCGGAGCGTCTGACGAAGCGAGCCTTTGATGCGCGTGACCGTGGACTCGGTCCAGCGGGCGGCGTCCGGATACTCCGTGGTAAAGCGCGTCATAAAGGCGTTGAGGTCAACCGCCGTAAAGGCATAATCAAAGTTTTGCAGGCGCTCCCCTACCTCGACGAGCACGAGCTCGCGCACGATGTCGTAGCGGCAGATCATGCTGTAGAAGATGGTCTGGTCCGCCTGCGTGGGAGTGCCGGATGCCATAAGGCTGGTTAGGGATGATGCGGCCTCGACGGCGGTATTGGGGTCGATGCCGCGCGCGGCGCATGCGGCGTCCGTGGGCACCATGGCGTCGAGGCGGCGAAGGCACACGGTCGCGCGGTTAGCGACCATGCGCTCCGTGGGATATTGAAAGAGGTTATCGCTCTTTACGCGTACAATGACCTGCTCGTCGCTTGCGCCCTGCGTACGCAGGCCAGCGACGATGCGCATCTCATACGGGAGGAATTGCTCGCGGGTGAGCACCCCCCCCCCGAACGGTTTTTGTGGTTACATCCACAGTGCACGCTCCAAGGGTGTCAGAGGCTGTCATAAGTGCGCCGCAGCCCGGTAGGCAGGCGCGGCGCACATGACAATAATCATACCTGTTGGTAAAAAAGTTACCACGCCCAGCGTGTCAAATGTTGAGCAACAAAATTAAATCCGGTTAACGGTTTTTTTCGCAGCTCAGCTGCTTTGACGAGATCGCCCCAAATCACACTTGCCAGATAAACGCGCGGCTACCCCACCTGGGCAGACAAAGTGCCCGACAGCCCCCAGCCAAAACTTGAGGTGCCGTTCGTACGTTTTAGGCCCAATGGCTGGCAAATACAATCAGCATAGGGTTATTAACCCTCCCCCATGTAACCATCCTGTAAATCATAGCAGCGCACTCGAGTTTTACCGTGATGCGGTCGCGCCTGGCGCTCCACTGTGCTAAAGTATCCCGAACGTTCAAACGACAACGAGGGGGACCTAGAAGATGGCACGTGTGCACAACTTCTCAGCAGGCCCGGCCGCACTGCCTACCAGCGTGCTTGCCGAGATCGCCGACGAGATGATGGACTACCGCGGTTGCGGCATGTCCGTGCTCGAGATGAGCCATCGATCTAGCATGTACCAGCAGATCATCGATGACGCCGAGGCAACCTTGCGTCGCCTGCTGAGCATCCCCGACAACTACCGTGTCCTGTTTTTGCAGGGCGGCGCCACGCTGCAGTTTGCGGGCATCCCCATGAACCTCATGCGCGGCGGCCGCGCCGGTTACGTCGTGACCGGCAACTTTGCCAAGAAAGCGTACAAGGAGGCCGCCAAGTACGGCGAGGCCGTTCTGCTCGCGAGCTCCGAGGACACCAATTTCGACCGCATTCCCACCATGGCCGACATCAACGCGCGCATTGCCGCCGAGGCCGCGGGCGACGGGCTCGACTACGTCTACATCTGCCAGAACAACACCATCTTTGGCACCATGTACCACGAGCTGCCCAACTGCGGCGATGTGCCGCTGGTCGCCGATGTCTCGAGCTGCTTTCTGTCGCAGCCACTCGACGTTGAACGCTACGGGCTCATCTACGCCGGCGCGCAGAAAAACGCCGGTGCCGCGGGCGTAACCGTGGTCATCGTGCGCGACGACCTCATCGCCAAAGGCCCCGCCTTTGCGCAGACGCCGCAGTACCTGGACCTTAAGACCCAGGCCGCCAAGGGCTCCATGCTCAACACGCCCAACACTTTTGGCATCTACGTGTGCGGCAAGGTGTTCCGTTGGGTTGAGCAGACCGGCGGACTTGCCGCCATGGCCGAGCGCAACTGGGCCAAGGCCAACCTGCTCTACGACCTGCTCGAGCACAGCGAGCTGTTCCATGGCACCACGCAGGCCGACAGCCGCTCCATCGCCAACGTCACCTTCCGCACCGGCGATGCCGACCTCGACGCCGCCTTTGTCGCGGGCGCGGCCGAGCACCAGATTCAAAACGTCAAGGGCCATCGCCTGGTAGGCGGCATGCGCGCCAGCGTCTACAACGCTGTGACTATGGACGACGTGCAGGCACTGGCAGCGTACATGAAGGACTTCGAAGCACAGCATAGTTTGAGTCCGCGATCTAACTAGCCCGCAACGCGCGGACGACTAGCCACTTCAAACCACCTGTTTAAACCAAACCTGCTAAGGAGTTTTCCATGCGCAAGATTAAGACCATCGACGACATCACCAAGGACGGCAAAGTCGAGTTTGGCGAGGGCTACGAGTTTGTGGGCACCGCCGAGGAGGCCGACGCCATCCTGATGCGTTCCACCGACCTGCACGGCTACGAGCTGCCCGAGGGCATCCGCGCTATCGCCCGCTGTGGCGCCGGCGTCAACAACATCCCCGTCGAGGAGTACGCCAAGAAGGGCGTCGTCGTCTTTAACTCCCCCGGCGCCAATAGCAATGCCGTCAAGGAGCTCGTCCTGGGCATGCTGGTGCTCTCGAGCCGCGGCGTAGTACAGTCGATGAACTGGGTGCGCGACAACGCCGACGACCCCGAGATTCAGGTCGATGCCGAAAAGGCCAAGAAGGCCTTTGTGGGCCGCGAGCTCAAGGGCAAGCGCATCGGCGTCATCGGTCTGGGCAACGTGGGCTCCAAGGTCGCCAACGCCTGTGTCGACCTGGGCATGGACGTTTACGGCTACGATCCGTTCATTTCCGTCGAGCACGCGTGGGTGCTGAGCCGCGAGGTGCAGCGCGTGGGCACGCTCGAGGATCTGTGCCGCGGCTGCGACTACCTCACCGTGCACGTGCCCAGCAAGGCCGATACCATCGGCATGATCAGCACCGAGCAGATCGACCTGCTGGCCCCGGACGCCGTGCTCATCAACTACGCGCGCGAGACCATCATTGACGAGGACGCCGTCGACGCCGCCCTGCGCGCGGGCAAGCTCAGCTGGTTTAGCTGCGACTTTGCCACGCCCAAGACCGTCAAGATGCCCAACACGTTTATCACCACGCATTCGGGCGCCGGCACCGGCGAGGCCGAGGCCAACTGCGCCGACATGGCCATCAGCGAGCTCAAGGATTACCTGGAAAACGGCAACATCGCGCACAGCGTCAACTACCCCGCCTGCAGCATGGGCAAGGCGCGCGCCGCAAGCCGCATTGCCTGCCTGCATGCCAACGTGCCCAACATGATCGGCCAGATCACGGCCATTCTCGCCAAGGACAACGCCAACGTGCAGCGCATGACCAACGAGTCCGCTGGCGAGAACGCCTACACTATGTTCGACACCGACGAGCACCTGGACAGCAGCACCATCGAGGCTCTCAAGCAGATTCCGTCGATGTATCGCGTGCGTGTGATCAAATAGCGCCGGTGCCAAGCCTGCCAGGCAGGCCATGAAGCCCATTCGGCCCCCGTTTTCACGAAACGGGGGCCGATTTTGTTGCTCCGGACGACTTTAAAATGATACCCAGAATAAGTTTTTTCAGATAATCGATAGTGAGGCTCAAGTCGCTAAGCACACCCGCTTTGATAAACAGCTTTATCAGGGACTTTAGTAGGTAAAAATCGATCTCTATGTGCCGAATGTAAGTTGACTGTCCATTTTCCGAAACAACTTATTCTAGATAGCATTTTTAAGGCCCCTCCAAGGCGAAATATAAGTCTTTTTGTGACCAAAACTCTAGTCCGCGCGACCGTTTTCCACCCGCGCGGCTACATTCCTGCCCAATCGATAAAAATCTCCTCACGAAGCCGCCGTTCGAGCTCCTGCTGTCGCGGCGTCTTGTCTTTCAGCGGCACATCGAGATAGGCCATGATGAGCTCCATCACCACGCGGAAGGCATCGGAGTCGGCCAGCTGACCATAGGTCATCAGAATGACGGGATATCCCATCGCTTGCAGCGCCGTCGTTCGATCGGAGTCCGAAATCTTGGATTCTATGGATCCGTGAATGGCTTTACCTTGGCATTCAACCAGACACTCTCTGCTGCCGTCCTTATTTGCCAGCAGGATATCGGCATAGCGCCTATCAAGCCCCGAAATCAGGCGGGCGCTGCGCGTCATACGAATCTCAACGTTATTGGTAAGGCTCAGCCCTTCGCCGCCGCGCAACCTCGTAAGGCCAAACAGCATCGAAGCCTGGACCTCGAGCGGCGATGCTGCCACCCCCGTAATGCATTTCGCGGCTCGTATGAACGATTTAGCGCCGCGGAGCCCCCGGACCTTATCGACGAACTCTGTAAGCTCAGAGAGCTCGATCAAGGGAGGTCGTTTCCACAAGTCCGTTGGATTCCCCGAGACATCCTTTACGTTTTCCCAGCCCGACCGTGCGTCACCCCACCGGCCCCCGTATGCCTGCTCAAGTGCCGACTTTACCTGAGGTGCAATCTTGCACACGGCAAAGGTGCCGCACATCTCATACATGCACATGATTAGACGCTCGTTTGAGACCGAGGAAGCCAGGGTCAGCAGGGTAAAGAGTGGGGACGCAACATCGAGGCCAAACTCCGTCTGCCGCACGGAATCAAACGGCCTCTCCCCGTTCCAAACATGCCTGACAATGCGATCGCCCTTACGTCCGCAGCTGCCCTGCGCCAACACGTGTAACGGGGTGCCCAGGAAATGCGTGACGAGCGGATGCTCACATAGGTGCTCCCTGCGCGGATCGTCCGCAGAATCGGGCAGGTCCGGCATTATCGCCAAAACCTGTGGAGGTATCCGGTGATACCGAAAGGCAGATATGTCGCACAGCATGTCGTCCATGAAGGGTACGTACCCGCTGCGTCGCTTGTGAACCCGCTCGGACGGCAAACGCGCTGGCTCGGCCTGCGAACGGTAAATACTGCCACGCCCACGTCGCGGATCTCTCAGGAGGCTTACAATCGGTTTGGAAAGCAAACTGATTGTGAGGTTGCATATGGTTGATGAGGACTTTGCCTGGCGGCTTGCGCAGGAGCTCGTGCGGATCGACAGCTCAGACCCGGGCGCGTATGAGGATGAAATTGAGCGGTATATCAAAGCGCTGGTTGAGGCTCAGCTGGAGCGGTTGAGTCATCCGGTGCTCCATGCCGTGCAGGTTGAGGAACTCGAGGTGCTCCCCGGACGCCGCAACCTTATGATTACCATACCGGGCGTGAGCGACGAGCCGCGGCTGGTCTATATCTGCCACATGGATACCGTCACCTTGGGCGACGGCTGGGATACAGGCATTCCGCCGCTCGGAGCAATCGTGCGTGACGATAAACTCTATGGCCGCGGTGCCTGCGATATGAAGGGTGGCCTGGCCTGCGCCATTGCCGCACTGGTCCATACGCTCGAGCGCGTGGCGGCGGATGGCGCGCTGCCACGCCGCGGCTTTTCGCTCATCTGCTCGGTCGACGAGGAAGACTTCATGCGCGGCTCAGAGGCCGCGATCGATGCCGGCTGGGTCGGCTCGCGCGAATGGGTGCTGGACACCGAGCCCACCGACGGGCAGATCCAGGTGGCGCACAAGGGTCGCACGTGGTTCGAGATCGAGATGGCCGGCGTCACGGCTCATGCAAGCCAGCCTTGGAAGGGCGCCGACGCCGTCGCCGCCATAGCCGAGGTCGTGTGCTCGCTTCGTCGCACGTTTGCGACGCTGCCTTTACATGAGGAGCTGGGGCCATCGACCATCACGTTTGGACAGATCGAGGGCGGCTACCGCCCCTATGTCGTGCCCGACCACGCTAAGGTCTGGGTCGATATGCGCCTGACCCCGCCGACCGATACGGCCGCCGCGACGCGCATGGTAGAGCAGGCCATTGTCGCCGCCGAAGCCGCGGTCCCAGGCTGCCATGGAAGCTATACCGTGACAGGCGACCGCCCCGCCATCGAGCGCGATCCGGCCTCTCCCCTTCTAGCTGCGCTCAAGTGCGCAGCAGACGATGTGACGGGCACGGACACGACCGTCGGCTTCTTTACCGGCTACACCGACACTGCCGTCATTGCCGGCAAGACGGGAAACCGCAACTGCATGAGCTATGGCCCCGGGTCGCTCGCGCTCGCGCACAAGCCCAACGAATATGTGCCCCACGCCGACATCGTTCGCTGCCAACAGGTGCTGATCGCGCTCGCCGACAATACACTCTGGGGCGCGGATAGCCAAGTTGGGGCATAATAAGCCGCGAACAAACCGACTCGCGCGTTAGGACCGCCCATGAAAGCACTTCCGTTTCCCTGCATCCGCCCGGCTCAGGACCGCGTGCTCGAGGCGCTGCCTGCAATGGGCAGCATCCTGAACGGCAACGATGCTCTGCGCGGAGCCATTGCCGATGGCCTGATGCTCAAGGATCCAGGCGCGGCGTATTACGTGTACGAGTGTTCGGGAGAGCTGGGACGCGTGACGGGCGTCGTGGCGATTTGCCCGACGAGTGTACTTGCGGGCGGCAAGGGCGATGCCAGCGCTGACGTGGCCGCCGCTGCGCACGCGATCGCCGAACTCAAAGTTCAGCCTCGTCCCGTGTCGCTCGCTTACGAGGCCTCGCCCGTCATGGATATCATTTTGAGCGCTGCCAAAGAGGGCGCATCGCTCTACGCCGTCACCGATCCCGCGGGCGTCACACATCGCGTGTGGGAGGTCAAGCGCGAGGACGCCGTTGCCGCCATCCGTGCCATGCTCGATCAGGCGCCCGACCCGGTGTTCGCCGGTGACTCCGCCTATGTCGCCGCACTGGCTGGGGCATCGCAGATTCTGGCCGACGAGGCCCGCGCTGCCGGCGCCTACTCTGGCAAAGAGCCGTTCAACTTTGCTGTAGCCGTGCTGTTCCCCGCCGCGCAGGTCAGCGGCAGCGCGCCGCAGGTTCCGACGGGTCTGCTCACTCACCAGGTCTCACGGTTCTAGCGAACTCAAACGCTAAGCTGGAAAACCCAGCATCCAAACAAACAAGGGGCGGAGATGCAGCAAACGCATGCACCTCCGCCCTTTTCGCATCAAACAATTACGCCGGTAAACCGGGCCGCAACGTCAGCGTTATCCACGCTGCGGACCTGCCGCCGCCACGAGCGGCTCTAGCCCCAGCTCGCGCGCGTAGTCTTCCTGCGTAAAGACTTCGACCAGTTCAAACGTATCGACCGCATCGTCAAACGCAAAATGCAGCACTGAGCAGTTGCCCGGCACGCGTTCGCGCTCGTCGGCCGCCGCGCCCCGCACGTGGTCCAAAAACTCCTTGATAGCTGAGCCATGACTTACCGCGAGCACGCACGTATGGTCCGGACGCTGCATAAGATCGGTCAGCGTCGCCACCATGCGCGTGCGCACCTGGATCTGGCCCTCGCCGCCAAACTGCCGATAGAAGTCGCGCCACGGGCGCTCGGGCATAAGCATCACGCGCTCGGCCTCAAAGTCGCCAAAGAACCACTCACGCAGGCCGTCCAGGCGCTCGTACGCCAAGCCCGGCCACAAGTTGGCGATAGTCTGCTCGGTGCGATGAAGCGTAGAGGTGTAGGCATGATCGGGCTCAATGCCGCGCGCACGTAAAAACATGCCGGCGCGCGCCGCCTGGTCGCAACCCAACCGCGTAAGCGGCGAGTCACTCCACCCCTGAATGATACGCTTAAGGTTGAATATCGTCTGTCCATGACGGACCAGATACAGATCTTTATTCATAGGGGTCCTTTCGTTCGTTACCAACCCAAGAGCGAAAACGCCCCGTCGCAATAGCCAAAATGAAGCACGGCACCGTTGTCGGGTAGCTCTCCCCCGCCAGTCACATACTCAAGAAACTCCTGGCAGGCTGAGCCGTGGGAAACCGCCAGCACGCAGTCGTGCTGCGGCCTGGCCATGATGCGGGACAGCGCCGCGACCATGCGCGACTGAAGCCGCACTTCCGACTCGCCGCCAAAGGCCACCGGATAATCGCCCCAGGGCTGCGGCGGCATCTCGCGATTTGATGTGCCCTCCAGCGAGCCAAAATGCCACTCACGCAGGTCATCGACCAGCTCAATGGAACGGCCCTCGCCAACGATAAGCTCGGCCGTATGCCGCGCCCGGCCCAACGGCGAGGAATACACATGATCAAAGGCCACGCCACGCGCCGCAAACGCCGTACGCGCCGTCAGCGCCTGCTCGCGCCCGCGCGCCGTAAGCGGCGAATCGCGCCAGCCCTGCAAAATGCTCTGCACATTGAGCTCAGTCTGCCCATGCCGCACCAAATACAGATCTGCCACACACCCTCCCCTCGTACCACCACAAAGGGGACAGGAGCCTTTGTGGTGATTTTGCCGCCGGATTGCACCGCAACGACGCACAACTACAGCAGCACGTCGGCAAGCGGACGCTTGGGTACGTGGTGCACCTGCGCCTCGTCGCGCCAATAATTGATGGAGCCGTCGGGGTTGGAATCGATCGCATCGATCACCTGCGTCTCGGCCGGAACGCCAAACGCCATGATCAGCTTGAGCTCATACTTGTCGTTATCGAACCCCATGGCATCGATCGCGTGGGGCGTAAAAGCCTTGAACATGCAGGCTGCCACCTCGGGCGTGGCGCTGCGGGCGGCGAGCATCATCGTCTGCGCGGCAATGCCCGTGTCGACCTCGGTAATGGGAGCGGCGGGCTTGCCCGGAACGGCGCGCTCGGCCAGAATCGCGATATAGCCGGTCGGGCGCTCGCCCTCGGCAGGACCCGGCCAATCCTTAAGTGCGCCTGCCCATGCGAGCTCGTCAAATACACGCGCGCAATCCTCGGCACCGCTCACCACGTGAAAACGCAGACGCTGAGCATTGGCGCCGCAGGGAGCCAGGCGCGCCAGTTCCGCCAGCTCGAGCAAAAACTCGCGCGGCACGCGCATGGACTCGTCAAAACGGCGGCACGTGCGGGCACGACGGACCAGCGCATCAAACGCTTCCAGACCGAGCTTTTCGCAACCTTGCTTTGCCATCGATTCGACACTCGACGGTGCCTCGGGAACTGCTTCGTTCATAGGGACCCCCAATACAAGCCAATTGTCCTTAGGAAAATCTAACCTAAAACGTAGGCAATTACACTCGACGGCATAATGTTCCACAGCTGTTGAATACTCCCCGTTAAAATGGGGACAAAAGTAACAATTCGGGAAGATGAGGCGGCAATTCGCCCTCCCCGTCCCACGCGCCGGCGCCCTTGGGCGATACTTGTTGCAGCAACTGCGGCATACGCCGCAAAAAAAACAACAATCACGGCAAACGCCGCACGGAAAGGAGACCTCATGGGCATCTTTAAGAACGATGGCCAGCAGTCGAACCTGTTTGGATTTGACGAGAAAAGCATGGCAGGCAAGGCAATCAAGGCCGTACGCTGGATCTACGCCATCACGGGTGTCATCGCGCTCATCGCCGGCATCGCGCTGCTGTTTGCGCCCGCCAAGTCCCTCATCTTCCTGACGACCGTCCTGGGCTTCTACTTTATTATCACGGCAGCCATTAGGCTGTTCACCGCCATTTTTGAGCCGCTGCTGCCCGCCGGCTGGCGCGTAACGAGCATCATCTCCAACCTGCTCATCATTCTGGGCGGCGTCATAATCCTGCGCAACCAGGCCTTCTCGACCGCGACGCTCACCACGCTTGTGGTGGTCGTCGCCGGCTTTGGCTGGATCGTCGAGGGCGTCATGTCGATTCTGGAATCCGAGCTTTCCGCCAACCGCGCCCTCGCCATCCTGAGCGGTGCGCTCTCCATCATCGCGGGCATGTTCGTGTTTATCTATCCGCTGTGGTCGGCCAAGATGCTCGTCATCTTTAGCGGTGCCGCGCTGCTAGTGTTTGGCGTGACGCTGATTGTTCGCGCTATTCAATTTGGCAAACTGGTGCACTAGATGCCAAGGACACTCTTTATTGATGCCGACGCCTGCCCGGTCACGCGCGAGTCGATCGACTGCGCGCGGAGGGCGGGCGTTGCCGTCGTTATCGCCGGCAACAGCACGCAGAACCTGGAACGCCACATTCGCCGCGACGATCCGCGCGACGCCGAGCATGCGCGTCGGGGCTTTTGGGTCACGACGCTCGATGTGAGTGTGGGAGCCGATAGCGCCGACTTTGCCATTATCGAGCGCCTGCAGGCTGGCGACGTAGTCGTGACACAGGACATAGGCCTGGCGAGCATGGTGCTCGGACGCGATGCCGCCGCCATCGGCGTGCGCGGGCGCGTCTACGATAAAGCGACCATCGACATGCAGCTGTTTATTCGCCATGAGGAAAAGAAGGTGCGCCGCGCCGGCGGACGCACCCGCGGTCCGGCAGCCTTCACCAGCGAAGACCGCGCCCGCTTTAAGCGCAACCTTGCCGAGCTGTTACGCTAAACAAGGTAGATTTTTGGGACATGCCTAAAATCTACCTTTTTGCTTTGTGTTCGAGAAATGCCCAGGTCATGATGGTAGATTTTAAGGCATGCCCCAAAAATCTACTTAGAGGCCAAAGGCAGAAAGGATAAGACCCCAGCCCGCGCCGATGACGTACATCATGATCAGGAACACGACGTTTTCGCGGGCGCTGCGGTTGGTGCGGAACAGCACCAGGTAGCCCACGCCGGCGGAGATAAGCGTGCCGGCGAGCATCGGTGCCAGCTGCAGCGCGCCTTCCAGATACAGCTGCGTGATGACGACGCTGGCCGAGCAGTTGGGAATCAGGCCGACAAGCGCCGAGCCCAAGACCGCAAGCGTCTCGTTACCGCGCAGGAACTGCTCGATTGCGGACTCGCCAAAGGTCTCGAGCACGGCGACCAGAATCAGCGTCACCAGGAAAATGAATACCGATACCTGTATGGTGTGCGAGATCGCACTGCGAATAATCGACAGAACGGGCGCACCCTCGTGAGAGTGGTCGTGGCTGTGGCCGTGGTGGTGCTCATGCTCGCCCGTGTGACCGTGATCATGGCTGTGTCCGTGGTCGCGCTCATGTTCATCTTCATCATCATCGCAACCGCAATGGTCGCGCTCGCATAACTCGTGGATGTGGTCGGCGCTCACGCCCGCCTCGGCCACCTCGTCGATGATGTCACCACCAGTGTGGTCGTCGTGCGCGCAGTTCACGTGGGCCGGGTTGGCCGCGGTTCCCAGCACGGTACGGCGAATCGCCGCATGCGCGCGAGCGTTACGACGCAGGCCGCGAGTGGCGGCGTCCACGATAAAGCCCGTGACCAGCGCGATCAGCGCTTTCGAAGCCAAAAGCATCGCCATAGTCTGCACGGGAACCTGCTCGGCAAGCAACAGTGGCAGCATCTCATCGGAGGTCGAGAGGAACACCGCCACCAACGTTCCCAGCGTCACCACACGGCCGGCGTACAGCGTTGCTGCCATGGCCGAAAATCCGCACTGCGGCACCATGCCCAACAACGAGCCAACCACGGGGCCGGCGGCGCCCGCGCGTTTGATGGCGCCGTTGACGCGGTCGCCCGCCACATGCTCCAGCGTCTCGAGGGCCAGATACGTCACCAACAAAAACGGCACCAGCGAGAGCGTGTCCTTACCGGCGTCGAGCAGAATATCAATCAGTAAATCCATGACGGATGGAACCTTTCGTGTCTTTCGGCAACATTGTAAAAGTCCTAGCGGTCAACTAGGGTATTGTAGTTGTCCCGGGCGCGGTGCCAATAGTTGCCCATGGTAAACTATCATCTCGCCACAACTCAGTAACCCCGAGCCGCACGACGCGGCCCGTCCAAGGAGCAGCCTATGAACGTTTCGCAAGCAATCGAATACGAACGCCAACCGTTTATCCCCATGTTTATCTATGGCGATCACGGCGCCATGGAGTCCGAGCGCCAGAAGGGCGAGGAGGCCCTTAAGGTGCTCGAAACCGAGTACTTTACCGCCGAGGGCGACCCCGGTTTCGACTTTGCCACCGTGCGCGACCTGGCTGACCGCAACCGCGACCTGTGCGACCAGATTGGCGAGGCACGCCTGCGCAACGTGACACCCGCGACGCTTTCGCGCGGCCTGTCCGATGCCGACACCTGCGCCGCCATCGGTAAGATGCAAAAGCGTACCGCCGCATCGGTCATGCGCGAGATCCGCGGCGACCGCGACGCGCTCGGCGTGGCCTACGCCCGCAAGCCCATCCAGGGCACCGTGCTCGGTATCGACATCGAGACCACCGGCCGTGCACCCGAGCGCGGCTATATCATCAACGTGGGCTGGGAGATCATGGATCTCACCAGCGACGCCGTGCCGCATGACGCCGAAGCACACTACTGCGGCCTGCCCGACATCTACCGCGGCGAGGATGTACCGCTATCGAACATCCATCACATCACCTGGGACGACATCGACGGCAAAAAGCCGTTCCGCGAGAACAAGGAGCTGCAGAAGCAGCTGCTCAAGCTCATGAAGAAGTACCCGTACATGGCACACAATGCCGCCTTCGAGGACAGCTGGTTCAAAATTCATCTGGACGGTTACGCCGAGGCACGCCGCGCAGGCAAGATCGTCGTCATCGACTCGCGCCAGATCTGCCGCAGCCTAGACGCCGACGTGCGCTCGCTCCCCCGCGAGTCCGCGCCCGCTGCGCTCGAGAACTGGGCGCGCCGCCGTGGCACCCTCGCCGCCGACGCCAACGAGCAGCACCTGGGCCTCGACGACACCGACCTCATGCTCCGTACCGTCCAGGCCGAGTTCAACCTCAAGAACCTGTTTGCGAAATAACAACGCCTGCGACAAACACTGCTTGCTCACGAGCGGCCTCGCGGCGGGAAACCCCGCAGCGGGGCCGCCCTACGTTCCATAGGCAGGCCCGCTCTTCACAAATTCTGAACCCTATTTATTTAACTATTTCGGCACTTTCCCGACACGTGATTTATGTTCGGATGGCGATACATCGATACCAAATGTGCAGCAATTGAGTATTTCTATGCTATAGCCAAGCTGCGAAAACATTTATTAAGGGCGCATCAACCCATAATCGCGTCAAGCTTTTGGACAGCATTTGGTTAGACCGCTAAAACGGCTTTCCCACTCAGCGCCATCAACACGGCATTAGCTGACACGATATATACCATGAGTATCGTATTGTCACATACCACTGCAAAAGCGGTCTACCAAGCCGCGCATTCGGTGTCTGCGAAAGACATCGAGTCCTGCAGCCCTGCCGCAATTTACGAATCATGCCCCAGCGGAGCACTCCTCGACGCAGCCGCAGAATGGCTTGCCAAACATGATGTTGCCCTCGACGCAAACGATTCCCTCGAGGTAATGGTGTTTGATCGCAGGAACGCGCGCTACGCGATGAACTGTCAATGCCACGTTTCGTCAAAGCGATTCTCAAACTCACGCTTTATAGAGCTCGGAAAAGGCGTCTTCGTTGTTGGCGTTGAGCTTTGTGCACTTCAGGCCGCCACCTATCTCCCTTTTCGCGAACTAGTGGAGTACTACTTTGAACTGTGCGGCGCTTATTCCCTAGAAACCGGCTCTTCCACCTCCTATACCGAGCGTTTCGCGCTTACCTCGACCGAGAGGCTAAAGCAGTTCTTTTATTCCATTACCAGATGCGACGGTTTGGCCCTTGCCCGAAAGGCGATCCAATGTGTGCGCGACGGATGCCGGTCTCCTATGGAAACGGCCTTTGTCATGATGCTAACGCTGCCCAAAAGCGAAGGAGGGCTTGGTATTAAGGGAATTGAGACCGATTACGAGGTGCAGGTCACCGCTGCCGCAAAGAATCTCACGAGACGCAATAAGTTCTTTATGGATGCATATCTGAAGAAATCTCGAACAGATATTGAATACAACGGTTTTTATCACGACGCGGAAGAAGACCGCGCCATCGACGAAGAACGCAAGAACGCACTTGCGTCCATGGGCTACGGAATCATCACCGTCAGCCGTTATTCCTTTATGCATGCCAGCTCTTTCGTTAGGGTCATGGAGGCAATCCAACGAAAAGAAGGTATACGCCCCTCGCGTCTGCCAAAAGACTTTCAAATCATGCAAGAGGACCTGAGACTGTTTGTGCTCAGAAGGTTTATTGAGGAAAAGAAACGAATCCAGGAGGAGCTTCGCCAGGATTCCGAAGAGCGTCAACGAATCGACCTCGAAAAAGCAATGCTCGAAGGCATCACATTGGACGATCCGACGATTAACGAGGCTCCGGCAATCGATGACATGCAGACTGCCGAACCCGACAGCCCATCACTCAACCAAACAAGCAGGTTCACGCCCGAGGGCAGGGTCTTCGGGGCCGGAAACTAGGCTGACTAACAAGGTGGGTACCCTAGCGACGTGCAAAATTGCGAGTATTCAGCAGGACCGGGTGTCCATCACCCTCGAGCGGATCCAAAAGTGAAGCGAAATCACTCTTGTGTGAGAACGTTAGGCAACATTTGAGGAAGAACTCATCGGTTTACCACCCTAAGATAACTCTTTAGCTGCATTATTAGGCCTGTGATAAATTAACAGACCCCCTATCATTGCAGAATACTCCAATTTTTGCACGGCGCAGGGGCACCCACCCCGGCATCACCTATCAAAACCGCTTAGTACGGGATCTCATCCGCTTTTCCTCATCATTTTGTACGACGGATTGCCTAAACGATATTGACATATGAACATGCGCTCATATACTCGGAAGTAAGTTATATGAGCGCATGTTCATATGAAAGGATATTGCAATGAGCGACCACGCAGATGAAACAAAGCCCGACATCGAGGCCACCGAGCCCGTGATCACCACCACCTGCTCGCCCGAGGACCTTCCCGACGAGGAGCTTCTCTACGACCTCGCCGACCTGTTTAAGGTTTTCAGCGACACCACGCGCATCAAGATCCTCTACGCCCTCATGGGCCGGGAGCTCTGCGTGGCTGACATCGCCGAGGCGACCGCGACCTCGCAGTCCGCGGTGTCGCACCAGCTGCGCACGCTCAAGCAGTCGCACCTGGTCAAGTTCCGCCGCGACGGCCGCAATATCCTCTACTCGCTCGCCGACGATCACGTCTACACCATGCTTAACCAGGGCATGAGCCATATCTGCGAATAGCAATCAACCACGGTATCAGCGCGGCCGGCACCCAGACCGCTAACACAGGGAAAGGAACCCACCATGAAAAAACAGTTCAAGCTCGACGAGATCGATTGCGCCAACTGCGCGCGTGAACTTCAGGACGAGCTGACTAAGCTCGATGGCGTCAAGTCCGTTTCGGTCAACTTTATGACCCAGAAGCTGACGCTCGAGGCGGACGACGCCGAGTTCGACGAGGTCCTAGACCGCGTCGTTGAGTTCACCGCCGACGCCGAGCCGGACTGCGAGATCATTCTCTAACCCGCGCATACGTTGACCTGTAAGGCCGCGCTTGCCGCGGCCTTTGCTCGCGAAATTATATGAGCAAGTGTTCATACACTCAAATGGGAGGTTTGAATCATGGCAGCCGCCGATCCCAAAAAGAAAAAGAAGAAGCGCAAGAAGAAAGAGTCCCTTGAGCATAAGCGCAACCGTATCCTGGTAGCGCTAGGCATTTTTGCGGTGGTGTACGCCCTCGACGAGCTCGGTACCCTTACCGCCGCATTCGGCACCCCGGGTGACATCTACGCCAGCTTCGTGCTGTTCCTGGTGCCGTTCCTAATTGCCGGCTACGACGTGCTCCAAAAGGCGTTCAACAACATCCGCCGCGGCAAGGCCTTCGATGAGAGCTTCCTCATGGCCGTCGCGACCATCGGCGCGTTTGCCATGGTGCTCTTCCCCGACACCGACCCGCACATGGCCGAAGGCGCCGCTGTCATGCTGTTCTACCAGGTCGGCGAGTTGTTCCAGGCATACGCCGTGGGCAAGAGCCGCAAGTCGATCAGTGCCATGATGGACATCGCGCCCGACTACGCTAACGTCGAGCAGCCCGACGGCACGCTCGAGCAAGTCTTCCCCGATGACATCGCCGTCGGCACCGTCATCGTCGTCAAGCCTGGCGAGCGCGTGCCCATCGACGGCATCATCGTCGAAGGCGAGACACAGCTCGATACCGCCGCCCTTACCGGCGAGCCAGTCCCCCGCCCCGCAAAGTCCGGCGACGATATCATCAGCGGCTGCATCAACATGACGGGCCTCATCCATGTGCGCACCACCAAGCCATTTGGCGAGTCCACCGTCGCGCGCGTCCTGGAGCTTGTGGAAAACGCCAGCGAGAAAAAGGCACGCACCGAGAACTTCATCACGCGCTTTGCCCGCGCCTACACCCCCGCCGTCACCGGCGCTGCCGCGGTGCTCGCGCTCGGTGGTGGCTTGGTCACCGGTGCCTGGTCCGACTGGATTCTGCGCGGTCTGACCTTCCTGGTCGTCAGCTGCCCGTGCGCCCTCGTGATCAGCGTACCGTTGAGCTTCTTTGGCGGCATCGGCGGCGCGTCCAAGCTGGGCGTCCTCATCAAGGGCTCCAACTACCTCGAGACGCTCGCCGATGTGGACACCGTCGTCTTCGACAAAACGGGCACCCTCACCAACGGCACGTTCTCGGTCGTCGCGGTGCACCCCGAGGCCGGCTATACCGAGCAGTCGTTGCTCGAAGTCGCCGCCCTTGCCGAGTCGTTCTCCGATCACCCTATCGCGCAGTCAGTGCGCGCCGCCTACCAGGGCGAGCTCGACCCCACGCGCGTGACGGATTCCGCTAATAACGCGGGCCACGGCGTGACGGCGACCATCGACGGCAAGCATGTCGTCGTCGGCAACGCCAAGATGCTCGCCACGGCCGGCGTTGAAGCGCCGGACTGTGAGGTTGTCGGCACGATCCTCCACGTGCTCGTGGACGGCGTGTATGCCGGCCACATCGTGATTGCCGACACCGTTAAGGCCGATGCCGAGCAGACGATCCGCGACCTGCACGCCGCTGGCATCAACCGTACCGTCATGCTCACAGGCGACCGCGAGGAAGTGGCTGCGTCCGTTGCCGAACAGTTGGGGCTCGACGAGTTCCACGCGCAGCTGCTGCCGGGCGACAAGGTCGAGCGTGTCGAGGCATTGCTGGCGGCCGAGTCGGGTAAAGGTAAGCTCGCCTTTGTGGGCGACGGCATCAACGATGCACCCGTGCTCACCCGTGCCGATGTGGGCATTGCCATGGGCGCCATGGGCTCGGACGCCGCGATCGAGGCCGCCGACGTGGTGCTGATGGACGACAAGCCGTCCAACATTTCCCGCGCGATCCGCGTGGCGCGCAAGACCATGTCAATTGTTTGGCAGAACATTATCTTTGCGCTGAGTATTAAGTTGCTGATCCTGGTGCTCGCGGCGCTCGGCATCGCCAATATGTGGCTTGCCGTCTTTGGCGACGTGGGCGTGGCAATCATCGCCATCCTGAACGCCATGCGCGCGATGGGTGTCAAGAACCTGTAGCGTCTGTGGTCCTTCCGGCCGGGACCGGGCTGCGGTGACGTTGCTGGTGGTTCTTGGGCATCGCTTGCTGGCGGGGTTCCTTGTCTGAGTTGGACTTAGTTGGTGGGGCCACTGATCCCGGTCGCTGTCCCGCGCCGTTCCGGCGCGGGAGGCGCGCCTCTTTGGGGACGCAGAGATAGCCCAGCTGTGGTGACGTCACGCACCGATTGCTGCACTTTGGACTGCGTCGGGCTCGTTATTGTCCGAGCCCCCTCTCCCCTTTTCGCTGGTTCGCGCTTTGCGCGAACTCCGCGCTACTGGGGACCTGTTAGGATTCCGTTGTTGAGTTCGACGTCTCTTCCCTGGCGAGCATCGACCTCAGCTTCTCGAAGCTCTCCTCGCTTAGGCAGTGCTCCATGTGGCAGCCCTCTTGCGAGGCAACCTCTGCCGAAACGCCTGCGTCCTCGAGCAACCGCACGAAAAAGCAGTGGCGCTCCCACATTTGACGGGCAACCTCAAGACCGCGTTCCGTCAGATGCACATCGCGTTTGCCCATCTCCACGTAGCCGTTGCTTTCCAGCGTCGCCATGGCTTTAGAGACGCTTGCCTTGGTTACGCCCAGGTATTCGGCAACGTCAATCGAGCGAACGGTGCTCTGGCGCTCCGAGAGCACATAGATAGATTCGAGATAGTCTTCTCCGGATTCACGCAGGGCCATGGGCCGCCTTTCGCGATGGCTTCTAGTTAGCCTTTGGATACTTTTGTTTGATTTACTTTACCGCAAAAGTTGCCCATGTCTTACTAGATGCTTAAAAAGTTAGCCATGTTTCACAAAACATAGTCATTGGGGACGTTCTTAAACGACTAGTCGTCGGAGGCAGTCTTTACCGACTCGCCGGTCGGGTTGGCGAGGAGTGTCCCCGACTGCCGGCAGGAAAGGAACGTCCCTAAGTGCCGAGTCCGCAGCTACACGAGACCGAAGTGCTTTGCGGCGTTGTAGATTCCGTCGTCGTCCACGATGGTCGTTACGTAGGTTGCCGCTGCCTTCACGGTGTCCTGCGCATTGCCCATGGCCACGCTCGTGCCCACGGCCGCAAACATCGACAGATCGTTCTCGCCGTCGCCAAAGGCGATTGCCTCACTCGCATCGATGCCCAGGCGCTCGAGCGTCGCCGCCACGCCTAGGTCCTTGCCGCCGTTGACGGGGATAATGTCGCAGAACAGGTCGCACCAGCGCGTGGTTGTCGAATGCGACAGGACGTCGGTCACCATACCCTGGTCAGCCGGGTCCACAAAGGCGCAGAACTGATAGACCGGCGCATCAAAAGCGTGCTCGAAAGGCTCCTCGTGATACGAGATTCCGGCATTGTCGGCAGCAGCCACCACGCGCTCGGACAGGCGGTTCACAAACGAGTTCTCGCCCTGCATACACAGCGAGTCATAGCGCCCCTGCGCCACCTGGTCCACAATCGCCGCGACGTCGTCCGAATCGATCGGGCAGCTGCGGTAAACGCCCTTGGCATCAAAACAGTGCTGACCCGAAAGTGTGATGTACGCATCCCAACCAAGATCGAACAGCCAATCGGGCATCTGATAGGTCGGGCGACCCGTGGCGATCACGCACGCAATCCCCTGCTCATGAAGGCTGTCGAGCACCTGCTGTGTCGAAGCCGGAATCCGGTGCGTCTTAAAGCTCAGCAGCGTGCCGTCGATATCGAAAAATGCGGCCTTGATCATCCTCGCCTACTCCTCGCCCTCGAGCTTCTCGCTCGCCTCGAGCCACGCCATCTCCAGCTCGTCCATGGCGGCGTGGGCCTCGTCGATCTTTGCCTGCTGCTCGCCGAGCGCCGTGTAGTTGGTGGGATCAACCTGGGCCATGGCGGCCTCGGCCTCCTCCACGCGAGCGCGCTGCGTTTCCATCTTGCGCTCGAGCGAGCTCACCTCACGACGGAGCTTTTGGCGCTCGGCATTGGAAAGGCCGTTGGGCTGACCGCTCGACTTGGGCTTTTCGGCCGCAGCTGCCGCGGCACCGGTGTCGAACGTACCGGTCTTGGCGCTCGGTGCACCCACGGGCTCGCCCTCGGCGGTGGCGTTGCACAGGCGCAGGTACTGGTCGACGCCGCCGGGCATATGCGTCAGGTGGCCGTCGAGCAGCGCCCACTGCTGGTCGGTCACGCGCTCCATCAAAAAGCGGTCGTGCGTAACCAGAATCAGCGTGCCGGGCCAGCCGTCCAGCAAGTCCTCGACAATCGCCAGCATGTCGGTATCCAGGTCGTTGCCGGGCTCGTCCAGGATGAGCACGTTGGGCTCGTCCAGGATCGTCAGCAGCAGCGACAGGCGACGGCGCTGGCCGCCCGAGAGATCGCCGATGCGGCTCCAGAGCTGCTGGGTCGTAAAGCCCAGGCGCTCGCAAAGCTTCTCGGGCGAAGTCTCCTTGCCGTCGATGACGTAGTACTTCTTATAGTTGCTGAGCACCTCGCGGATCGT
The DNA here is from genome assembly GCF_040093305.1 of Collinsella sp. CLA-AA-H302. Taxonomy (NCBI): domain Bacteria; kingdom Bacillati; phylum Actinomycetota; class Coriobacteriia; order Coriobacteriales; family Coriobacteriaceae; genus Collinsella; species Collinsella sp. CLA-AA-H302. Next base: position 94,051 of record NZ_JBBNJW010000005.1, read on the forward strand.
GTCGCCCATGTAGGGCTCGAGCTCCTCGAGCTGCTGCGACAGCATGCCAAAGCGCACCGTCTGGCCGATCTTCACGCGGCCGCGGGTAGGCTCAATCTTGCCCCGGATTACGTCGAGCAGCGTCGACTTGCCGGCGCCGTTCTCGCCCAAAAGACCATAGCGGTCGCCCGCACCAATGAGCCAGGTCACGTCGGAGAGCACCTGCTTGGGCGCGCCATCGGTATCCGCATAGCCGGCATCCACGTCGACCACATCGATAACCTGCTTGCCCAGGCGGCTCACGGCTAGGCGCTTGAGCTCCAGCTCGTCACGCACGGGCGGCACGTCGGCGATGAGCTCGCGAGCGGCATCCACACGAAACTTGGGTTTGGTGGAACGCGCCTGGGCGCCACGGCTCAGCCACGCGAGCTCCTTGCGCGCCATGTTGCGAAGGCGCTCCTCGGTAACGGCGGCCATGCGGTCGCGCTCCACGCGCTGCAGGATATATGCGGAGTAACCGCCCTCGAAGGGATCGACCTGGCCGTCGTGGACCTCCCACATGCTGGTGCAGACCTCGTCCAAGAACCAGCGGTCGTGCGTGACCACGAGCATCGCGCCCTGGCCGCGCTGCCAGCGGGCCTTTAAGTGACGCGCGAGCCAGTTGATGGTGCGCATGTCCAGGTGGTTGGTGGGCTCGTCGAGCATGAGCACGTCGTAGTCGCCGATCAGCAGGCGCGCGAGGTCCACGCGACGGCGCTGACCGCCCGAAAGCTCACCCACCGTGCCCTCCCAGGGCACATCGCTGATGAGGCCGGCGAGGATCTGACGCGTGCGGGGGCTCGACGCCCACTCATACTCGGGCGTGTCGCCCACAACGGCATGATGCACGGTGTCGGTATCGACCAGGTTGTCCTTTTGGCCGAGCAGACCGATCGTGGTGCCGCGGCGATGCGTCACGCGTCCGTCGTCGGGTTCCAGCGTGCCGGCGAGCACGCTCAGCAGCGTCGACTTGCCGTCGCCGTTTTTACCGACAATACCAATGCGGTCGCCCTCGCCCACGCCGAGCGTCACGCTATCGAAAATATGCTTGGTGGGAAACTCTAGGCTGATGGAATCGCATCCCAAAAGAATCGCCATATGCCCTGCTCCTTCGTAGAAATTCAACGTTGTCCATGATAGCAGCGAAAAGGCGGGGCGCACACGACACAAAAAGGCGGGCCATCTCCCGCAAGAGATGACCCGCCTCTCCAATCAGTCCCGCGGCAACCATGGCCGCCGCGGGCCTCAAGCATGTCCCGGACTAGGAGAACATGCCGGTGAGGTAATCATTCAGCCGCTTATCCTTGGGCCGTTGGAAAATCTCGTCGGTCTCGTCGTACTCGACCATATCGCCCATGTAGAAGAACGCCGTGCGGTTGGACACACGCGACGCCTGCTCCATGTTGTGCGTCACGATGACGATGGCGCGGTCGGCCACGATCGACGACATCAGGTCCTCGATCGCCAGCGTCGAGATGGGGTCGAGCGCCGAGCAGGGCTCGTCAAACAAGATCACGTCGGGGTTGAGCGCCAGCGTGCGCGCGATGCACAGACGCTGCTGCTGGCCGCCCGAAAGCGCGTAGGCACTCTTGTCGAGCTTATCCTTGACCTCGTCCCACAGCGCCGCGCCGCGCAGACTCTCCTCGACCATGCGATCGAGCTCGTCGCGGTCAGTAATGCCGTGGCGCTTGGGCGCAAACGTGATGTTGTCGCGAATGGACTTGCGAAACGGATTGGGCTGCTGAAACACCATGCCGATGGAGCGGCGCAGCTCGTACGTGTTCTCACGGCGCGTGTTGATGTTGCGCCCGCGGTAGTTAATCTCGCCCTCCACGCGGCAGCCGCGAATCTCGCGATTCATAAGGTTGAGGCTGCGCAAAAAGGTCGACTTGCCGCAGCCAGAAGGCCCGATGAGCGCCGTGATCTCGCCCTTGTGAAAGTCGAGCGATGTGTCGTGCAGCGCATGGTGGTCGCCATAGTACACGTTGACGCCCTTGGTGGAGAGCACGACCTCGTCGCTCACGGCCTTGCCGCTCACGCGCACGCGCTTCTCACTCTCCCCCACACTCCACAGAAAGTCCTGGGTCTCAGACGTGGCCGCCTCGGTTTCGGGCGTTGCATTCATCTCGCTCATTCGGCCGTCATCTTCCTTGCCAGTTGCTTGCCCACGATACGGGCGACTACGTTAAACAGCAGCACGCAAATCATCAGCAGTGCCGCGGTGCCCCAAACGATCTGCTGAGCCTCGGGGCTGCCCTCGCCATAGATCTTGTAGATGTGCACGGCAAGCGACTCACCGGGGCGGAACACATTCCAGGCGCAAGTGGGACTCGACAGGTTAAAGCTCAAGAAGTTCAGGCGAACCGGCGAGCTCATACCCGAGGTAAAGAGCAGTGCCGCGGCCTCGCCAAACACGCGGCCGGCCGAAAGCACGATACCGGTCACGATGGCGGGCATGGCCTCGGGAATCAGGATGTGCAGCGTAGCCTCCCAGCGAGTAAGACCCATGGCCAGGCATGCATCGCGCTGGGCCTGCGGCACGTCCTCGAGCGCCTGCTGGATCACGCGCACCAGGATGGGGATGTTGAACATGGTGAGCGCGACGGCGCCGGAGATGATGGAGTACTTCCAGCCCAGCTGCACCGAGAACACCAAAAAGCCGAACATGCCCACGACGATGGAGGGCAGCGAGGACAGCGTCTCGATGGCGGTGGAGGCAATGTCGCGGATGGGCCCATCGGGCGCGTACTCAACCAAAAAGACCGCGCCGCCCAGGCTGATGGGCACCGAGATACCTAAGGTGATCAGCAGCAGGTAGAACGAGTCGAACAGCTGGTAGAGCACGCCGCCCTGGGTTCCGTTGGCGCGCGACGGCTGCGTGAGAAAGCCCGGTTGGAACAGCGTCGAGATGCCCTCGAACAGGATGTAGGCCACCATGGAGACGACAATGAGCATGACGATGGCGACGATTGCCGTCAACACGCCCGTGGCGATGCGGTCCTGCTTTTGGACACGCCCGAGTCTCGCCTCGTCGATGTGGATGCGCGTGCTAGCCACGAGCCTTCGCCCCCTTGCGGCCGATAAGGTGGATGATCAGGATAAAGATGAGACTCATGCCCATCAGCAGCAGGCCGAGCGCCCACAAGACGTCGTCCTGGGCCGAGCCCTCGGCATAGACCGCCATGGACGTGGTGAGCGTGGTGGTAATGGTCGAGGCTGGCGACAGTAGCGATGCCGGCATGGCCTCGATGCCGCCGATAACCATGCGCACGGCGAGCGTTTCGCCAAAGGCGCGGGTCATGCCAAGGATGACTGCGGTCATGAGCGACGGCATGGCGGACTTGAGCACCACGTGCCAGATGGTCTGCCAGCGGGTGTAGCCCAGCGCGAGCGAGCCCTGACGGTAACTGTCGGGCACGGCGCGCAGTCCATCGACCGAAAGTGTGGTCATCGTCGGCAGAATCATGACGGCCAGCACGATGGCGCCGGGCAAGATGCCCAGGCCCGTGCTCACGTGGAAAACGCTCTTCATAAGGCCGACGACCACGTGAAAGCCGATCAGGCCAAAGACGACCGAGGGAATACCGGTCAAAAGCTCAATAAGCGGCTGAAAGACCTTGGAGCCAAATTTGGGCTGGATCTCGACCGCAAAGATGGCAGAGCCGATGGCGACGGGCAGCGCGATGAGCGTGGAGAGTACCATGACCGCAAACGAGGTGACGATCAGGGGCAGGGCGCCGGCATAGGGCAGGCCATTTTCGGCCGTGTTGGCCAGGTCCCACTTGGTGCCGGTGAAGAACTCGACGACCGAAACGCCATCCTTAACAAAAGCCGAGAGGCCCTTTTGGGCGACCATAAAGATGAGCGCGGCAACGACAAGCGTCACGAGCGCTACGCACGCGCCCGTGACGCCCAGGCCCACGTTCTCGAGGTCGCGCTTTGGCAGCTGTTTTGCCATTGCAAACCTTTCCGGGGGCGATTGCTTATTTAGCGGAGACCTTGCCGCTGGCGTCCTTGACGACCTTCATGGCAGAGACGGGGATAAAGCCCTGCTCCTCGACGAGCTTGCCCTGGACGTCGTCGGAAAGCATGAACTTCAGGAAGGCCTTGGTGGCCTCGTCGGCGTCCTTCGCGCAGTACATGTGCTCGGTAGCCCAGATCTTGAAGGAGTCGTCGGTGACGTTCTTGCTCTTGGGCTCGACGCCCTCAACCTTGACGGCGTTGAACTTGGAGTCATCGAAGTGCGAGAAGTCGAGGTAGGAGATAGCGTTGTCGGTGCTGCCCATCTGAGTCTGGACGTCGCCGGACTTGTCGAGCTCGGCGTCGCCCTTAAAGTCGACCGTCTCGTCGCCAAAGACGGCGGCTTCGAAGGTGGCGCGGGTGCCAGAGCCGGCCTTGCGGTTGAGGACGACGATGGTGGCGTCGTCGCCGCCGACCTCCTTCCAGTTGGTAATCTGGCCAGAGAAGATGCCCTTGAGCTGCTCGAGGGACAGGTCGTCGACCTTGACGTTCTTGGAGACGACGGGGCCCATGCCCACGACGGCGACCTCGTGGTCGACGAGGTTCTTGACCTGGTCAGCCTCGAGCTTGGTCTCGGCAAAGACGTCGGAGTTGCCGATGGTGACGGTGCCGGCGGCGACAGCGGTCAGGCCCTTGCCCGAACCGTTACCCGAGCCGGAGACGGAGACGTCGGGGTTGGCATCCATAAACTTCTCGGCAGCAGCCTCGACGAGAGCCTGGAACGAAGAGGCGCCGTCGTAGGTCACCTCGCCGGAAACAGACTCGGCAGCAGCGGCGCTACCCTTGTCGGCGGCATCGGTTGCATTGGAGCCACCGCAGCCAACGAGGCCGAGACCGACGATGCTGGCAAGACCACCAGCGAGGCCGAGGAACTGACGACGAGAATAAGCCTGATCGAGCATGATCTTCCTTTCATACATACGAATCGCGGGCACCCTGCCCGCTTTGCTGAAAGGAACGATACGATCCCGATCGGGCGACGACCGCCTTATCTGCGGTTTCTTACGGTCATTTGATAGACCCTTACCGCAAGCGCGGCAGGGCTTTACAAACGAATAACAATCCCGCCGCCAAGCATGGCGCGCCTTTTACACCAATAAAAACAAAGTTGCGGTGAAATAGTTCCTGCTTGGCCATCAAATGGCCCATTCTAGGAACTATTCCACCGCAACTTAGATTGGGAAACCGCGAAACCTTAAAACTCTAATTCATTCAAACGGAGGATCGCAACAATATAGATCTTGAGCGCCTGCTTGAGCTGTTCCTCGTTGGCGCACTCGTTGGGGCCGTGCATCTGGCCGCCCCACGCGGGCAGCTCCAGACCGGTCTCCTCGGGGCCAAACGACACGGCGCGGGCAAAGTTGCGCGCGTACGTGCCGCCGCCCATGGCAAAGGGCTCAGCATGCTTGCCCGTAAACTCGTTATAGGTATCGACAAGCGCCTTCACGGCCGGGTCGTCAGCAGAGACCGAGAACGGCACCTTCGCGCGGCCCACGCGGCACGTCACGCCAAAACGGCCCACGAGCGGCTCAAGCTGCTCGCAGATGGTATCTGCGCTCGTGCTGTCGGGGAAGCGCACGTCGATGATCTGTTCGATGTGACCATCCGCCACACGGATGACGCCGGGGTTGCAGGTAAGCGGGCCAAACGCCGGGCTCGTCGCATCGATGCCCAGGCCGCGGCCATAGGTGTCCGCATGCACAAAAGCCAGGAACTTGACAAACTCGTGCTCGGCAGGCGTCAGCAGGCGCTCGTCACGCGCACCAAACGTGTCCTCGGCCTCGCGCAGATACGCCACAATCAGGCCGACAGCATTGATCGTTCCCTCGGGCATCGAAGCATGGCCACCAATGCCGCGAGCGAATATCTGGGCATGACCATTGTCGAGCGCCGTGATCTCCAAGCGATCGGCATTCTCGACCGGGGCAGGCAGCTCATCGGCGGCAATCGCGAGCTCGCAGATAGACTGCGACGGAATGGCGTTGCTCGCCTCGGCACCGCTCCAGGACACAATGCGCCCGCCGTCAATCTTGGGGCTCACAAACGTCGCCCCAAACTGACCCTTCTCGGCATTGCAGACCGGGAACTCGGCATCGGGCGTAAACAGAAAGTCGGGGTTCGCGTAGTTCTCCAGATAATGGTGAACGTCGGACATGCCCACTTCCTCATCGCAGCCCAGCAGCGCGCGGAAGGTGTAGCGCGGCACAATGCCGTGCTTGAGCAGGTACGCGCCGGCGTAGAGCGACAACACCGCCGGACCCTTGTCGTCGATCACGCCACGGCCGAGCAGCCAGCCCTCGCGACGCCCCATCGCAAACGGGTCGGTGTTCCAGCCGGGGCCTGCGGGCACCACGTCCACGTGGCAGATGGTCGCGATCTGCTTGTCGCCGCGGCCCGGGATATCGGCAATGCCCACGTAACCCTCGTCGTCGCTTGTCTGATAGCCGAGCTTCTGCGCGATGCCGAGCGCGCAATCGAGCGCGTCGCGGACCGGACGGCCAAACGGCGCGCCGGGCTCCGCATTGGCGGAAACCGCCACGGACGGATAGCTCACCAACCGCTCGATATCGGCGACGACACCTTCCCAGACCTCGTCGACGTACTCGGCAACGCTCTGCTCCACCTGATTCATGGACGACCTCCTTACCAATGAGCGACGAGCATGCCCGCCCCTCACATTGAGTTCTTATATAGCGAAAAGTTTAGCAAGCTCGGCCACCGAGTGCACCACCGCATCGGCGCCCGCGGCCTCATGCTCGCCCGGCGCCGCCGCACCCGAATAGATGCCGATGCACGGCACGCCCATCGCGTGAGCGCCCTCGACGTCGTTAAAGCGATCGCCGACCATCACGGCGTCGTCGGCGCTCGCGCCTAGCGCCGCCAGCGCATCGCGGACCGAATCGGCCTTGGTCTCGCGCCCCTGAGGCGGATTCATGCCAACCACGGCTTCGAACTGGCAAAGCCCCAGCTCACCTACCATATCAATGCACTTTGCCTCCATGCGAGAGGTAGCCACGGCCAAGTGGTGTCCCTGCGCGGCAAGGCCATTCAGCAGCTCGGGGACCCCGTCGAACACGGGATATTCCTCCGGCCCCAGCTCATCAAAAAAGGCGCGGTATTCGTCTGCCACCACCAGCGACTCCTCGCGCGAGAAACCATAGAAGTCGTGGAAGCTCTTCCACAGCGGAGGCCCGATCATGCGACGCAGGTCACCCATCTGCGCTTCGGAAAACCCGCGCGCAGTCAGGGCCTTGCGCGTCGAGGTCATCACCGCCCGACCTGTATCGGCCACCGTGCCGTCAAAATCGAACAGCACAACCGGCCGCTCGCAAAGTTGCAATGCCGCCATCGGCACCCCTCTTCCCCAGTTGATGATTTCCACACCACCGCTTCAAACTGTTGACTATTCAACAATTGAACCTAGCAATGTAGAGCAACTCCACTATACTTGACGCACCTTGCTCTCTGAAGGCGACGCGCAGGCGTCCCAACGAAAGGTGCAATTATGTCTTTTGCCATCATAACCGACTCTACGTCGGACATCTCCCCCGCCCGTGCCCAAGAGCTCGGCATTTACGTGATTCCACTGCATGTGATTATTGAGGGTGAGGACCTGCTCGACCAGGTGCAGATCACCGCCGAGGAATACGTCGCCCGCATGGCCGGCTCCGAGCAGCTGCCGCACACCTCGCAGCCGAGCGCCGGCGAGTTCAAGGCGCTCTTTGACCGCGTGCTCGCCGACGGCCACGACAGCGCGATCTTTATCTCGCTGTGCAGCGAGTGGTCCGCCTGCTACTCCAACGCATGCCTGGTCGCCGAGACCCACGAGCTCGACGTGCGCTGCATCGATTCGCGCACCGGCTCGGGCGCCGAGGGCTTGCTGGTGGAGTACGCGCTGGCCATGCGCGAGGACGGCCGCAGCTTGGACGAGACCGAGGCGCAGATCCGCGCGACGCTGCCCGACGCCCACCTGCTGCTGATTCCCCGCACGCTCGAGAACCTAGTCAAAAACGGCCGCGCCCCCAAGCTCGCCGGCCAGCTGACGCAGATGCTCAACATTCGCCTGGCCGTTTCGCCGGAGTGGAAATCGGGCGAGATCAAAGCCATCAAAAAGGGCCGCGGCGCCAAGCGCATCGTCGCCAACACCATGGCAGACTGCCTCGCATTTTTGGCCGAACATCCGGGCTCCAGCGTGCGCGTGCTCACGACCGGCGCCGCCGAGGAGCAGGAGCTCGTCAGCCAAGCGCTCGCGGGCCAAGACTACGTAGACGCCGGCACCGGCCCCATCGGCTGCACCATCGCCACCCACGTAGGCGTCGATGCCATAGCCATCAGCTATTGCCCCCGCTACCAACCTGCCAATTAGGGACAGGTTTATTTTGGCAGGTTTTATCTGGGCAAACGTCAAGCGCCAACAAAGGCTTGCCTGACAAGACCGGACATGCTGGGGCTGTCAAGCGACCGAGGTACAGCCAGCAACAGCAAAACCATCACGCCGGCGCACCCAACTCAGGGCGCGCCGGCGTTTCTTTAAGAGCTGCGGCGGGAACAGGGCCGTTTTAGTCGAAAGGCCGCGGAACGCTTCCCATTACGCCGCGACTTCATTGCCGCTCAGCCACCCAATCGAGATATTGATGGCGATTGACGCTTTATCTAACCCCCTCTGCGATACCCCGTGGGCAAATGATGGCAAATATGAGTACTGTTACCAATTTAGTAACAGCGAAATCTGGCTGAATTTACCGTCTTCCGCCAATTTCGAGCGCCATAATGTCCCAAATCGCTCTGTTTAGGGGGTTGGCCATATCCAATTTCAAGCGATTGGTCTTAAATACTTTTCAGATGATATGATACTACTTCAACAACAGTACTCATATTTGCCATTTTTGCACACCAGCCCATTCGGGGGCAACTCCCCGTTGTCTCTAACCCACTCCATATCCGCTAAAACCCATTCCGCAACAGCCGCCACACGCTTTGGCGCCACCCGAACACCACTCACGGAGCCGCACTCCACTATCACCGAACCGAAACAAGAGCCGAGCGCTCCAACAACCAAAATAACGTACCCTCATTTCAATGAACCCTGACAAGGACGGCATTTATATGAGCAACGTCACGCATCAATACGCCCTCATCGGGGACACGTTATTCCAATTCAAGAAAGCAATTTCTCATGTATCGGAGCCGCACAACCAAATCGTCATCTGTAGCAACGGCCCAGACATCCGCTATGCAACGCTCGAAGAATGGGAGAAAGCTGGCGAATCTTTCGATAGACGGGCACAGGTCGAGGGAATCGTCACCAGCGCGAGCCCAGCGCGCGACAAACTCGAGCTCTTTCGCAATCTCTTTACTGGCCGCAAAGATGTTTACGCTCATGGGTACCGCAGAAAAGACGGGGGAATCGGCTATACACCCGCCTGCACAAATGAGTGGAAGTCAGGCATTTGCCCCAAAGCGAGCCATCAGAAAGTCAAATGCGCGGAATGCGGCAACCGCGTCTTCCCCGAGTTGAGCGACGCCGCGATCATCGACCATTTCAGAGGCAATGACGACAGACTCCGCGACGTCATAGGTCAATATGTTCTCGATAAAGACAGCAACACAAAAGTCCTGGTCATCGATTTTGACGGAGCCGATTGGAAAGAAGCGACCAATGCCATTCGGCTTGTCGCAAAAAGCCATGGAATCGATGCTGCCGTTGAGCGATCGAGATCAGGCAACGGCGCACATGTCTGGTTTTTCTTCCTAGAGCTCACCAGCGCAAAGACTGCACGAGATTTTGGAAGCAGCCTAATCGCCGAAGCGGCGATGCTCAACAAGACAATCACCTTCGAAGCTTTTGACCGAATGCTGCCCGCGCAGTCCACCATTCCCGAGGGCGGCTTCGGAAATCTCATAGCGCTACCCTTTCAAGGAAAAGCGCAGCGAATAGGGAACAGTGTATTTGTTGACGAGCAATTTGAGCCCTTTCCCGATCAATGGCTCTACCTTTCGCAAATCCAGTTAATCCCGCGCGTGACGGTGCAAAGTCTGATTGAGAGCATCGATGATAGACCGCATGGAATAGCGGCTACGGCGGCGCCAAACACCACTGCGCCACATTCCCAGAGGCCGCGAAAGCGGCTCCCGCTCACGCCGCGGGACTTCCCATCATCGCTGCCCGTCACGCAAGCCGATATGCTCTACATCCCCGAAAAGTCTCTGAGCCCAGCAGCTCAAATGGAAGTCCGCAGGCTTGCAACGTTTGCCAACCCGGAATTCTTCCGAGCGCAATCTATGCATCAATCAGTATTCGGCAAACCGCGGTACATAGACCTCAGTGAACTTAGAGATGACTGCGTCGCGATTCCCAGAGGCTGCAAGGCTCAACTTGAGCGGTTGCTTCAAGAAGCCGGCGCTTCTGCCCACTATTCAGACAAGCGCAGGTCGGGCAATCCAATTGTGATGACATTTAAAGGGACTCTTCGCCCTGAGCAACAAATTGCCGTTGAACAGATGCTCGTCTATGAAGACGGAATTATGTCTGCACCGACGGGTTTCGGTAAAACCATCATCGGAGCCTATCTTATTGCTGCTATCGGTCTTCCAACGCTCGTTATCGTCCCCAAGACCGCGCTCATTGCCCAATGGAAATCCCAGCTCGAACGATTTCTCGACATAACTGACAACAGGGAGCCCGTCCGAACCCCAAAGGGACGAATCAGCAAAAGGCAGCCTCCGCTCATTGGGCAAATCGGAGGGGGCAAGACCGCCATAAGTCGTCTCATCGACATCGCTTCATTCCAGTCGCTATCCGGCAAGGACCCCCAGACCGGAGAACCAATAGCCAAGGAGCTTATTCGTGATTACGGCCTCATCATCTGTGACGAATGCCACCATGCGGCCGCGCCACAGCTTGAGCTTGTCCTCAAGTCCGCTCCAGCTAAATATGTATATGGCCTTTCCGCGACGCCCGAGCGTTCGGATGGGCTCACACGGGCACTCTCTATGCTCTGTGGCCCGCTTCGCCATGTCGTTGATCCAAAAACGCAAGCAGTTCAACAGGGGATTCAGCGCGTTGTTAGACCGCGCTTTACCGGAGTTCGACTACCCACCTACGAGCCAGGGGCATCCTTTAATCAAATTCTCGATCTCCTGTGTGCACACGCCGCAAGAAACGAAGCAATTGTCGACGACGCCCTCGAGACCGCATCAAACGGCCGACATCCGCTTGTGTTATCTAAAAGAAAAAAGCATGCCGAAGAGCTATGCAGGTTACTTCAAAGCCGTGGGCACGAACCCATACTTTTAACCGGAGAAATCGACGCCAAAGAAAGAAAAGCAATACTGAACAGTCTTCCCGGCATTGAGCACGAGCATCGAATCATCGTCGCAACCGAAAGCCTCCTGGGAGAGGGCTTCGACCTGTCTTACCTTGACACGCTACTCATTGCCACGCCGATATCTTGGGACGGCAGCATAACACAGCAGGCAGGCAGGCTACATAGAAGTCACGAGGGCAAACAGCGGGTTGAGATATTCGACTATGTTGACCTGTCGATACCCATGCTCGCGCGCATGTACCAGAAGAGGCTCAAGACCTACGCCAAGCTGGGGTACGAAGTCTTTGCAGCGGATGCCACCAGACGGGTCGATAGAAACATCCTCGTTAGGTCAACAGGAGCAGTGGAGGCTTTAGCGGATGACATCGCGAGCGCATCGAAAAGTATTTTGATTGCCGCACCCTACGCATCCGCCGCATGCCTCGCGAAGCTCGCTACCGCACTCACGGACGCCACCGCCCGCGGGATTGCCCTTAAGATTTCTATTGCCTCAGTACCGCGTGATGACGTAAAAGCGATTTTTGCCGAGATGAACATTGATTATTCCATCGAAGCCGAAGGGCGCCTGTGCGCGTCAGTGATCGACGAGGAAACCATCTGGTACGGAACTATTCCATTACTGGCTTTCCCTAAGAAAGAGGACTGCAGCATCCGTTTCAAAAGCAGCGAAGTTGCAGCCGAGCTTTTGAGCGAAATCCGGCGAAGAGGAGAACCGGAGGTCGCGGCCACGAACGAGGCGTCTCCAGCAGTTACGGTGGAATAGGGGCCGTTATGGCCAATCGGCCGTCAATCAACCCCTATCCCGTCGCAAGCCATAAGCGGGCAGTCAGCCCTGCGGGCCCTGGAACAGCTCCTCATGCGAGCCCATTCTGACCAGCCGGATCACAGGATTAGTTTTATGCGGCAAGTAGAGAACGACCACATCGACCAAGCCATCGGATAGATGGAAATCGATATGGCCGTTATAGTTTCCGCCCGGATTTGAAAGCTCATGGGCGCCATATTCCGCGGGAAGCGAGCCGTGAGCTGCAAGCTCTGCGACTGCCGCCTTAAACTCGGTTTTTAGCTGCGGATGGATGCGCATCGTCCGTTTGTAATCCGCCTTAAACTGAGCCTCGACTTTAATCTCAAACATCGCTAGTCCTCATCGAGGAATGATATAAGCTCATCAGCGTTATTGAATGACGGGCTATCGTCCGGCAAAATCCCCAACTCATGAGCTTCGGCGATCACCATGGCACGCCTCGTTGCCTCATTGGGAACTTCGGGCCGACCCACAATCTCAAAAGGAATCTTTCGCTGATTTACCAGCTGCCGAACAGCAAGGTTGAGATACGAATTGAGACTCAGACCAACCGTATCCAAGAACTCAGTCGCCTGTTCCTTGAGCCCCTCTTCGATGCGAACCGTCGTGGGCTTAACCGTTGCAGTAGACATACGCGACCTCCTCGCCTCGTCTTTTACATCAGTATACCCAGTTTAGATGGCATACTGATGTTAAATAGCATCAGTATGCCGTTCACATTACTATAACAACAGTCACAGCACCCTACATCAGCCCGCTCAGGGCAATGTCAACGGCCTCGTTGAGATCGTCGGTGATGTGCACCAGCTCCGGATCGAGCGGGCTAATCATACCGGCGTCCATCACCGGGCCGTTGAGCCAGTCGAACAGGCCCTGCCAGTACTCGGTTCCCACCAAAACGAGCGGCATGCGCTTGACCTTGTGCGTCTGCACCAGCGTGAGGACCTCGAACATCTCGTCGAGCGTGCCAAAGCCACCGGGAAACACGATGGCGCCCGAGCTGTATTTAACAAACATGGTCTTGCGCACAAAGAAGTAGCGAAAGTCCATGCCCAAATTCACGTATTTGTTGAGACCCTGCTCGTGCGGCAGCTCAATACCCAGACCGACCGATTTGCCGTTGACGCTCGCCGCTCCCCTGTTGGCCGCCTCCATGATGCCGGGGCCACCGCCGGTGATAACCGCCACGCCACGCTGGGCGATCTTGCGGCCGACCGTGCGCGCCGCCTTGTAGAGCGGGTCGGTCTTGGGCGTGCGGGCACTGCCGAAGATGGTCACCGCGGGGCCCAGCTCGGCAAGCGCGCCAAAGCCATCGACAAATTCGGCCTGGATACGCAGCACACGCCACGGATCGGTATGCAACCAGTCGGTCGAGTCCTCGGGCGCCAGCAGGTTGGCGTAGGTGTTGTCCTTGGGAATCATGGGACCGCGCATGACCACGGGGCCGCGGCGGTACGTCTCGTCGTAGGCTGGCTCGCCCTCGACGTTCTCATTCTTAATCATGGGATACTCCTATCGAGAAAAAGAAAAGCGGGCGGGGTCGACGCCATGCGCCAAACATCCGCCCGAACATCAACTATTCGGTATGGTACCCACGATGCATCAAGTGCTTGCAAGCTATCGGTCATCGGTCGCGCAGACGGTGTTAGCGAACGTGATGACCGGCCGGCGCTCGCCCCTTGCCGTTGCCCGCGCTCTGCAAGCGCCCGCGCCGCTCTTAGTAATCCACCGCCGCAGGGCTGTTCATCCAGTCGTTCACGAACGCACCGTAGCGGCCCTCGATAATGGCCTGACGCGCCTGCTTCATAAGATCGAGCAGGTAGTAGATGTTGTGCATCGACAGCAGAATGCCGCCGAGCATCTCCTTCTGCGTAACCATGTGGCGAATGAGCGCGCGGCTGTAGCCGCCCGTACACACCGGGCAGGTGCAGGTGGGGTCGATGGGGCCGTCGTCGTGCGCAAAGCGCGCGTTGCGGAAGTTAAGGCGACCTTCACTGGAGAACGCCGTACCCATGCGACCGGTGCGCGTCGGCAGCACACAGTCGAACATGTCGATGCCCACGCCCACGCCGCGTACGAGCGTGGTGGGGTTGCCGACACCCATCAGGTAGCGCGGCTTATGCTTGGGCATGTACTCGCTCACGAGCGGCGCCAGGGTCTCGAACATGGTCTCGTGATCCTCGCCCACCGAATAGCCACCGATACCATAGCCCGGGAAGTCGCCGCACTCCTCCAGATGGCGCAGCGAACGCAGGCGCAGATCCAGGTGCATGCCGCCCTGAACGATGCCAAAGAGCGCCTGGTCATCGCGGGTATGCGCCTTATAGCAGCGCTCGGCCCACATGCTCGACAGCTCAACGGCGCGCTCAACGTAGGCGCGCGTGGCGGGATAGCCCGGGCACTGGTCGAGCTGCATGCAGATATCGGAGCCGAGTTTCATGGCGATTTCCATGTTGTCTTCGGGCGTCCAAAACACGTGGCGGCCGTCGTAATCGTTGACAATAAAGCGCACGCCCTCATCGGTGAGCTTGACGGCATCGTTGTGGCTGAACACCTGGAAGCCACCCGAGTCGGTAAGAATGGGGCCGTGCCAGTTCATGAACTTGTGCAGGCCGCCCAGCTCGGCGATGGTGTCCTCGCCGGGACGCATGGACAGATGATAGGTATTGGCGAGCACGATCTGGGCGCCGAGCTGCTTGACGGTCTCGGTGGGAATGCCCTTGACGTTTGCCTTGGTGCCCACAGGCATAAAGATCGGCGTCTCGATGTCGCCGTGCGGGGTGTGCAGTACGCCGGCACGCGCGTGCGTGGTCGGGTCCTCGGCGATCAGGTCGAATTTAAAGAGGCTCTGGTCCATAAACTGGAACTCCTTGGTTGCGGTTCATACGCAAACCATTATAGGGGCGTCCCGCGAGCGGGCCGCCCCTACACATCAAACGGGCATCGTATCTACGGCGATCATCTACCGTTGCGCCCGCAGCTTCAGAGCCGCGGCGACCATATTCCTCAGCGAAGGCCAGACCTCGGCATTGCTGCGCGTCTTGAGCCCGCAGTCGGGGTTGACCCAAAGCTTGTCGGGCGCAACCTTGTCGAGCATCCTTGCGAGCGCCTCGCCTATCTCCCGCTCGGAAGGAATGCGCGGCGAGTGAATGTCGTAGACGCCCGGGCCTACTTCGGTCTCGAAGCGGTTCTGGGCCAGGGAATCGAGGATCTTGAGCTCGGAGCGAGAGGCCTCGAACGAAATCACGTCGGCGTCCATGGCGTCGATCGCCGGAATGATGTCAGCGAACTCGCTGTAGCACATGTGCGTGTGGATCTGCGTCTCGGGACGACAACCGCTGTGCACGAGATTGAACGCGGGGATAGCCCAGTCCAGGTACTCGCGCTGCCAGTCGCTTCGGCGCAGCGGCAGCTTCTCGCGAAGCGCGGCCTCATCAACCTGAATCACTCTGATGCCGGCGGCCTCGAGATCGAGCACCTCATCGCGAATCGCAAGGGCAATCTGGCGGGTGGTGTCGCGCACGGGAATGTCCTCACGCGGGAAGCTCCAGTTGAGGATCGTAACCGGGCCGGTCAGCATACCCTTCATTGGCTTGTCGGTCAGCGACTGCGCATAGCTCGACCAAGAGACAGTCATGGGTTTGGGACGCGAAACGTCGCCCCAGATGATGGGCGGCTTGACGCAGCGCGTGCCATAGGACTGAACCCAGGCAAAGCGCGTGAACACGAAGCCGTTCAAGCGCTCGCCGAAGTACTCGACCATGTCGTTGCGCTCGAACTCGCCATGCACTAGCACGTCGAGACCGATCTCGTCCTGGCGGCGCACAACCTCGGCAATCTGGTCACGCAGGAACTCCTCGTAGCGTTGCTGCGAAATCTCACCATGGCGACGACGGGCGCGCATCGAGCGGATTTCCTGCGTTTGCGGGAAGGAGCCGATCGTCGTGGTCGGGAACAGGGGAAGCCCCAGCTCCTTTTTCTGAATAACCTCTCGCACGGGACGAGCGGGCAGGCGCGTCTGCGCGCCCGCGGGCACGGCGGCGACGCGGGCACGCACGGCCTCATCGACGCTATCGGGGCGGGCGCCCATGAGCGCCGTGTTAGCCTTCGCCGCAGGCGAGGATGAGGGATCGTCGCGGTCGAGCAGCTCGGCAAGCTCGGCAAGTTCGGCAAGCTTCTCCTCGGCAAACGCAAAGTGGCAGCGATAGGATTCGTTGAGCTGGGTCTCGTGCTCCAACGTGTAGGGCACGTGCAGCAGCGAGCAGGACGTGGAGAGCACAATCGGCGCACGAGTCTCCCCGCGCAAGGCGGCGATGGTCTCAATCGTGTGGGCGTAATGGTTGCGCCAGATATTCTTGCCGTTCACAAGACCCGCAAACATCACTTTATCCTGTGGGAATCCGTCATTCGCGACGAGCTCTGCCGTCTGCACGCCCTCGATAAAATCGAGGCCGATGCCATCAAAGCCCAGCGCGCACACGTCGCGATAGCAGTCGCGAATGTCACCAAAGTAGGTCTGGAGCAACACGCGGGAGTTGCCGCGCGCATCGAGGATGGGCGCATAGAGCCGCCTAAACAGCGCGATATCCTGCTCGTCGAGGTCTCGAACCAGCCACGGCTCGTCAAGCTGAATCCACGCGGCGCCCTCATCGGATAGGCGGGTGATAAGATCGGCATAGGCACTGGCAAGCGGCTCGGCAACGTCGGCAAGCTGACGTGAACCGGTATAGTTCGCGAGATTGAGCAGCGTGAACGGACCAAGGATGACAGGCTTTGTCTCGATGCCGGCGGCCTTGGCCTCGAGATACTCATCGAGCGGCTTGCTGCCGACAAGCGCAATCTCTGCCGCATCATCGATCTCGGGCACATTGTAGTGGTAGTTGGTGTTGAACCACTTTTTCATCGGCAGTGCATGAACATCGCCGGCCTCGCCCTGGTAGCCGCGGGCCATGGCGAAATAGGTGTCCAGCGCAGAAAGCCCGAGCGCGCGATAGCGCTGGGGCACCAGGCCAAAGAGCGCGGCCGTGTCGAGCGTAGTGTCATAGAACGAGAAGTCATTCGAGGGGATCAAATCGATACCGGCATCGCGCTGCACCGTCCAATGAGACAGACGCAACTCACGAGCAGTTTGGGCGAGCTGGGCGACAGAAAGCTCGTTGCGAAAATACCTCTCGCATGCGAACTTGAGCTCACGCAGGCGACCGATACGGGGAAACCCGACAACCGAGGTCTTCATGATGGCTGTCCTTTCATACCTCTAATCTAAAACGGCATCTGGGCGTGTGAATATTCGACCAGATGGTTGGGCCCTATTAGACCACCATCACTACGCAATCGGAACTACGAAAAAACACTCGCTTGCCATAGTCAAATCAAATGGCAAGCGAGTGCGAAGAATAAGGGTTGATGCACGACGAGGCAAGATCCTATCCGAGGGGGCGCGACATGCTCTGCACCGGAAGGGGGCAGGAGCCGCCGTTACCCTACGGACGCTGGCCCATGCCGCCCTCGAGGGTGACGGTCTCGCCGTTCATGTACTTAAAGTCGGGGCCGCAGAGCTGAACGACCACACGGCCGATCTCCTTCTCGACGTCGCCGTAGTGGCCCGCCGGCGGCATGTGAACGTTGGCCTTGAACGCCTCGGGATAGGCATCCTGGAAGTTCTCGAGCGCAGCGGTCCAAGCAAGCGGGCAAACGATATTGACGTTGATGCCGTCCTTGCCCCACTCGTTGGCGGCGACGCGAGTCAGGCCGCGGATGCCCTCCTTGGCGGCAGCATAGCTGCACTGGCCGTAGTTGCCAAACAGGCCGGCGCCCGAAGCAAAGTTGACCACGGAGCCCTTGGTCTCTTTCAGGTGCGGATAGGCCTTCTGCATGTACAGGTAGGTAGCATACAGACCGGAGTAAATGGCCAGGTTAAACTGATCCATGGTGTGATCGGCAATGGTCACGCCCGAGGCGCTGGCCTGAGCGTTGTTGACGACGGCGTCGATGCGACCGAACTCCTCAATCGCCTTGTCGATAACGTTCTGCACGACGGCCTCGTTGTCCTGGCCGGCGGAGACATCGGCCTGAACAGGCAGAACCTTGACGCCGTACTCAGCCTCGAGAGACTCCTTGGCAGCCTCGAGCTTGGCGACGTTGCGGCCGGTGATGACGAGGTTCGCGCCCTCCTTGGCAAAAGCGATATCGATGCCGTAGCCGATGGAGCCGGCGGAACCGTCCTTGAGCGTGGCCTTGCCGCCGCCGGTGACGATCACGGTCTTACCAGTGAAAAGTCCCATACAAAGTCCTTTCAAATCGCGACGGGCCCGCCCGTCGACTGCGCGCATCCAACTTCACGCGCCAAAAGCTGACATGCAACTTTAGCGGGTTCAAGTGAAAAATAAAGCCCATGGCAGGCGAACGGTGCAACGTCTTTCGGCGAAGGGAATGTCAAGTAAAAATTGGATAGAGCGACCGAGTTTTTGTTAACGCAACGAGTCATCGAACACGTTTTGAAACTTTGCTGCGGGGCGCGGGATGTCGGCGCGAGACTTTATCATAGGGTGACGAACAACGATGAGGAGCACATGCCTATGACAGACGAGCTGGACCCCCAGACTCAACAGCATATTGATGATTCCGCAGACGTCGCCGCAGATACTGACGCTGCGACCTGCAATGATACCGACGTCGACGACGCCACTCTGGATAACGGCGCTGCGACGGAAATCCCTGCGGTCGAAGATGCCGACGAGCAAAACGACGATGCGCCCGCTCAGGACGACGCCCCCGAAAAGGACGCCGCCCCGCAAGCAGCAGGCCCCATCGAGGTGTCTTCGGAAGAAGAGCTCGACGCAGTCATGGACTCCATGATGGATGCCGTCAAAGCGATGAAGGACGCTGTCGCCGATGCCGATGTCGACGCCGAGGAAGAGGAAGCCGCCGAGGCTGCCTCAACGTTTGTACCCGGCGAGACCCCCGTTGCCGATCAGGGCAGCACTATGCCCTCGTTCCTGCAACTCGAGCATCCCACGATTGGCGCGGACGCCGTCGACCCGCATGCAGCGGGCTTTTCTGTGATCGAAGGCGGCACCGGCAATATCGCCGCGCCGCAGACCGCCGATACGAATGCCGCCGAGACCGCGCACCCGACCACCTCGCATGCCCCCGCCACGAGCCACGACCTGGGGAGCGCCGTCTCAAACACCGCTAACGCCGTGGGCACCTTTATCGCCCAGGGCGCCTCGGCCATGCGCGAGATGAACGCCGCAAAGAAGGCACTCGCCGATGCCCGCGCCCACCTGGCCGAACTTGAGCAGCGCATTGCCGATCAGGCCGAGGAACTCGAGACGCGCCAGGATATCGCAGGCCGCTACGACCAGATCGTCGCCGACCAGCGCCAGGCGATTGCCACGGCCCAAAAGACTGCAGCGGCCGCCGAGATTGACCGTGATGCCCACGCCGCCAAAGCGACAGAGCTCAAGGGTCAGCTCGAACAAATGAAGACAGAGGATGACGCGACTGAGCTCCGCCTGAAGGCCGCGCTCGACGCCGTGGAGGCCCGCGAGGCGAGCTCCCGCGATACCGGCAACCGCCTCGTTCGACGTCTTGAGGATTCCAAGCGCATCCGCGACAAGGTGAAGGCCGAGCGAGACGCCGGCATTGCCGCCGCACAACAAACCGTCGACGCCACGCGCGCCCAGCTCGAGACGCTGCGTCATGAGTATGCCGAGCTGCAACGCAATCCCTCGGCAAATCCCGCCAACTATACGGTGCGCACCAGCGAGCTCTCGATGCAGATTTCCGACACGGCAGATGCCCTGCGTAAAGCCGAAGAAGATGTCCCGCGCATCACCGCCGACCTTGAGCACTCGCTTGCCGCAGCCGAGCAGGCCGTCGAGCAGGCTCAAGCCCCTATCGCCGACGCAAAACGCGCGCACCAAGCCGTGACGACCGAAGCCGATGCCGCGCGCGACGAGCTGCAGACGGCGAAGACTGCCGCCGCGACTCGTCAGCGCGAACTGCGCGAGAAGATCACTGCCGAGGACAAGGCACGCCGCGACCAAGAGCAGACCATCGCCAACGCCCAAGCAGATGCCGCACATGCGCAGTCGATCATCGAACAGGCGACCGAGGTGCACGACCACCCAGAGATCACTGAGTCGCTTGCAGGATCCTTGGCCCGAGACAAAGCCGAACACGCAGAGACCGAGCGAGAAGTCGCCCAGCTCGAGGCCACCGAGGACGCGGTGCGCGAGCGTACCCGCGACTCACGCATCAAATTCACCGGCGCCATCGTCTGCATCGTCGCCGTAGTCCTGGTGATCATCGCAATCTGGCTGTTCATGAGTAAGTAAGCCAGTTGCCAAAAACGCCCCAACACAGTTGCGGTGAGATAGTTCCTGTTTAGCCCTCAAAAAGACCAATTCAAGAACTATCTCACCGCAACTTTTTGGTGCAAAGGGGTCAGGCTACTTTGCACCAACTTGGTGCATATAAACCAGTCCCCATTGCGCCAACAACGTTTGCCCAGATAAAACCTGCCAAAATAAACCTGTCCCTTTTTTGGCAGGTTGAACCACGGCAACGCCAATGTTTTGGCGAAGTCAGCGAAAACGCCCCTAAGCGAGCAAGGTGACGTGAAAGAGGAGGGCATTGACCTTCTGGTCATGCCCGACGATTGAACGTCAGATTGCCGCTTAGGGGCGTTTGCAGCGTCGAGCCGTTACGCGGTTCGTAGAACCGCGTAACTAACAAATGAGCATTGCGTCGCCAAAGCTGAAGAAGCGGTAGCGCTCCTCGATGGCGGCGGCGTAGGCATCCATGATCTGGTCGCGGGTGGCAAGCGCGCTCACGAGCATCATGAGCGTGGAGCGCGGCACGTGGAAGTTCGTGATCAGCGCATCGACCACGTGGTAGGTCGAACCGGGCATGAGGTAGAGCTGCGTCGTCGCGTTCTCGCGCACCACGATGTCGCCGCGGCCGAGCGTGTCGGCGCCGTCCTCGCGGCCTTCAAAATAGCGTGCTGTTACGGCCGGGTCGGACACCGGCGCGTTCGTGTCAAACGCGCTTTCGAGCGAGCGTACTGCGGTGGTGCCGACGGCGATCACGCGGTGCCCCTCGGCCTTCGCCTTATGCACGGCGTCGACAACTTCCTGCGACACGTGATAGCGCTCGGTGTGCATCACATGCTGCGTGGGATCGTCCTCCTCCACCAGACGGAAGGTATCAATACCCACCTCGAGTTCGACGGCGGCAAACTTCGCACCCTTGGCCTCGATGGCAGCCATGAGCTCGGGCGTAAAGTGCAGACCCGCCGTGGGAGCGGCAGCCGAGTGCTCCTCCTTCATGGCGTAGACGGTCTGGTACTTCTCGGGGTCGCCCTCGTAATCGGTAATGTAGGGCGGCAGCGGCACATGACCGGCGGCGTGAATGGCCTCGTCGAGCGTGCGCGACTCGCCGGCGGCATTGCAACCGGCCGGCTCAAAGCGCACCAGACGGCCACCGCGGCTATCGGTGACAAAGTCGATGACCTCGGCCGTCAGCACCACGGGCGCGCCCTCGGGCGCATGGGCGCCACCGGCGCGATACTCAATCTGAGCACCGGGCTTCAGGCGCTTGCCCGGCTTGACCAGGCACTCCCAAACATGGCCCAGCGGGTCAATATCCTCGCGGCGCTTGAGCAGCAGCGTCTCGACCACGCCGCCCGAGCCCGACTTGCGACCGATCAGGCGGGCCGGCATCACGCGCGTCTTGTTGATGACGAGCACATCGCCCGGCTCGATATAGTCGATGATGTCGCGGAAGATGCGGTGCTCGACGGTGCCGCCATGCTCCAGCGGCGTTCCCGCCTGGGAGCCTTTGCGATCCACCACCAGCAGGTGGCAGGAGTCGCGCGGCTCGGCAGGAGCCTGGGCAATCAGTTCCTCAGGAAGGTTGTAGTCAAAATCATCGGTACGCATAGACACGTCGGATACTCCTTATATAGCTAAAGTCCGCTCTACATCCTAGCAGGCTGACATCCCAAACGAACTACTTTTTGGCGGCTTTGCGCTCGTCGCGGATGCGGGCGCGGTCCATGGCCGCCTCGACGGCCGAGAATCGGCAGCCGCAGTAGTTCTGCCGATACATGCCAAGCTCGCGCGAACGACGCGTGGCCTCGGGATAATACGGGCGAAAATCGCGAATGACCGGGGTGAGACCATGTGCCGCCGACAAGCGCTCAAGCACGTCATTACAGGTATCGAACAACTGATACGGCGAGACGGCGAGCGTCGTACCCACATATTCGAACCCGCGCTCCTGGGCCACGCGGCACGCCTCGGCCAAGCGCAAGGCATAGCACGCGCGACAGCGACGGGGCCGATCGGCACCCAGCGGCGCCACGCCGGCCTCCCAGCGCTCGCGGTCCTCCCCCGCCTCGATAAGCTCGATGTCGCCATCGGCACACCACCGGCGCAGCTCGTCCAAACGCCGCTGCCATTCATCGTGAGGTTGAATATTAGGGTTGGTCCAGCAAATCGTGGGCTCAAACCCTTCCTCGCGCAGCAGACGGACCGGCTCAAGCGAGCACGGCGCGCAGCAGGCGTGCAACAACAACGGCCTCATCAACATCCCCGTCCCAGAAAAATCATCCCAAAAAGACTACCATGCGAAAAAGCGCACGCCAAAGGACGTGTCCTCGCAGGCAACAATGCGGCGGTCGCGCAAAATGGTCCGCACGTAATACCAGTCGCCCACACAGCCCGACAAATGCAAGCCCGCCGCCAGGTAACACAACAGCGGATAGCCCGAAAACGCAAAACCCAGGGCAAACGCCGCCGTCAAAACAACCGTAGGCGCCAGGCAAATGGCCACGTACCGCCGGCGCGAATACACAATCCCCTCGGCGCAGGCATAGATCATGCACGTCTCACGGTTCGCTCCAAAAGTCACGTGCGCACTCGCGGGCGTCAGCAGCTTAAAAAACACACCGTGAACCAGCTCGTGCACGGCAAATGACGCCGCCGAAATCGCGGCCAAGCCGACTATCCAGCCCACGACAGCCATCCAGCCGCCCGCCTCAGCCGCATCCAGGTCCGCAGGCCCGCCCAGCAGCATATACACCGGCACCAGGCACACGGCAAACACGCCGAGCACGGCCATCCCCCACACAAAGCAGGCGTGCAGAAAATCCTCGTCTTCAAACGCGTGTATGTTGGAAATCTCATTCATAGCATCTTAGGATAGCGCCCCTGCCACGTACCCGTCCGCATGTGCGATAATGTCGAACGATATGCACGAATTGACCACCGCGCCGCCAGGCCTTGCGCCCGGCCTCGCCCTCACCATATGCGAAGGAGTCCCATGGCATCCAAATACTCCATGAACGACCGTCCCAGCTGGCCTCGCCGCGCCATCGTTACCGCCGGCGAACCCTACGGCAATAAGGGCCTTCACTTTGGCCACGTTGGCGGCGTCTTTGTCCCGGCCGACTTCTTCGCCCGCTTCCTGCGCGACCGTCTGGGCCGCGAGAACGTCATCTTCACCTCGGGCACCGACTGCTACGGCTCGCCCATCATGGAGAGCTACCGTAAGCTCAAGGAAAACGAAGGCTACGACAAGTCCATTAGCGAGTACGTCGAGTCCAATCACTCCCGCCAGGCCGCGACCCTCAATAACTACAACATCAGCTGCGATATCTACGGCGGCTCGGGTCTTGAGCCGGCTGCGCAGATTCACAACGAGGTGACTGCCGAGATTATCGAGCGCCTGCACGAGCAGGGCACCATCTCCAAGCGCTCCACGCTGCAGTTCTACGATGCCAAGGCCGGCACGTTCCTCAACGGACGCCAGGTCATCGGCCGCTGCCCCATCCAGGGCTGCAAGTCCGAGAAGGCTTATGCCGACGAGTGCGATCTGGGCCACCAGTTTGAGCCCGAGGAGCTCATCGCGCCCAAAAGCCAGCTCACCGGCGAGGTGCCCGAGTTGCGTCCGGTCGACAATCTCTACTTTGACCTGCCGGCCTACCTCGACTTCATGAAAACCTACACCGCCAAGCTCGCCCAGAACCCGCAGGTTCGCTCCGTGGTCTCCAAGACCATGGAGGAGTGGCTGCTGCCGGCTCAGCTCTACATCCAGAACAAGTTCCGCGAGGCCTTCGACGCCGTCGAGGACCAGCTTCCCGAGCACACCGTGCTGGAGCCCGAGGGCAACAAGAGCAGCTTTACCGTCACCTTCCCCAGCTGGAAGGAGCGCGACGATGCCCACGCAGTGCTCGCCAACGGTGGCGTGCGCTTCCGCAGCGGCAAGGCGCTCGTGCCCTTTCGCATCACCGGCAACATCGACTGGGGCGTTCCGGTGCCCGAGATCGATGGCGTCTCCGACGTCACCTGCTGGTGCTGGCCCGAGAGCCTGTGGGCGCCCATCAGCTATACGCGCACCGTGCTCGCGCGCGATGCCAAGGCCGCCGGCGTGACCGAGGGCGTCGCCGCCCAGGATGCCGCCCTCATGGGCGAGCCCGCTGCCGACTCCACGAAGGTACCCGCGCCCACCTACCAGCACAGCTCGCTCGACTGGCGCGACTGGTGGTGCTCTGACGACGCTCAGATTTACCAGTTCATCGGTCAGGACAACATCTATTTCTACTGCATCGCGCAGACCGCCATGTGGGAGGCCCTGGGCTGGAACCTCGCGCAGAGTACCGTCAGTGCCTGCTACCACCTGCTCTACATGGGCAAAAAGGCCAGCTCGTCCTCGCAGACGCCTCCCCCGCCGGCAGACGACCTGCTCAACCACTACACCTGCGAGCAGATGCGCGCGCATTGGCTGTCGCTCGGCCTGTCCGAAAAGCCGGTGAGCTTTAGCCCCAAGGCATACGACACGCGCGTGACCGGCAAGGACAAGGACGGCAACGAGGTGCGCGCCTGCGACGACAAGCGCGTTATCGACCCGGCCCTTAAGGAGAGCGCGCTTTTGACCGGCGTGTTCAACCGCCTGGCCCGCAGCTGCTTCTACGGCGTCGCCGTCAAGGAGGGCGATGAGAGCCCCTATCGCAACGGTTGCATTCCGGCCGGTGCCGCCTCTGCCGCCGTGGTCGAGGCTGCCGAGCAGGCCGCCCTTGCCTTTGAGCAGGCCATGTACAAGTTCGAGACGCACCGCGCGCTCGCCGTGTGCGACGACTACCTGCGCGCCGCCAACAAGCGTTGGAGCGATGCTTCCAAAGCCGCCAACAAGCTCGAGGGTAACGAGGCAAACGCCGCAATGACGCAGGCCCTCGTCGACGCCTTTGCCGAGCTGCGCGTGGCGACCGTGCTCATGCACGGCATCGTCCCGGCCGGCTGCGAGCTCATCTGCGAGTACTTCGACGTCGATCCGGTCGCCTTCTTTAGCTGGGATAACATCTTCGCCTCCACGGACGAGTTTGTGGAGAGCCTGGGCGAGAAGCCCGGCGAGCACCGCGTGAAGCCGCTGCCCCCGCGCTTCGACTTCTTTAGCAAGCACGAGAGCCAGTACTAGGCAACAGCAACGCGCCCGGGAATGATTATTCTGGGACGGGGATTAAAAAATCATTCCCGGGCGACGCAAAGTAGTCTTTTTGGGACGGGGATCATTAAATGATTTTTTAATCCCCGTCCCAGAATAATCATTTAGGTGGAAGGAAAGACGGATGTCCAAGCCGCGTCGTCGTAAGCATAAAAAGCAGGTTAAGCCCGAGCTCAAGCTCAGGCAGTTCGCCGCCACCGAGCTTTCCGACCAGCTTGCCGCCCAACCCTCCGCCGCCGACCTGCCGCGCTTTATGGTCGACACGGTCGCCGGCGCCTATGCGCCCGCCGATGCTCAGCTCATGATCGAGGGCTTCGGCGCCGCTGCCACGCGCCCGGTCACGCTGCGCGCCAACACGCTCAAGGCGACCGCCGAGGATATCGCCGCCGTGCTCGACGCAGCCGGCATCGCCCACCGCCCCGTCGCCTGGTACCCGGACGCTTTCATCCTGCCCGAGACCCAGGTTTCCGACCTGTGGGATCTCGACATCTACCGCGACGGCAAAATCTATCTGCAGAGCCTGTCGTCCATGATGCCGCCGTTGGTCCTGGGCGCCCAAGCAGGCGAGGACATCCTGGACATGTGCGCAGCCCCCGGCGGCAAGACGACGCAGATCGCCGCCCTCACGCAGGGGCAGGCGCACCTTACCGCCTGCGAGATGAGCATTCCCCGCGCCGAAAAGCTCGAGGCCAACTTGGGCCGCCAGGGCGCCAAAAACGTGCCCGTCATGCGCATCGACGCACGCGAGCTTGACGAGTTCTTCCGCTTTGACCGCATCCTGCTCGACGCCCCCTGCACCGGCACGGGCACCGTCATCAGCGGCAACGAAAAGAGCTTGCGCGGCCTCACCGAGCAGCTGCTCGTCAAGTGCGCCCGCTCGCAGCGCGCGCTTCTGGACCGCGCCATGGGAGCCCTCAAACCGGGTGGCACGCTCGTCTATTCGACTTGTTCGATCTTGCCGCAGGAAAACGAGGACGCCCTGCAAGAGGCCCTCGAAAAGCATATGGACTGCGAGCTCATCCCCCTCGACGGCACGCCAAGCGAAAGTGAGGCACGCCGCGCCCAGGAAGCTGGTGAGGAGCCGCGCATCGAGTCCAACGCCCTGACCGAGGCCATTGACGCGGGTCAGGTATCGGCCATCGCCAACGGCCTACCCGGCACGCTGACCATTCCGCCCAGCCGCGACTTTGAGGGTTTCTACATTGCCCTGATCCGAAAACGCAGCTAGCGCACGGATCCAAAACTCAACAAGCTATCTCCGTGCGCGTTTGCCCTGCTGGTCGCGATGCTGTTTAAGCATCGCGCGTTCCTTGCGCTCGACCCTTTTTCCCTTAATGGCCGTGACCAAAAAGTAGATGACCGCGGCGGCAACGATTGCGCCCACACACAGGCCAATCGAGCTAAACATTGCTGTCAATTCCATACCGCGTCACCTCTCTTTTAAACGGGACTTTCAAGATAGCACCTCGATCCCCGCCACCACAGCTCCTTCACGTTCGCCGGCCCTTCGGTCTAACGGATGGCGCAGCGGGGAAAAATCAACTCGTCAAACGATTTAGCATTCGCAATTCCGGCTGCATCGCGCCGGCCGTCATCACATAGAATCGAGCTTCCATGGATACCCTCAACGATCTAAATGAGCGCGTCGACGCCTTCGTCGGCACCAGCTCCTTCGACACGCCTGCCGCGGCAAACGACCAAGCCCCCATCGATGTGCCCGCCGAGGTTCACGAGGACATCGTCGCCTCAGTCGATTTCTCCGAGGTCGAGCTCGCAGACGAGTTCACCGAGCCCCAGGTAGCCGTGACCCCCAACGGACTGCTTCCCATGGAGCCGCTGCCCATCGACGGGCGTTTGCGCAAGGCGGCCCTCCGCATGCCCGACGAGATCGAGGAGGCCAGCGGCTTTACGCTCTTCGGCCGTCGTATCAAATCGCTCATCTACACCACCGACGTGGCTGTCATCCGCAACTCCAACGCCGATGCCGTCTTTGCGGTCTACCCTTTCACGCCGCAGCCGGCCATTACGCAGGCGCTGCTGACCGTCGCCGAGTGCCCGGTCTTCGTAGGCGTGGGCGGTGGCACCACCACCGGCAAGCGCTCCGTTCAGATGGCAGCCGTCTCCGAGATGCAGGGCGCGGCGGGCTGTGTGGTCAACTCCCCCGCCACCGCCGAGATGGTCGAGCACATCACCAACATCGCCGACATCCCCGTCATCGCCACGGTCGTACGTTGCGACGACGATGCTCACGCAAAGGTGCGCGCCGGCGCCAAGATTCTTAACATCGCGGCCGGCAAGAACACGCCACAGGTCCTGCGCGAGCTGCGCGAGCACTATCCCAACCTGCCGCTCATCGCACCGGGCGGCAAGACGCCCGAGAGCATCCGTGAAACCATCGCCGCCGGTGCCAACGCCATCATTTGGACGCCGCCTTCGGCCCAGCAGCTGCAGACCGACATGATGCAGCGCTACCGCAAGATGAAGGAAGACGCCACGCCCGTCATCTCGCACGACGATGTACCCATTATCGACCAGGTCGCCGCCGCCGAGGTCAGCCAGGTCGAGAACATGAATCCCGACGTGCCGATTCCCGACGAAGTCATCGAGCGCGTCGCGTCGATCCACGATCATATCGAGGAGCGTCGCGCCAACCGTGGACTCAAGCCCTCGCTGCACGGCTTCTTCTTCCGCGGAAAGAAACGCTAGCAAAACATCTTGGCCCGCCCCACAAACGTGAGGCGGGCCATTTTCGTTTGAGCAATCATGCAGCGATGTGAAGGGGCAAATTAATCCACGCGCTTGTCGCCCATAAAGAAGAGCGCCACCGTACCAGGACCGGTATGCGAGCCAATCAGAGTACCGATGTTATTGATCTCAATCTTGCCTTTAAGCTGCGGAACCTGTTCCTCAATCAGCGCCGCAACTGCCTCGGCATCCTCGCGGCACGCCGAGTGCGACATGATGCACTTACCCGAATAATCCGCACCGTCCTGCACGTGTGCCATCATGGTCTTAGCCATCTCGGAAATCGCGCGCTTCTTAGTGCGAATCTTCTCACGTGGCGACAGCCCACCTTCGCAATCGACCGTCATAAGCGGGCAAATCTTAAGCGCCGTGCCGATGATCGCGCTCGCAGCCGAAATGCGACCGCCGCGCAGGTAGCTCGACAGATCGGTCGAGAAGAACCAGTGGTGAAGGTTGAGCTTGTGCTCCTCGATCCAGGCAGCCGTCTCGTCGAGTGAAGCCCCGCTATCGCGAACGTCGGCGGCACATTCCGCCAGCAGGCCAAAGCCCGAAGACGCCGCCAACGAATCGATGACGCGCACCTTACCGCCCTGGGGATAGCGATCCGCGAGCATCTGTGCCGCAACACAGGCCGATCCATACGTGCCCGAAATACCCGACGACAACGTCAGGTGCAGCACATCTTTACCCTCGGCAACAAACGGCTCCCAAAACTCCTCGTACTCACCCACGCTCACCTGAGACGTCTTGGGCATGGCGCCCGCAAATATCTGGGCAAAAAACTCGTCCGGCGTAATCGACTGATACAGATCGTCCGTATAGACAACATCGTCGATCTCGTAATGAAAACACACGACAGGGATATTGCGCGATTCAAAGAACTTCCGAGTTCGATCGGCGGCGGATTCACAAGTCAGGACAAAATCACTCATATGAGGCTCCTTAAGTATTGCTGTGCAAATTATCGCACAGCAAGCCTAAATACGATACAAATGTCCACTATTTACCAATGCGAACCATTTGTATTGAATATCTTTATCATGAATATCCCCATCCGCGCCATGGGCCAACGTGGGCAAAATCACCCGCTTCGTCTCCACTCAACCACCATATCTACCTCAACTAAATCGATTTACCAAACCGTTCAGCCGACAATTCAGCCGCCGGCGCAAAATCGAAACAAAGCCGGCGCATACTGATAAACGCTTGACGCTGTTTATCAGTTTTACCAGCCCTATCGGAAGGTGTTTCATGGTCGCATTCGATCGCAATCCGCAAGACTTCAAGTATCTGCGCCTGCTGTCGAGACAGTTTCCCACCGAGCAATCCGCGTTTACCGAGATCATCAACCTCTCGGCCATCCTCAACCTGCCCAAAGGCACTGAGCATTTTATGAGCGACGTGCATGGCGAGTACGAAGCCTTTATGCACATCCTCAACAACTGCTCGGGCGTCGTGCGCGAGCATGTCGACGAGATTTTTGGCGAAACGCTCTCCTTTGACGAGAAGGGCGAGCTGTGCACGCTCATCTACTACCCGCGCGAGAAGATCGAGCTGGTCCGCAGCCAGCGCGAGGACTCGCCCACCTGGTACAAGACGATGCTTGACCAACTCATTATGGTTGCCCGCTCGCTTTCGAGCCGTTATACGCGCTCCAAGGTGCGTAAGGCCATCCCACGCGATTACGCCTATATCATCGACGAGTTGTTGCACACGCACCCGGACGAGAACAACTATCGCGTGCGCTATCACGAGCGCATCGTGGAGTCCATCCTGGAGACCGCAAGCGCCGACGACTTTATCGAGTCGCTTGCCTCGCTCATCAAGCGCCTGGCCGTCGACCACCTGCACCTGGTGGGCGACATCTTCGACCGCGGTGGCGGCGCGGCCAAGATTATGGACCGCCTGCTCACCTACCATTCACTCGACATCCAGTGGGGCAACCACGACCTGCTGTGGATGGGCGCTGCGGCCGGTGAGCCCGCCTGCATCGCCACGGTGCTGCGCAACAACCTACGCTACGACAACTACGAGATCCTGGAGAACGACTACGGCATCTCGCTGCGTGAGCTTGTCGCCTTTGCCGATGCCACCTACACCGCCGGTGAGTCCATCACCCCGCTGATCAAGGCCATCAACGTGCTGCTCTTTAAGCTCGAGGGTCAGATTATCCAGCGCCATCCCGAGTTCGACATGACCGACCGCCTGTTACTCGACAAGATCGACCACGACACCGGCACGGTCACGCTCGCCGACGGCAGCGTGTGGCCGCTCACGACCAACGACTTCCCCACCGTCGACCCGACGGACCCCTATACGCTCACGCCCCAGGAGCAGCACATCATCGACAAGCTCGTGTCCGAGTTTGTCACCGCCGATCACCTGCATCGCCATATCGATTTCCTCTATTCCCACGGCTCGATATACAAGGTCGCCAACGGCAACCTGCTGTTCCATGGCTGCGTGCCGCTCAACGAAGACGGCACCTTTAGCAGCATGAACTGCCTGGGCACCTGGCACGCTGGCCGCGATTATCTCGATTTTTGCGACCACATCGCCCGCCGCGCCTGGCGCGTGGGCGACCGCGACGCTCTCGACTGGATGTGGTACCTGTGGATTGGCTTTAACTCACCCGCCAGCGGACGCCTGGTGCGCACCTTTGAGCGCGCCTATATCGCCGATAAGAGCACCTGGGTCGAGCCGATGGACCCGTACTTTACGCTTACCAAGTCGCCCTCGGTCTGCAATGACATCATGCGCGAGTTTGGCGTCGCGCCCATGGCATGCTCACCGACCGGTCACATCATCAACGGCCACACGCCCGTCAAGACCACCAAGGGCGAGCAGCCCATCCGCGCCGAGGGCAAGCTGCTGGTCATCGATGGCGGCTTCTGCCGCGCCTACCACCCCAAGACGGGTATCGCCGGCTATACGCTCATCTCGAGCTCGCGCGGCTGCCGCCTCAAGTCGCACCGGGCCTTTACGACGGTTGCCGAGGCACTCACGCGCAACGTGGACATCGAAAGCGAGACCAACCGTTTTGACCAAGCAGACCGTCGCCGCATGGTGAGCGACACCGATTCCGGAGCCAAGATCCGCAGCCAGATCCAAGACCTGCGCCAGCTGCTCGATGCATATAGAAACGGTGCTATCGAGGAGCGCGCCTAGCACCACCCGTGGGGATTGGCTAAACTTGCTGAGTTTATCATCCCCACGGCGTCCCGGCGCCACCCTAAGGCAGGTACCATGCAGAAGCTCCTTGCGCAGATCATGAAGTTTGGCGTCGTCGGCATCGTCGCCACGGTCATCGACTTTGGCATCATGAATCTGCTCCACTACGGTCTGGGCCTTAACATCCTAATCGCCAACACCAGCGGCTTTATCATCTCACTCATCTTTAATTACGTCGCCAGCATGAAGTACGTGTTTGCGCACAAGGAAGGCATGAGCCGCCGCCGCGAGTTCATTATCTTTGTCGTGCTGTCTGTGATCGGCCTGGCACTCAACGACGGTATCGTGTTGACACTCAACGCCGGCCTGGGACTCGAGGCCAATATCGCCAAGATCTGCGCCACCGCGCTTGTCATGGTCTACAACTTTGTGACCCGAAAGATCTTCCTGGAAGGCGATGAGACCAAGTAACTCGCAACCTTACAGCTTTACAATGCCCACGGATGACGCGCGTCAAGCGCTGTGTTGTTCGTGGGCTTTGCTCGTTTACGGGCAAATTTTCAACGTTTGCGGATTAGCTCTTGAAAATTTGGCGAGTTCGTATAGTTCTTGGCAAAGACCTTACGCTTCCCTTGCAAAAGCTCTAAAGTATCCTCTGCTCGATTCATCAACGCATTGGATGTGATTACGTGCGCAAGGCACTGGCACAACCTCATACCAAGCAGTTCCTCAAGTTCGCTGTCGTGGGTCTTATCTCCTTTGGCATCGACTGGGGTATGCTCATTGCGCTTGTCGAGCTGTTTCACCTCGACTTTTTGATGAGCACCACGGTCTCGTTTACCACGTCCGTCGTGGTCAACTACTGGCTCAGCATGAAGTACGTGTTCGACCACCGCGAGGGCATGAGCCGCAAGCGCGAGTTCACGATCTTCACCATCCTGTCGGTGATCGGCCTGGGCCTCAACGACCTGTACATGTTTGTGGGCGTCACGTTTTTGAGCATCGGCTACCAGGCCATGAAGGCCATCGCCACGTTCCTCGTCACCTGGTACAACTACTTCAGCCGCCGCTTCTTCCTCGAGGGCGCACGGTCGTAGTCGATTCGCTATTTGCTTGAATGTATAACCGGTTGGAATTCCCATTCCAACCGGTTTTTTGTTTGCCGAGAGACCCGGCGACCCAATCCCATTCGCATGAAAAACGGGCGGCCCGGATGTCTGTCGGAACCGCCCGTCTGGCGCGCTATGTCGAAGCCTCTAGCCTGTAACGTAATACCAGACCACGTTGTCGCCGTTGGAGAGAACGTAGTTGCTGCAGGCCGTCATGGGCGTTGTGCCGTTGACGGAGTACATCCAGCCGCTCGTGCCGCCGTACTGTTTCTCGGCCAAACCACCAATCGCAGAAACATACGTGCCGTACGACGAGCCATGTGCGTTGACAGAAAGGCCCAGCGCGCACAGGGCATCGTAGACGGTAGCGCCTTCGTTAAAGGTAAAGGTGCCACCAGAAGACACAGGATTGCCCACAGCGCTCGATGTGACCGAAACCGTCACCGTTACGTAGCTGGACTCCTGCGAGCCGCCCTGGCCGCCCGAGGAGGCGTTTCCACCATTAGAGGATGAGGCTCCATCAGACGACTGGCCACCGCCAGACGCATTGGAAGTATCACCGACTCCCGTATTTTGGGCAGCGGATTTATCGCCAGACTTCTTGCCGTCCTGGTCCTCGGACTTCTTGTTATCCGAGTTCTTGTCCGATTCCTTGTTTGAAGACTCGGAATCGTCCTTGGACTTGGACTCATCAGAATGCTTGGACTCATCTTTTGCGTCATTCGATGACTTAGAATCCTTGGAACTGGCCTCGCCCGAAGTCGTAGTCGAGCCAGACACCTTGGTGTCCTTGGTTACGACGCTCTCCCCCGTCACGGTCTGAATGATCCAGTCGATGGACCAGGCACCGCTCTCGGAAGGATGGACGAAACCCAGCGAGACGACGATCAGAATGGTGCACGCGGCAGTCAGGACGCCGAGGAGCGTCTTGCGACGAGGGGCGGACGCCGCCGAAGCGGCGCCCTGTTGCTTTGCATCGTCGAACTGAATGAACGAGGAATCTGGTTGCTTGGAGTCAGCGTCCTTGGATTTATTGGACACAGCCCTCACCTACCGACGTTTGGTGAACACGAACACGCCGACGATGGCGAGACCGATGACGCCGGCGGCAACGCCAACAATGGCGAGCGGGTTGGTGCCAGTCTCCTGCTCGGAGGCACTAGAGGACTTCTTAGCAGTGGTCGTGGAAGCAGCACCCGTATCGGACTTGGAATCGGACTTCTTGTCGGACTTGTTGTCCTTCTTGTCAGACTTCTTGTCAGACTTCTTCTCGTCCTTCTTATCGGACTTATCGGTGTCCTTCTTGTCGGACTTGTTGTCCTTGGTCTCGGTCTTGGTCGACACCGTCGTCTTGGTCGTCGGCTTATGACCCGGGGCGATAGCGCCGCCGGCCTGCTGGCCCTTCGTGCCGGAGCCGGAACCCGTGCCCGTGCCAGCACCGGAACCGTTGCCAGCGCCACCGTTGCCACCATTAGTGCCAGAACCGCCATTGCCGCCAGGGTTGGTGGCATTCTTGGTCCACTTGGCATACAGCGTCAGATCGGCCGTCACCGGCATACTGAAGTCATACGCCTGCGCGCAAGTCTCATCGGTGAACCAACCGCCGAAAGTGTAGCCATCGCGCGTCGGATCGGCCGGCTTGACCAGCTTGCCGTCGGCCGTAGCCACAAACTTAGTGTCGCAAGCAGACCCGCCGTTGGAATTAAAGGCAACCGTCCAAGACTCAACAGCCCCGAGCTTGAACAGCGTGCCCGAATCATTGATGTAGTAGAGGTTGCCAGAAGCATCGGCAATGACCGGAGAGTCACAGTATTGGTAATGGCCAGCCGCATCATAAATCTGCGTCGCCTCTGCGTCGCCGAGCGTATAGCGATACACGCCACCACCAGCAGAGTAGCTGACGTAATCCTTGCTATCCGCGCTGTTAACGGTGAAGTACACATAGGTCTTGCCGCCCTGAACACTCACCAGCGGAGTAGCAGCAATACCGTTGAGGCCAGCCGGCAGCGCCTTGCCGTCGGCAGCAGCGACCATCGTGGTCTTACCCGTCTTCAGGTTATAGAGAACCAGAGCAGAGCCAGTAGCCGTCTGTCCGCCGACAATCAGATTGTCACCAGACACCGCAGGGGCGCTCAGATTATTCGTAAGGCCCAGATCAACCGTCTTCTGTTCACTCAGCACGCCCTTTGCCGAAAGCGAAATCACATGGAGCATTCCGTCGTGCGTCATCTGATAGAAGGTCGAACCATTGGACGGATCGGCAATGCAATCGGCATTTGCGACAGCGCCGAGCTTCATGGTCGAAACGACATCGCCCGTCGTCTTATCAATGCACTTAAGCGTGCCCGCGCTCGTAGGAACAATGGTGTACTTATCCGTCAGCGCAGCACCAGTCCAATAATAGCCCTCGGAAGGGTCAATGTTCTGCCAAGAGACTTCGCCCGTGGCAATCTTGATACGCTTCAGGGAGCCGTTGCCGTAGGTCGCGTTGTAGTTCTCGTCATACGAAATATCGACCGTACCAACATAGATGTACTCGCCATCCGAAACCACGGTGCAGGAGCTCTGCGTCAAGTCCGTCAAACCAGGCGTCAGCCACTTGCAGATCAGCTTGTCCGCAGTAATCGCCTGGACCGCACCGCCGTTGAGCGGAACGATGATAAGGCCATTGGCATAGATCGGACGAGAGGTATAGCTCACCTTGGAGGCAAGCGGCGCAGAGGCAACCTTTTTACCCGTGGACGAATCGATCTTAATGAGCTCGTTCTCGGTCGCGATGTACACAAAACCGTTAGCAATGACAGGCTCGCTGCAGTTGGCATACTGCTGGCCAGACTCGGCCTTCCAATCGAAGGCCCACTTAAGACCAGCGGCCTGCGCAGGCGTCTTGGCATCCGTTACGGTCGAACCGTTGCCACTGTTGCCGTAGCCGGCCCACTCGGCATCCCAATCAGGAGTCGTCGCACTCGGGTCCACGACAATCTTGTCAGGATCGGGCATGGGCGAATCGTCGGTGGTATAGGCAAGCGTAACCTTATCGTCGCTCTTGAGCGTAATCTGATTGGCGCAGAGTAAGGAGGGCTCTCCATTGATATACAGATGCCAATATTTATTGGTCGCAGCATCCCAGACATACGGCTTGTGATCGAACGGCGAAGTAATGGAATTCAGGAACCAGTATGCACCGCTCTGGGAGGCGTTGTAATCAACGCTCTTCGCCTTCAGAACCGTCTCAATAAGGTCCTGGGCCGTAGAGCCTTCGGGCAGAGAAACATTGCTTGCCGAGCCCCAGCGAGTATTGTTGCCGTTGACATCGGGACCGATAACATCGACGGACCCAAGAACCTGACCGGGGAGGGCATCGCTGTCGCCAGCATACATAAAGGTGACGGCGTCACCCTCCTGGAGCTTGTAGGCACCGGCGCCAACGTCGGCGAACTTGCCATTTACGTAGAAGCGCCAATAGCTCTTGGTCGCAGCATCCCAGCCATAGGACTTACCATCGAACGGCGAATAAATGCCGCTGAGGAACCAGCCCCGAGACGATTCGCTAGATTCGAGCCTAAGGCCAGTCTGCTCCAGCAAATCCTTAGCAGTGGAACCAGCCTTGAGACTCGTCTGGCCCGTCGAAGCCCAAACCTGCTGCTTGCCGTCCTTGTCCTTGCCAAGCACCTGAACGGAAGCATGGACGGAATCAGAGGGCAACTGGTCGCCCCAGCCACCGTAGAACCACGTAACGGTATCGCCAGCATGAATGGTGACATTGTCTGCCGTGAAGTCGCTCGACTTGCCGTTGATGAACAGCTGCCAATAGGTCGAATAATCGAGCGGCGTACCCAGCTCAACGCCGTTGTACTTAAGGCTCAGAATGAAGGAGCCCGCAGCAACGGCGTCGATGTCATTCGCCTCGAGCGCGACCTTCGTAAGGTCAAGTGCGCTCGAGCCGGACGTCACCACATACTGCGCGTTATCGACCCAAGTCTGAGTCTTGCCCTGGGCATCGCGACCAATGACGGTCACATTTGCGGCAACCTGGTCCTTAACGACAGGGGACGAGCTACCAGCCGTATAGGCAAACTCAATCTTTTGCCCCTGGGTGAGCTTGACGCTGCTCGCGCCAACCGAGGAAGACGCGCCATCGACGAACAGCTGCCAGAAGGCATAAGTCGTCGGATCGTAGGCAAGCGTGCGGCCATCGCTCGGGGATGTGATGCTTTTGAGGTAGAACCCGTATGCCGTGTTCGGATCGTAGTCCGCCTTGAAGCCCGTCTTCTCCTGCAGCTTAATAAAGGCATCCGCAGCCGTCGCGCCCTCGTCGAGCTTGAGCTGCGTAGGTGCCACCCAGGTCTGAGCCTTGCCGTCGGCATCGGTGCCGATAATCGAGAACGAGACCTCGACTTGCTTCTTGGCAACATCGCCGGTTTCCGTCGGGCTCTCCGTCTGGACGGCAGCCGCGGCGGCAGATCCTGCTTGGTCAGCGGCTACCGTCGAAGACTGCTCACTCGCGGCAGGGTTCTCCCCCGTCGCCGAGCCTTCGTCGCCAGCTGCCACCCCTGTTGTGGCGGCACTGGCTGCGGGCGCGCTCCCAGAATCTGAAACCTCGGCGCCGCTCTGCTCGGCGGCACCGCCCGCAAGCGCTGCGTCCTCACTCGGCGTCGCAGCCTGAGCCACGGCCTCGGCAATGCCCTCGGCGCCCTCGGCCCACAGCTGAGCCGGCGTGGTGCCAAAGGCCATCGCGAAGGCCAGGAATGCCACCAGGCCGCGCTTGGCTACACCGCGTGCAATCGCGCCACGGCGATGCAACGAGGCGCGTTCGCACTCGTCCTCAAACATATCCATTTGTCCCCCATTGTCTGTACTTGGAGCGTTGCCTTGAGGCTGCCCCACGTCATCGCGCATGTTGCGCTCGAGTTCCCCCATCGGGATCTCTCTTCCCTCCAGAGCCCTATGCACACCGGCAGCATACGCCGCAGCCGCATGCAAGATGGGAGGCGATCCGACTTAACCTTAACGGCTCAGGCGCGCCGTCCGATCTGCGACGCGAACATCCCGAGCCAAGAGGAATTACGGTTACTGGTACAGCCGGGGACTTGCACCCCGATTCTCCCAAACGCGCAGGAAAACCGCGCATTTGTGCGTCTCCGCACCACCATCTAGGCCATCGATTATTATCGTCAGTATGGTATCACGCAAAAGGGCCTCGCACGCAGGCGAAGCCCAAGGTAAAAGCCATTGTTTGCGATAGGAAAATACGGTGACGGTCGCAGCCTCTAGTGCTTGCCGCCGTGACTGTTGAGCCAGATATTGCGGCCCAGCATAAGTGCCAGCACCAGCGCGCTCACGTAGCCCAAAAAGCCAATGACCGGAATGCCGAACACAACCGGCTCGATGCGCGCGTAGTACACCACCGACGAACCGATAAACAGGCCGGCGATCACAATAGCCATCGACATACGGTCGATAATCCCACCTAGCTGTCGCAGCGCCTTATCGCTGCTCATGATCTGCGTGTTCACCTTAAGCTGGCCGCGCGTGAGCATACGCGAAGCCAAGCCCAGATACTCGGCTGCCTCGAGCGAGCCTTTTGCCGCACGATAGCTGCTCGCGGCAAGATCGCGTCCCATATCACGTACGCGCGCATAGGTGCTCTTCTCGTTTTTGATGTGCGCCTGGATAATCTGAATCATGTTGACGTTGGGCATATACTCGGTCAGCAAACCCTCGAGCGTCACCATGCCGCGGGCGAACATCGTCACCACGCTCGGCAGCTCAACATCATTCTTACGCGCGAGGTTTAACAGCGAGGTCAAAAACTCGCCGATATCCAAATCCTTCAGGTCAAGGCCCGCAAAGTCAGCCACGATAAAGTCAAGATCGGACAAAAACGCTGAATGATCGAGCTCTGCCGAATCGCCACGCGTCACGGCGAAGCGCATGAGCGAATCCTTGAGCTTGGGCACGTCACCCTCGGCCACGGCGAAAATCATGTCCTTGACGATACCGCGATCGTGACTCGACATGCGTCCGACCATGCCCAAGTCGATAAAGTAAACGATGCCGTCCTTGAGAATAATGTTTCCCGCATGCGGGTCGGCATGGAAAAAGCCGTCGTCGAGCACCTGCGTCGAGTAGTCCTCGACGATTGCGGCACCAATCTTTTCCAAGTCATAGCCCTCGGCCTCAAGGCGTTTGGGATCGGCGATGGAGATGCCGTCGATGTAGTCCATGACCACCACGTGCTCGGTGCAAAGGTCCAGGTAGGACTTGGGGCACGACACGCCGCGCACGCTTTTGTGGAACTCATAGAAATCGTTGAGGTTTTTGGCCTCGGCTAAAAAGTTGGTCTCCTCGCGAAACGAGGTCCACAGCTCCTCGACCACGCCGTGCAGGTCCACAAATTGATCGGTGTTGACGAACTTGGAAACGATACGCACCACCGAGCGGATGATATCGATGTCCTGTGCCATAACTTGCTGCGCACCGGGGCGCTGCACCTTGACGGCCACGTCCTCACCCGTCACCAGACGAGCGCGGTGCACCTGCGCGAGCGATGCGCTACCAAGCGGATTGGGGTCGATCGCATCGAACATCTCCCCCAGGCGCAGGCCGTATTCTTCTTCCAGACAACTGAGTACGACCTCGTACGGCACCGGCTTCACGTCGGAGCGCAGACGACGCAGCTCGTCGCAAAAGCGTTGCGGCAGAATCTCGGACCGGTTAGCCAGAATCTGCCCCATCTTGACGAACATGGGGCCGAGTTCCTCGAGCAGGCGGCGCAAACGAACCGGCGTGAGGTTGTCCCACACGCGGTACTTTTTGACCAGGCGAACAATCTGCCCGATGCGTTCGCGGCGGCCCGCCGGCGTGAGCTGGTACTCCTCGTCCGGCGCCATTGCGTCGGGCTCTTCGGGGACCATATCGACAGCGCGCGGCTTTTTGCGAGCGCCCGAAACGGCGGTCTCGACCTCATCGACAACCGCCGCCTCGTCACCCAAGGGATCTAGATTGTTGTAATCGGTGGTGGAATCTGCCATCTGCGCTGCTTACTCGGCCTCTTCGGCGTCCTCTGCATCGTCGGGCTCAACGGACTCGACGGGCACCGAGGTCACGTTATCCTCGACCGAATCGACGATGTCGCGCACATGGGCTAGGAAGGCCGTGCGCTCGGGGGCGGTCATAACGCGGACGCGAGCCAGGATGAGCTCGTCGAGTACGCGCTGTGCCGCGGTCTCGCCCTGTATGCCCAGGCGCTCGGTCAGGTCGGAAATGGTGCCACCGGCCTGTTCGAACATGTCGGACACACTGCGGGCGATATCGGGGGTGGCAGTGTCCTTGCGCACCTGCTCACCCTTGGTACTGAGGTCGTCGAGAACCTTCTTGCTGCCCTCGACGGCAACGGCGGCAGCGCCAAAGCCAACGTTGATGGCGCCGTTAACAAGCTGATCGAGTTTCATAACCATGGTTGTCTCCAATCACAAACAACTGCATTGGCGTTCTTGTACCCAAGATTGAGTGAAAGCGACAAAGCGTTTTAGCGCTATTCGATCGACGGAAAATCCCTATCTCACGTTGTCGTTCATCGCGAAAGAGTTCTTCATGGCACAGCTCGTGGTGTAGAGCACCTTGCCCAGTAGAGCATCGGTCTCTACGCGAACACGCTCGGCAAAGGCCTCGTTGGCGCGTGCAAGCTCGGCAGGCACCTCGGCCTCGGGCAGCGCGGCTACGACAGCGTCGACGTCATGGATCTGCTTGTGGCCCATGCCACCGACCTTCTCCTGGTAGTCCTCCACGGCGCGGCCGCACTCATGGAAGCGGACGTCGGCCAAGGCGCCGATCAGGCGATTTGCCCAGTAGAAATTCTCGGACGTCACGCGGGCCTGCGTGTCGGCATAGTACTCGGGCATGGTCTCCACGTTGGCGTACAGCGGCACGAGCGCGTTAAACGAGTTGGAGCCAAAGGCCATCCACTGTACGGCGCGGTAGGCCGGCCGCGCATAGGGGCGCAGCTGCAGCACGGCGAGCTGGCTGTTGCGGTTGATGCCGATGGGACGATAGGCACCGCGCGTGGCGGGCGTGCCCTTGCTGCCGTAGCAGTCGTACTCCGTGCCCTGGTAGTGACTCGAAAGCACGTACTTGATATCCTCGATGGTCATCTTGCGCTCGGGCACGCGGCTCCAGGGGATGTCGTCGCTCTCGGGCGTGTAGTCGGCGTCGGGACCGTCCCACACATCGCTGGGGTTAAGGCAGCGCTGCATATACCAGGCGCGCGGCGTGTTGTAGACGTGGTCGCTGTCGCTGTGCGAGCCAAAGGCCTCGCGCGGGTTGAAGACCGCGGCCGGACCGTCGCCCTCGACGCCCAGCGTCAGGTCCAGATGCCACTCGGCCATCCAAGCGCGCAGGTCGGCGGAGCACATGTGATCGGCCTGGGCGCCCTCGGCGTCATCCAGGTCAAAGCTGTCGATACCCAGCTGGTTGGGCATGGTCACATAGGCGTCGTCAGGCACGCGCTTGGCGATCCAGTGGTGACCGCCGATGGTCTCGAGCCACCAGATCTCGTCCACGTCGCTAAAGGCGATGCCGTTGTTCTCGTAGGTGCCATAACGCTCGAGCAGGTCACCCAGAATGCGTACGCCGTCGCGGGCGGATTTGGCATATGGCAGCACCAGGGTCACCATGTCCTCCTCGCCCAGACCGCCGGGCTGCGCCGGAACATAGCCGTCCTCGTCCTCGTTGCCCTTGGCGGGCACGTAGTCGACGAGCGGGTCGGCGCCGCGAACGCGCTCGTTGGTGGTGAGCGTCTCGGTTGCGGACATGCCCACATTGAGCTCGTTGAAACCGGCCTCGGCCCAGATGCCGTGGCCCGGGACAACATCGGGGACGCTCGTGTAGCGCATGGGGTTATCGGGCAGTTCAACGGTCAGGTGACTCAGGACGCTCGTGTAGACGCGCGGCTGCTCGTCGGGATGCACCACGCGCATACGCTTGGGCTCAAACACCCCGTTGGACGAGTCCTCGTTGCGGGCAACCAACGTCGACCCGTCGTAGCTCGCGTTCTTACCAACCAAAATCGTTGTGCACGGCATGCGCATCCTCCTTGAGCGAAGAAATCAAACGATAACAGTGTATCGCTTCGGCGCAGAAAGGGCGAAACCGCGGCGCTGGCAACCCCTGTGGTCAAAAAATGCCAAATGTGAGTACTGTCACCAATTTAGTAACATCAATTTTGCTACGTATGGGTGCCAAAAGTCTACATTTGTTCAAAAATTAGATGATGTAATTCCTCATAGGTCCAATAAAATAGGCTCTTTATCGATAATAAATATCGTTAGAGAGCCTATTTGACCTAAAGAATATGTGACTATCTTGGCAACAGTACTCATATTTGGCATTTTTTGTCCACGGGGTATAGAGCTAACCCCTCAAACAGCCCAAAACGCCTATTTCGATGCGCGCTCGGCCGCCTCGATCACGTGTTTGGCGAGGATCGCCGTCGTCACAGCGCCCACGCCGCCCGGCACGGGCGTGATGGCGTTAACGACCGGCTCCGCAGCATCAGAATCGACGTCACCCACCAACTTGCCAGCGGCCTCGTCCCAATTAATGCCAACATCAATGATCGTCTGGCCCTCTCGAACCGCATCCACGTCAATCGTACGCGCGCGTCCAACGGCGGCAACCACAATGTCGGCAGCACGGCACTCGGCAGCAAGGTCGTGCGTATGCGTATGGCACGTCGTCACTGTGGCATTGCGAGCCGTAAGCATGGCGGCAACGGGACGGCCAATCACCAGCGACCGACCAACGACCGCGACCTTGGCCCCATCCAGCTCAACGCCGTAATGATCCAGCAAAGCAAGCACGGCTTCGGCTGTGCAGGGGGCAAAACCCTCGCCGCGCCCCGAAAGCGTGGTGAGCAGCGAAGCCGGCGTCATGGAGTCAACGTCCTTGGCAGGATCGAGTGCCGCGGCAACCGCGTCCTCGTCAAGGCCGGCGGGCAGCGGGCGGAACATCAGGCAGCCATGAACAGACGAATCGGTATTGATGTCCTCGATGGCCGCCAACAGCTCGTCCTGCGAAACATCGGCGGGAAGCAAAACGCGGCGAGCCTCAATGCCAACCTTTTCGCAGCGCTTGAGCGCACCGCGCTCGTAGGATAGGTCGTCCTCGCGTTCACCCACGCGCACGATAGCCAGCGTCGGCACAACGCCGCGCTCGCGCAAAGCCACGCAGCGAGCAGCAAGTTCCTCAGTCAAAGCGCGAGCAACGGGGGCGCCCTTCAGCAGTTCAGCCATGGCTATCCCCTCTTCCTTGCGGCGTCGGCGGCGCGGCGCGCCAGCGCATCGGCGCGCGGCAACCACATGTCGAGCAACTCATCACACGCCGTCTCGAGCTCCTCAGCACGAGCGCGATCCTTCATAGACGTGGTGTTCGCAAAGAGCGTCAAGCTCGCGCCCTGCATAGCGGAACGGCAGAACACGGCGCCGCACGCCACATCGGACAGCAGCTGACGCGAACCCTTGTCGGCCATGTCCTCGAGCAGCGCCAGTGCACGCCCGCAGGCATCCATAATGCGATACGGCGGCATAGCGGCCACATGCAGCGCATCCTGAATCGCGGTCGCTCGAGCCGGATCGCCACGCGGAATACCGTACGCCGCGGACACCTGCCCATATGCACGAACGTCCTCGGCAACCAACTCGACAAGCTCCTGGGCCAACTCATCTGCCTGGGCAAATGCGCGCGTCAGGTCATCCGCGCGATCGGCAAGCGCAGGATTGGTCGCACCATAACGAGCGACCATTCCACAAAGCGAGGCGCCCAGCGCGCCCACAAAGGCGCTCGCGCTGCCACCGCCGGGAACCGGCTCGCGTGCGGCAAGTGCCTCGGCAAACTCTCGACAGGTTTTATCCATCATCTCTTGGCTCATACGCACGCACCTTCAAGTCATATACATCGGTCAGGCGGCAACCGCCGACCAACCGCATCGAACACGTAATGGTGCTAAGTCTAGCCCATAAGCACATGGGCGTCAGCGCACCTGGCCATCGCGGATTTCTATGACGAACGATAGGCCATGCCAACGCAAACATGGGACACATGGCCCACGTTTCGAGACTCCCGGGCAGCGGCAACTGGGGCATACATATAGGTAAGGAGCCCCATGTTGGGGCAACGCTCATCACGGCACCGGACGACGAATGGAGGAATCACCGCACAGCAAACAAAGTCATCATGTGCACGCGCAACCGCCGCCCCAGCAATCCGCGGCACACGATGTCCCTGGCAGACAAGGAGGACGCCACCATGAAGAAAAAGACCCTATCGATCCTTTCCCTTTGCATCGCCCTCTTTGCCGCGTTTGCCCTTGTCGGCTGCGGCGGGAGCGCATCGGGCGGCAGCAGCGCCTCCAAGAGCGAGAGCAAGGAAAAGACCCCCGTCGCCAAGAAGACCGACTTTATCTGGTTTAAGGTCGAGATGCCCGAGGGCGTCGGCGTAAGCGACTCCGCCGGCAAGAATGCCGACAGGGTCCAGCTCACCTTCCCCGAAGACGAGAACGCCTCGGCCGATCGTTTTATCCCCGTTTGGAAAAAAGCGCTGACTGCCGAGGAATCCCACGCCGACCAGGCGGAAAAGAAGGGGGATACGTTCCAGTGGAAGGATGGCGGGTCCGTCGAGTATAACGGC
Organism: Collinsella sp. CLA-AA-H302; assembly: GCF_040093305.1. Lineage (NCBI taxonomy): Bacteria > Bacillati > Actinomycetota > Coriobacteriia > Coriobacteriales > Coriobacteriaceae > Collinsella > Collinsella sp. CLA-AA-H302. The sequence continues at coordinate 138,441 of NZ_JBBNJW010000005.1, forward strand.
AGGACGTGGCTCGTCGGAACGTACGAGGACAACAGTGGCATCACAACCCTCCTCTTTACCGACGTTGAGCCGGGAAGCGTCTACGTCCTCATCTCGAACTTCGACCAGCACAAGAAAGAAGCCGAGGCGCTCCTCAACTCCATCGAGTTCCCCGATGACATGGCAGAGGCAGTTTCCGAGGCACGCGAAGTCGAGATTTCGAGCATCGAGATCAAGTAACGGGACACCCGCACGCGCCTACGCGCACCAGCGCGCATGCGCCCATTAAAACAACGGGCGCCCAACCCGGGGGGGCCGACAGCATCGGCCCTCCCCTCTTTTGGACCCGCGCATATTGCCACTTGTCGGCGCAATTCCAGCCCTCAGAATGGGACACATGGCCCACCCTAGCGAGCCGTCCACGCGTACAGTAAAGGCAGGTAATCCATGGGCGGTTACAGATCGAGGAGGACACGACCATGAAAAAGAAGGCCTTTGCGATTCTCACCCTCTGCATCAGTCTCTTTGCCGCGGTTGCCCTGGTGGGTTGCGGCGGAAGCGGCGGCGCTACCGGCAGTGGCGGTGGCGGCGGCGCAGAAAAGCCAGCCGTGGATATGAGGACCGACTTCATCTGGTTTAAGGTTGAGGTGCCCGAGGGCGTCGAAATCACGGACGTCGCAGGCGACACGGCCGATAGGGCCCAGTTTAAGTTCACCGAGAGCGAGCACGCCAGCGACCGCTTCATCCCCGTCTTCGACTCTGACAAGAACGCTGACGAGCTGTTCGACTACGAGGCCAAATGGAAGGCCAACTTTGAGTGGACCGAGAATGATCCCGTCAAGTACAACGGCAAGACCTGGCGCAACGCTTCCTATACACACTCGGGCGGCGTGACGACTGAGTACTTCACCGAAGCAGGCGGCGGCAGCGTATACGTGAGCATCGACAACGTCGAGGAGCACAAGGACGCCGTCGAGACCATGATGAAGTCTCTGGAATTTGCCGACGACATCGCCGAAGCCAAGACCGAGGCCATGGACGTCAAGCTCGACGATATCGAGATCAAGCGCTAAGCAACTGGCGAGCGCAGCGGGAAACACGGGCGCAGTGCAAACAAGCGACGGTGCCCCAGCGTTTCGTACTAAGGGAGGGCCGGTAAACCGACCCTCCCTTTCTTATGCCGGCACCTGACGAACGCGAGGATGCCGGACGCCGGAACCACCCCAAATGTGGCAACGGTACGAAAACGGCAAGCACCCAAACACGTCCGCCCGCCGATTTATAGCGCCGCGCACACAATTTAAGCCGACACCTTTAAACATCCGGGCAGTATAGTGACCAAAATGAGCGCATTACCGCACCCTGCGAATGGAGGAGTTATGACCGAACACCACGCCATCAGTCGTCGAGCGTTTACGCTGGGCCTAGGACTTGCGGCGTTGTCGCCGCTTGCAAGCCTGCCCGAAACCGCGGGATTGGGCCTTCCCATGCGCGCGGCATTTGCAGAAGACACGCCCACACCGGCGGCCACCCTCGACAAGTTCGTCATTCGCCTTCGCCCCGCGGGCTATTTTCGCACCGCGAGCGTCAACCAAGACGGCAACGTTCGCGGCAACGTCTGCCACCTGTTTAACGACGGCACGTCCAGCAAGCTCATCCTTGAGAACGTAACGACCAAGAATGACGATACAAACTGGTATGCTATCCGCACCTTGCTCAATTTCGAAGAGCATAAAAAGACGGGCTACAGCATTTGGTCGGTCGACGACGACTCTGACAAAGATGGAAAGGTCATCCACGTATGGGGCGGCGAGTATGACAACAAGCCCAGCCGCGCTTTTGCGTTCGAGCGTCAATCAAACGGAACCTATATCATCCGAGACCGCACGGTCGAGAAAGAAACCGAGAAAAAAGACATTAAGTACCTGGCAATAGAATCGAACGGCGAAGACCAGGACAACAATAAGATCTGCCATAAGAGTAAGAGCATTCCGTGGGAGCTCGAACTTATCGGTTACGACATGAAAAAGAACGATGCCACGGTTAGCAGCCTCGACTGGATCACGTACAGCAGCTACGTCGATGGGCCATGTTGGATGAAATACGTCGACGACAACAAGTTCCTCGACGAGCTGAGCATCCCGGGTACGCACGATTCGGGCACCTGCAGCGTGGACAACGACACTGAGCCCCAATCCTCGCAAGTAAAATGCCAGCAGGATTACATTCCCACGCAGTTGCTCGAAGGCATTCGCTATTTTGATATCCGGCTCGGAAAGGGCGACGACCCCGGTATCGACCACGGGGATTACTACCTGCTCAAAAAAGACGCGTACTTTATGCATCTTTCCGATGTCATAGGCTACTTCAAAACGTTTTTGAACGAAAACCCGACAGAAGCGCTCATCATGCTTGTATCACGAGGCAACGACGAGGCTACCGACGAAAGTGTTACGACGGCTTTCGCCAAGGTTTTGGACGACAACCCCAAACTGTTCTATACGTCGAGCCGAATCCCCGCGCTACACGAGGTGCGCGGAAAGATCGTTCTGCTGCGTCGATTTAGGCTCGCCGGCAACAGTGTAAGCGGCCACACGTGGGGCCTCGACCTTACCGAATGGGATGACAAGATCAAGGCTCACTCCGACAGCGCCACTATGTGTCTCGTCCAAGACGCGCGGGGCTTTGAAGCCGCGGGAGAAACAGGCGACAAAGAGCCCTATTGCACCAAGGTATACGCCCAGGACAAGTACAAACTCACGGGAACCGACAAGCTCAGCTGGGTCGATAATGCGCTGAAGGAAACGACCGGGCGCACGTGCAACAAGGTGGACGTCGAGGACGATAACGGGGCCAAGGAGCAAGTCCTGGAGCGCTGCTGGTCTATCAACTACACCAGCTGCACGGGCTTGTCGCACGGAGGCAATCCTTTTACCTCGGCACGAGTAGTCAACGAGCATCTGTATAAGAGCCCGTACATCAACCCCAGCGGCACCGAGGATACAAAGTCAGATTACCTCAAGCACATTGGCATCATCGCATCCGACTTTGTTGATGCGGCGCTGGCCCGGAGCATCTACCAGCGCAATTACGATACGGAGCACAAGCAGACGGCTTCGTACTATCTCCCGTACTATCTCCCGACCCGCATGCGCATGACGTACGGCGACTCGCTGAGCGATGCCTCATTCCAGGATGGCAAGACCGTTGGCGAGGGTCATTTCCGCCTTGCTGACAGCAGCAACGCGCTCAACGCGACAGCTTCGGGCCATGCGTTTGCCATTGAATACGTGGATGTCGACGCCTTGGGCAACGAGACCGTTACGGGGCTGCAGGGATCCGTGCCCATCGATATCGATCCGCGCGCACTGACACCCCACTTTGAGGGGCTCGAAGGCCTTAAGGCCGGCGAGGATGTGCGCACAAAGGTCGCGGCGCTGCTCGAGGGCAAACTCGAAAACGATGCCTGCACGGCTCAGCTCGAGTTTGTGCACGACGCGGACGGCGCTCCGGGCACGGCAATGGTCGAGGGCGAGGCATTTACCGCGGGAACGTACTGGGTGCGCGCGAACGGTCTTTTGGGCGACGCGGCGCAAAACTACAAGCTTGCTAATGACGGAGCCGCGAGCTTTACCGTAGCGGCCTCGAGCAGTGCAGGCGGCACCGGCACCGACGGTGGCACGGGTTCCAACGCAGGCAGCGCTGATAAGAACGGTAAGGGCAACAAGGGCAAGAACTCGGGCGGAAAACTCGCCGACACGGGCGACGGCTCCGGCATTGCCGCCGGGCTCGCCGCTGCCGCCGTGGCGACGACGGTCGCCGGCGCAGCAATGCTTGCAAATGACCGCGAAGACAACGGAGACGTTGACGATTAGGCCAGCCGGCCCTTTTGGACACATCGATTTAATGAGGGGCGCAGGACACCGTTCTGTGCCCCCGATTTTTACCTTGGCCCGAACGCCGCCATGGGCTACATCACCATGTTCAGCGCGTTAACAAACTCCTGGGCCTTCGCACGGCTGCTCAGGCTAAAGACACAGGCAGTCAACAGCCTGTTACGTAGGAAAACGTCGCGGCCCTTGATCCTGTTGACCCCCGTGATGTCCTTAAGATAGACAATCTCGGTGTGCTTGCCACCAAAAGTGCCCTTCTTGAGCACCTCGATGCGGTTAGGGTAGATCTTGACGTCTTTAAACCTACCCGAACCTTTGTCCTGGAACAGCAGCGTGTTGTTGTCCATACGCGTCACTCCCGCGGGGTTCGCTAAAACTGCCTCTATGGTCACATTTTAACCACCGCAAGGCTCCCATGCGAAGGTGCCAGACAACATAGCAATTCGTGTCCGCGCGAGGCTTTAAACTAAATGCGTTAAAGATGCATTCCACAAGAGGAAAGTGGGGCGACAGTGATGGGTGAACTAGTAAACCGTGGAGAATCGGCAATCGTGCCCGAAGGTTTTTACAAGCAGGTCTCCTCGATTCTCAACGCCGCTCGCGACAAGGCCTATACCGCCGTTAACTTTGCGATGGTTGAGGCATATTGGGAGATCGGCAAGAGTATTGTTGATGAACAGGGCGGAGAGGAGCGCGCCAAGTATGGCGATGCACTGATCGACGAACTTGCCGTTAGATTGACTAAGGATTTTGGCAGAGGCTTCAACGCCAGAAGCTTAAGATACATGCGTCAGTTTTATCTTGCGTTCCCAATCCGGAACGCGCTGCGTTCCGGATTGAATTGGACACATTACCGCAGGTTATCGCGTATAACCGACCCTGATGCTCGAACATGGTACATGAACGAATGCGCCGATTCTCGTTGGAGCACGCGTCAGCTCGAACGCCAGATCAACACCATGTTCCGCGAGCGCCTACTTGCCAGCAAGGACAAGGAGGCCGTCACCCAGGAAATCCAAAAGAGCGCCCCGGCTCGTCGCCCCGAGGATATCATCCGCGACCCATATGTACTGGAGTTTTTAGGTTTCTCGGACGATACTGCGTTTCGCGAGAGCGATCTAGAGCAGGCGCTCATCACGCATCTTCAGAAGTTCCTGCTGGAGCTTGGCCGTGGTTTCGCTTTCGAGGCGCGCCAAAAGCGCATCACCTTTGATGGGCGCCATTTCTATATTGACCTTGTTTTTTACAACTATCTGATGCGCTGCTTCGTGCTCATCGACCTTAAGACGGACGACCTTACGCATCAGGACCTGGGCCAGATGCAAATGTATGTGAACTACTACACGCGCGAGCTCATGAACGAAGGCGACAATCCGCCCATAGGCATCGTGCTCTGCGCGGACAAAAGCGATTCGATTGTCGAGTACACGCTGCCCGAAGACAACGACCAAGTGTTTGCCGCCAAATACCTGCCGTATCTTCCAAGCAAGGAAGAGCTGGCGCGCGAACTAAGCGCCGAGTACCGCGCCATCAACGAAGCGACCAATGGCGAAACGCAAGGGTAGCAGCACGTTGCGACCGAAGCCACCGCAGCCGTCGCAGGCGCACTCGCGGTTGCGACGCACGCTACGAAACAATACCGGTCATGGACGCCGGCAACGACATTCTAGCCGTGGCTGGCGAGCGTGACCTGACAGGCAAAGACGCGGCCTTCGTCTGATGTGGGTCCATTGGCTGCCACAGAAAAGGGCCGGTTGCAGCCGGCCCTTTAGACGATAATACCTGCGTTGCCCGCGCTTCCGAAGTGTGACTAGCTGAGGAGCGGGTTCCGCGGCACAACCTGATTTTACCCAGTGAGGAGGCTCTTTTGCAGCCGCTCCACTGTTTATTTACATCTGGCACCCTCAAACAATCAGACGGCAGCCCGCACTCCTGAGAGCTGCCCCGCACCCCCGGCCATCACCTTACGGCAACAACCGGTGCTACTCCCCTACTTCCCAAATAGCGCACCCAGCAGACCGCGGCGTTTGGGCTTCTCCTCTCGGTAGGAACCCTCGACGGCGGCTGCAACCTGGCGCGGTTGCTCGCCGCCTCCACGGCGCACGATCTGGTACAGGAAGGGCGATTTAACGTATTTGACCTCGACGGGCGTGGCGTGCACGGTGCTCTCACCGGACAGATGCAGGCTCGGGCTGAGCGGCGCCACGATATGCGTTTCGCGCTTGTCGCTAAACACCACCGCGGCCGCGCGGCCCGTCTGGCCGTTTACGGCAATGCGCACCTGCTCGCCATCGCGGCCGTCTGTCGCCGGACGATCGACAAAGTAGACCGGCACCATCACCAGGCCGTCCTTATGTTTGCGGGCCTTGCGCGCCCACATGCGAATGCTCTTTTTATTGAGCCCCAGTACAGCCTCGGCGTCGTTGCCCGCAACGTCGAGCGCCAACTTATCAATGACCACCTGGTCCTTGGTAGACGCATCGACTGAGACAACGCGAAAGTCACCTTCCTGCATGGCGGGATCGAACGGACCGACCTTGGCAAAGTCCCACGGCTCCAAAATGCCCATGAGGCGAACGTCCAGGTAGTTTGCCCTGGGGTATGCCCAGTCGAGCACCTCGTAGTACACCAAGGCCTCCTTGCTCAGGCCCTTGCCCGGGAAGCTCGCCATCATGCGCAAGTCCGCCAGCGCCATGGGGAAATAGAAGAGCATCATGTCGTTTTGGATCGCGTCTTCCACGTCGTGCCCGGCAAAGGCATCCGGATACTGGCGCACCAGCTGCAGCGCGTTGGCACGTGCCTGCTGCGGCGAGATTTCGCAGGGAATACCCTGCTCGGGCACATACTCCGCACCAACGCCCATGGTCAGGCGCTTGCTAAACGTCCCCGGCTTGAGCAGGTCCGCAATGCCGATCTTATTGCCGCAGGACGGGCACTCAAACACACGCTGCGTTGACTCGCCCTCAAAGGACGCTCCGCAGAAGGGGCAAGGAATGCTCACATGCGTGGCCTCTTGGAACTCCTGCGCCGTGCCGCGATCCTCCCACAGCAGATGTTCCAGGACCGACTGATTGCGCCAGTGCGCATTGAAGAAATACCAGTCCGGGTCCTGCGGGCGCTCGAGTTGCGACACATGCGTGAGTTTGAGCAGTCCATCCACCACCGTCAACGGCGTATGGCGAATACCCAAAGCGCTCTTGGGCTCTCCGGCGTCCGCCTGCCACGGAACCACCGTGCCGCAATAGGCGCATTCAAAGCTGCGCTTAGCCTGGTGCGAGTACATAGGGCCGCCGCAGTTTTGACATTTAATGGCAAACATCTCGTCCATGGAAACTTCCTCCTTTGCACAGGGGCTGTCGACATTAAGTATGTCGAGCAAGCAGGCACATGCCCATACCCATGTGGCCCAAAATGGACCACCCAGGCAGACGAGAAGGCTCGCTCGTTAGCACCGGCAGACTATTGCTGCATTTTCTGAGCATCGGCGCACGGCGCCCCCGTGCGAGCTACACTATCCCCTTAAACATGATTGTGAGGACGACCGCTATGCTATTTGTAAATCGGCTGGTACATACGCTTGTTCCCGGCAGCGAGAGCGAGCCGGTCGATGCATCTTGCCGCACCAACGCGGGCTTTTCCGCAAGCCTCGTCTGCATTGGCCTCAACATCACCCTGTGCCTGGCCAAGGGCATCGCGGGTCTGCTCGCCGGCTCCGTCTCCCTCATCGCCGACGCTTTCAACAACCTCTCCGATGCCTCGAGCAACATTGTGAGCCTGCTCGGTTTCCGCCTTGCCAGCCGCCCGGCAGACGAAGGCCACCCCTATGGTCACGGCCGCTACGAGTACCTAGCCGGCCTGTTCGTCGCCGTCCTGGTTTGCGCCGTCGGCATCAACCTGATTCTCGAGTCGGTCACTAAGATCATCAAGCCCTCGCCCACCGCTTACACGTTTATTTCCCTTGCGGCACTGGCTACGTCCATGCTCGTTAAGCTCTGGATGGCAGCGTTCAACCGCACGCTGGGCAACCGCATCGATTCCGAGACGCTCATCGCCACGGCGCAGGACTCCAAAAACGACGTCATCACCTCGGGCTCGGTCCTGGTGGCGGCGCTTATTTCGCAGACGACCGGCTTTGACCTCGATGGCTGGGCAGGCCTGGGTGTGGGCATCTTCATCTGCATCAGCGGCCTGGGCCTGGTGCGCGACGCCATCAGCCCGCTGTTAGGACAAGCGCCCGACCCCAAGCTCGTCCAGGAAATCCGCGACAGGATTATGTCGTACCCCCAGGTCTTGGGCACACACGACCTGATGGTGCACGACTACGGCCCCGGTCGTCAGTTTGCCAGCGCCCACGTGGAGATGCCCGGCGAGGGCGACGCATTTGAGCACCACGAGATCCTAGACACCCTCGAGCACGACATCAAGCGCCAGATGGGCATTGGCATCACGTTGCACTGCGACCCCATCGCCACCACCGGCGACGACCTACGCGGCTGGGTCAAGCGTGGCGTTACGCAGATCGATCCCGCGCTCTCCATCCACGACCTGCACGAGCACGACGGGTTCGTTTCGTTTGACCTTGTGCGTCCCGACGGCTTTGACATATCCGACGAGGAGCTGCTGGAGCTCGTCACGCGCATCGTGCACGAGCGCCGACCCAATGCCTCATGCGTCGTTACGTTTGACTCGGGCTTTAGCTCGCCCGACCGTCCGGCCGAGCAGCTGTAGCCCGCTTAACAGCTAGTTTCCCTGCGTGCCCGAGATGCCGTTTTGTAGGGCGTTCCAGGCATCCGTCGCCATGCCGCCCAAGTTCTGCGCGGTATCGCCCAGGTTCTGGGCCGTGTCGCCCAGCTCTTGGGCCTTATCCCCAAGCTCCTGTGCCTTGTTGCTCAAGTCCTCCAACGTATTGGAACTCGAGCTGTCGGTACCGCTTTGGCCGTCGGGTGAGTTGCCCGAGCTATTCTTGTGCGTGAGTTGAATTTCGAGGTTGCCGCTGTCGTTATAGTAAGCAGAAGTAACGACCCAGTTGGCATCGATGACGGGCGTTGAGCCATCATCAGTCAGGACCACGGCATTCGAAAGATCGGCGCCGCGCGACTTGAGGATCTTCTTGGCGTTGGACCAGTACTGCCCCGGGATATCGCTCAGATCGACGGTGCTAGACGAGGCGGACTCGGTTTGCTCGACAGCGGTATCGGCCGTTGAACTCCCTCGCTTGTTAAGCATGCCCGACACGATGGCAAACACAACCGACAGCGCAAAGAAGATCGCCAGTACGATGAGGATCTTCTTGATCACGCTCGACGAACGCGACGGCTTCTTCTCCTCGTCCTCGCCATATTGCGGAATCGACTTGGGGTACTCGCGATACGGCTCGCGCGACTCGTAGCGAGGCTGCGCCGTGCGAGGCATATACGTCGTCTGCTGAGGCTGCGGAATGGGATTCTGCGGCAGGTTGTCATAGGGATTCGGCGTCGAGGCAGCATAAGAATCCTGCGGCGCGTAATCAAACGGATCTGGAGCTGCGTTGCCATAGGGGCCTTGCGAAGATGTAGCGTAAGAATCCTGCGCCGTGTCGCCATAGCCCATAACCCGGGTGGGCTCGGCAGAAGGCTGCGTCGCGGCGGGGTCGGTATAACCGAGGTTGGGAACAACGCGGGTCGCATCGGCGCTATCGCCAGCCTGCGCGGAACCGTAGCCGCCCATCACGGTTGTCTTGTCCTGATCCATGCAACGATTCCTTTCCGTCGCGCGTGAGCATCAAGTTATCCATGCATTCTACCCGCGCAAAAGCCTATGATGGGCAGAGCCCGTCGGTATCTACAAGACATGCGCGGGCCTAAGGATAAAAAAGCCCCGCCGGGCCTTGGGGGCACGGCGGGGCGGGCAGGCAGCTAGGGGCAACAGGCTTAGAACAGGCCGGTGATGTTGCCGTCGCTGTCGACGTCGATGTTCTCAGCCGCGGGGACCTTGGGCAAGCCCGGCATGGTCAGAACACTGCCAGTCAATGCGACCACAAAGTGGGCACCGGCGGAAACCTTGAGCTCGCGCACCGTGATGCGGAAGTTCTCGGGAGCGCCCAGGGCCTTGGCGTTGTCGCTAAAGCTGTACTGCGTCTTGGCCACGCACACCGGCAGGTTGCCAAAGCCGTTCTCGCGCAGCTCGGCGAGCTGGCGCTTGGCGGCCGGCGTAAAGTCGACGCCGTCGGCGCGGTAGACCTTGGTGGCAATGGCCTCAAGAGCGTCGGCCACATCGGCGCCGTCCTCATAGGCAAACTTGAGCTCGCTCGGCTGCTCAATCAGACGCATGACCTCATCGGCAAGCTCGAGCGCGCCCTCGCCACCCTTGGCCCAGACCTCGGATAGCTTAACGTTGACGCCGAGCTTCTGGCACTCGGACTCGATGAGCGCAAGCTCGGCCTCGGTGTCCGTCGGGAAGCGGTTGATGGCGACTACGCAGGGCAGACCATAAACGTTCTGGATGTTGTCGACGTGACGCAGCAGGTTGGGCATGCCGGCCTTGAGTGCCTCGAGGTTCTCCTCGTTGAGGTCGGCCTTGGCGACGCCACCGTTGTACTTCAGCGCACGAGCGGTCGCGACGACCACGACGGCGCTGGGGCGAACGCCCGTCATACGGCACTTGATGTCGAGGAACTTCTCGGCACCCAGATCGGCACCGAAGCCGGCCTCGGTAATGGCGACATCGCCAAAGCGCATCGCCATACGCGTGGCCATGATAGAGTTGCAGCCGTGGGCAATGTTGGCGAAGGGACCGCCGTGGACAAACGCGGGCGTGCCCTCGAGCGTTTGCACCAGGTTGGGCTTGAGCGCGTCCTTAAGCAACGCGGCCATGGCACCCTGGGCCTTAAAGTCGCGGGCACGGACGGGCTCGCCGGCAAAGCTGTAGCCGACGACGATCTCGCCCAGGCGCTCCTTGAGGTCGTTAATGCTCGTAGACAGGCACAGGATTGCCATGACCTCGGAGGCAACGGTGATATCGAAGCCGTCCTCGCGCGGCACGCCCTGGGCCTTGCCGCCAATACCGTCGATGACATGGCGCAGCTGACGGTCGTTCATGTCGACGACGCGCTTCCAGGTGATGCGCTTAACATCGATACCGAGCTGGTTGCCCTGCTGAATATGGTTGTCGAGCATGGCGGCCAGCAGGTTGTTGGCAGCACCGATGGCATGAAAGTCGCCGGTAAAGTGCAGGTTGATATCCTCCATGGGGATGACCTGAGCCCAGCCGCCGCCGGCAGCGCCGCCCTTAACGCCAAAGACGGGGCCGAGCGAAGGCTCGCGCAGGGCCACGGCGCTCTTGACGCCGCGACGGCGCAGGCCGTCGGCCAGACCGATGGTCGTGGTGGTCTTGCCCTCGCCCGCAGGCGTTGGGTTGATAGCGGTCACGAGGACGAGCTTGGCCTGGTGATCAGTCGGCTCGTTGAGCAGTGAATAATCGACCTTAGCCTTGTCGAAGCCGTACGGAATCAGGTGCTTAACGTCGACGCCGGCGTTCTTGGCCACCTCGGTAATAGGCAGCGGCGTGACAGAACGTGCGATTTCGATGTCAGTAGGCATAGGCGGTCCTTTCGTTACCGAATGAGAAAAAGACCAATTCAGCATAGCACGGGCGCGCAATAGTAAAACACCCGTAACCGATGAATGGCGATATGTTTATCCAATGCTCAGCGATAGCTTAACAGCCCGCCAAAACAAAGCGCCCTAAATGGTAGGTTCAATCCCCAAGTGCTCAAAGGTGCGAAGCGTTGCCTGGCGGCCCTGAGGCGTGCGAATCATCAAGCCGCACTGCAGCAGATAGGGCTCATAGACATCCTCGAGCGTTCCCGGGTCCTCGCCCACCGCGCTGGCAAGCGTTGTCAGGCCCACGGCACGTCCGGAGAACGTCTTAGCGAGTGTCTCCAAAATGCGAATATCCATCCAGTCCAGACCAAGCTCATCGATCTCAAAGAACTCGAGCGCCTGACGGCAAATATCAAGCTCAATGGGGCCGTTGCCACGCACCTGCGCATAGTCGCGCACGCGCTTGAGCAAACGGTTAGCCAAGCGCGGCGTGCCACGCGAGCGTGAGCCGATCTCGAGCGCGCTCGGATGGTCTATTGTCACACCCAGGATGGACGCCGAGCGCGTCACAATCTGCGCGAGTTCTTCGACCGTGTAGTAATCCAGGCGATATGAAATGCCAAAGCGGTCGCGCAGCGGGCCAGTCAGCATACCCGAGCGGGTCGTTGCCGCCACCAGCGTAAACTTGGGGATATCCAGGCGAATCGATCGTGCGGCCGGGCCTTTACCGATCACGATATCGAGTGCAAAGTCCTCCATAGCGGGATACAGGACCTCCTCGACCGAGCGGTTAAGACGGTGGATCTCGTCGATAAACAACACGTCACCCGGCTGCAAGTTGGTAAGGATGGCCGCCAGGTCGCCCGTACGCGCGATGGCCGGGCCACTCGTCGTTTTTATCTGAGCGCCCAACTCGTTGGCGATTACGGTGGCCAGCGTGGTCTTGCCCAGGCCCGGAGGACCCGAGAAGATCACGTGGTCGAGCGTCTCCCCACGGCTCTGCGCCGCTTCGATCAACACGCGCAGGCTCTGCTTGATATGCTCCTGGCCGCAGTAATCGTCCAGGCGCTGGGGGCGCAAAGTGCGATCGACATCGAGGTCCTCGGCCGTCAGCTCCGAGCCCACCATGCGCTCGCCGTGCGCCATGGATGCCGCCGGCGAGTTGCCGGGCGTCGCCCACAGGTCCTGAGAGTCATCGGCTTCCCACATCACGCATCCATTCCGAGTCGCTTAAGCGCCGCGCCGAGCAAATCCTCGACACGCATATCCTGCCCATCATACCCGCTCAGAGCGACATCGGTCTCCTGCGGGCTAAAGCCCATGGAAAGGAGTGCCGCACGGGCGTCATCGATCGCCGAAGGAGCGGCGGCGGGCACGGGCATCGCAACCTGACCGGGGATCGCATCGACCGGCACAAAGCCCTTGTCCTTGGCAAAGGTGCTCTTGAGCTCCAAGATGAGGCGCTGGGCGGTCTTTTTGCCCACGCCGGGCACCTTGGCCATGCCCTTGTCGTCCTCGGCCATCACCAGGGAATACAGCTGTCCCACGGTATAGGTGGAAAGTACGGCGAGCGCCAAGCGCGGGCCAACGCCCGAGACGGACACGAGCCGGTCGAACATCGTGCGCTCATCCTTTGAAGAAAAACCGAAAAGTGTCATGGCGTCCTCGCGCACCTGCATACGCGTGTAGAGGCGGACCTCGCCGCCGGGCGTCGGCAACGTGGCCGCAGTGCTGCCCGAGATGCCGAGTTCAAAGCCAACGCCCGACACGTCGACGACGGCCGAGCTCATCGTGGCCTCGACAAGCGTTCCATGGAGCTGGGAAATCATCAGTATCCGGTTCCTCTCTGTTGATAGAACTCGCCACCGGTAAGGGCACGGGTGCGGCTGAGGTTTACGTGGCAGATGGCGCAAGCCAGGGCATCGGCGGCATGGTCGGGATGCGGGTCGTGGTCGAGCTGCGTGAGCGTACGAACCATATACGCGACCTGCCGTTTGTCCGCGGCTCCGGTGCCCACAACAGCCTGCTTAATCTGCATAGGCGTGTACTCGCCAATCTCGAGCGCGCATTCCGAAAGCGCCACAAGCGCAGCGCCGCGGGCATGTGCCGTGGGGATGGCCGAACGAACGTTGGCGCCAAAGTAGATACTCTCGACAGCAGCCGTGTCGGGTCGATAACGCTCGACGACATCCTTAAGGTCATGGGCGATATGCGACAGGCGCACCGCGAGCGGGCTGCCCGCGCTGGTCTCGATACAACCGTAGGCACGGCAGCGAACCTCGCCACGTCGCTCCTCGATAATCCCCCAGCCCGTATGGGCCAAACCGGGGTCGATACCCAAAATGACCAAGCCAACCTCCCCTCGTCACAAATACAGCACAAGGCAAGGCCCCGAGCATCATTCACGAACGTCTGTTCTAGAATAACACAACAGAGACCGTATCTAGCAAGCAAGGTTGAACCATAGGTTGAGCATAAGTCAGCGAGCGAGTCCCTGCCGTGGCAAGGTGTCGCGAAAGAGGAGCGCCGCGTACTTCTGTACGCAAGCGACGGTTTGAGCGGCAGATTGACCGGCAGGGGCTCGCGCAGCGTCGACTCGTTACGCGGTTTGGCAAAACCGCGTAACCTTGCCCCTATCCCATAGTTAATTTTGAGAGAAAAAGGGGAACTGTCGGGGATCAACCGGCGGATGCGGCATCGGGCCACCCTGCGGGCCACCCTGGCCGCCCATCATCTTATCGATGGCGTCCTGGACCTCGCCCTCAAACTTCTTCATACCCTCGTGCAGGCGGCGCTGGCCGTCCTCGGAGCGCAGCTCCTCCATCTGCTCGGGCGAAATACCCAGTAGCTCGCCCAGCACGCCCATCATCTCGTTTCGCACGCGCTCGCTCGTATCCTCGTCAGCAAAACGGCGCACCTCGGCGCGCGCCAGCGAATCGACCGTCATACGCTCCTTGCCGTTAAGCCCCAGGTCGGACCACGCGAGCATGTACGGCCAGGCGCGCTCGACAAACGAACGGGCTGAGACGATCGACGCCGTCGGCAGCATGCGGCGGGCGGCCTCGCCCTGACGCACGAGCATCAGCAGCAGCGAGCAGGCCTCAGGCTTGCCAGCGGCCATCGGGATGTCGTCGAAAGATCGATTGCGGTCCACGTGCGCCTCGAGCGCGCCATCGACCTCACCCGGCTCAAGCCCGCCGAGCAGCTGTGCCGCGCGGTCGAGCATATCGACCGGACCGTCGAGCGTCGAGAGCGCCTGCGCCAGCACTCGCTCCATACAATCTTCCACCGCGTTGAGCGTCACGAGCTCTTGGGGCACCACGGCAGACGTGCGGTTGCGCACACGCGCCACAAACTCAAGCGTCGACAGGTACACATCGCCAAAGGGCGCGTAATCGCCCTGGTAGCCGCCGCAAAGCGCCGGCGCCGCCAGCGCGTACTCGGTTTTGGACAGCGGGCTCAGCGCCATCGCACCCAGCTCGAGCGCCGTGTCCTCCAGCATGAGGCCCAGCGTGCGCGAGCGCAGACGCTCGGCATCGCCCGCCGACACGTCGCGATCGAGCACACGCGCCGCATCCGGTGCATCGCGCTCGACGGTGCGAATGTGCAGACGCTCGGCGATGGCGCGGACGGCGGCACAGCGGACAGCCTCGGCCTCTTCCTGCGCCGGCGTAAAGATACGGTTGCGCCCCAGCACCAGGCCAATCACATTACGCGGGCCCAGAGCGTCGACGGTCAGCGCCGCCAGCAGGGACGACGGCAAGTCGCCCTCGAGCGCCACCACAGCACGCGACGCACCGTGGGCTCGGGCGTTGTCGCGCACGGCGAGCACCAGCGCCTGCCACAGCCATTCCTCGGAACGGAACTCGGGCAGTTCGTGATCTTCCAGGGCATCGAGCATCACGCCGCGCTGAATCTCCTGAACCAGCAGGCTCTCCTCAAAACACGGCGCCTGGGCCACCACACGACCACAGTCGTCGAGCACAAACGAACCGCCGGTATACACCGACTCGTCATAAGCACCGACCGGCGCCATACAGGCAAACCACACGCTGCGCTTGGATGCGATCTTGCGGTAGGCGCCGCTGCGAACGGCGGCAATGGCGGCAGTCTCGCGGTCGGTCATGTCAAACGCATTGAATTGGAAATACGCAATGAGGTCAACACCGGTCGGCAACATCTCGAGTTCGCGGTCCAAGTCAAAAATCACGGCGATGCGCACGCCGTCCACGTCGAACACCGGCGGCGCCCAACGCGTGTCGTTGTTCTCGCCACGCTGCAGGGCAATGCTCGAACGCGCCGGCACCACATGACCGTCCTTGAGCATCATGTAGTCGAGCAGCGGCTGACCCTCAAACGAAACCGCCGCGGGCACGATGCAGATCATGTCAAGCTCCTGGATGCGCTCGGCGACACCAGTCAAGCCGGCAAGCATGTCGTGCTCAAAGTCGGCAGCGCCCACCAGGCCACCGGGCATGGCGCCCATAAAGAGCGGAGCCGGAACGCACAGCACGCGCGCCCCGCGCTCGTGGGCCAGACGAGCCTGGTCCTCGATGCGGCCGCAAATGCCCTCAATATCACCCAGGCGCATATCGATCTGTGCAAGCGCGAGCTTCATGGCTCAGCCCTTTCCGTCGTAAACCATCGAAATCGTAGTAAAAGCGCCGGCCGCATGATGCAGTCGGCGCTCGCATGTGCATATGCTAGCTATGATACCCCGAGCGGGGGCGCGCTCCTAGAACGTCGCGGACCACAGCCCGTGCAGGTTGCAGTAGGCATAGACGGTACCGGTCTTGGAACCGCCGGCAAAAAACGTCGCGGGCTTCATGCCGGGCTCAAGGTAATGGACCTCTAAGCGGCCCTCGGCCTCAAGGGCGATCCACTCAATATAGTGCTCGGGCAGGCTGGGGTGCTCGACCGAGCCAACGCGTGCGCGAATCACGTGACCGTCGCGCTCGGTCTCGACAACAGGCACGTGCTTCTCGTGCGCCGCGTCCTCAGTGTTTGCGGTCAGTTCCGTGCAACCGGCAGGGGTTGCAACGTCGTTGCCAAGGGCGGCAATGAGCTTACCGTCGGGGTCCTTAAAGAATTTCGCCATGATGTTCTCCTTTGCTGACGTGCCAATGTTCTTGATGGTTCTTATGCCCAAAGGCAGACAAACCATCCACGGCATTGCAAATGAACACATAACGGGCGGGGACGATGGGGCAGCGTGCGCTATCCGCCCTGGCGGCCCCACCCGAGCGGGTTAGCGCCCGTCGCCGCCCAGCAGCGCCAGAACATCTTCGCGGGTAAACAGCGCCGACGAGATGCCGTCGCCGCCGAGCACGCTGTTGACCAGGTCGCGCTTGGACTCCTGCATCTGCATAATGCGCTCCTCGATCGTGTCCTTGGCGATGAGCTTGTACACGGTCACGGTATGTTGCTGGCCAATACGGTGCGCGCGGTCGGTCGCCTGGTCCTGCGCTGCCACGTTCCACCACGGGTCGTAGTGGATGACCACGTCGGCCGCCGTCAGGTTAAGGCCCACGCCGCCCGCCTTGAGCGAAATCAAAAAGACCGGAACCTCGCCCGCTTGGAACTGCGCGACCATCTTGGCGCGGCTCTCCTTAGACGAAGCGCCCGTGAGCTTAAGGAAGGCGATGTCCTCCTTGGCCAAGCGCTTACCGATGATATCGAGCATACCCGTAAACTGGCTGAACAACAGGATGCGATGCCCGCCGTCGAGTGCGCCGTGCACGAGCTCCATACACGTATCGAGCTTGGCGCTCCCCGCCTTGTAATCCTCGTAGTGTAGACGCGGGTCGCAGCAGATCTGGCGCAGCTTGGTGAGCTCGGCGAGCACCTTGAGTTTGTCCTTCTTAAACTCCCCAGCCTCGCGGTGCTGCACCTGCTGGGCGATGCGGTCCTGGTTGGCCAGGTAGAGCTTGCGCTGCTCGCCGGTAAGCTGCGCCATGACGGTGTCTTCGATCTTCTCGGGCAGGTCGGCCACCACGTCTTCCTTAACACGGCGCAGCACAAACGGCGACACGAGCGCCTGCAGGCGAGCGGCGCTATCGCCCTCGGCATGCTCGACGGGGCTCTCAAAGCGCTTGGCAAACGACTCGCGCGTCCCCAAAAGGCCCGGCATCAAAAAGTCGAAGATGCTCCAGAGCTCGGACAGGCGGTTTTCGATGGGCGTGCCCGTCAGGGCAAAGCGCACGCCGGCAGGCAGGCGCTTGGCGGCGCGCGCCACCTGCGTGAGCGGATTTTTAATGTACTGTGCCTCATCGAGCACCACGCGGGCAAAATCCCGCTCGACGTACTCGTCGATATCGCGCCGCATAAGGTCATACGACGTCACGACCACGCTATGCTCGGCCACGCCGGCGATCTGCACGCGGCGTTGGGCCTTGGCGCCCACAATGGCGCACACATCGAGCGACGGGGCAAAGCGCTCCAGCTCGGCAGTCCAGTTGTACACGAGTGAGGCCGGGCATACCACGAGCGTGGGCTTGGTGTCCCCCGCCTCCACGCGCGCCAGAATATGCGCAATCATCTGGAGCGTTTTGCCCAGGCCCATGTCGTCGGCCAAGATGCCGCCAAGGCCCAGGTGTTCGAGCGAGCCGAGCCACTGGTATCCGTCGACCTGGTAGCCGCGCATCGTTGCCTTGAGCGATGCCGGCACCGTAAAGTCCATCTTGCCGAGCGTGTCCAGGCGCTCGACGGTACGGCGGAACGCAGCGTCGCGATCGGCCTCGAGCGCCGGCGTGCGTGCGAGCATGCTGTCGACGAACAGGGTGCTCGACGCGGGAAGCGACACGCCGTCGAGCAGGTCGACGGCATCGACACCCAGGTCCTCGGCAAGGCCAAACGCGGCGCGCGCCCCCTCGTCCAGGCGAATGATGTCGCCGGACGTAAGGCGCGCAAACGTTTGATGGCGCTTGTACGAATCGAGATAGACGGCAAGGTCCGCGGCCGAAAGCCCGCTCGCGCCCAGCTCGACATCGAGCAGATTGCTCTTAACGGTCGCACGAACCGAGAGCTTGGGCGCGGGGCGGACCGAGATCTGGCGCAGACGGTCGCTGAGCATGATCTCACCCAGTTCGGACAGGGCAGACAGGCCCTCGGTCAGCAGGCAGAACAAGCGGGCGTCATCGCGCTCCTCAAACGCCAGACCGCGCTCGTAGAAATCGAAGTACAGGGCCGCCGTATCCATAACGCGAAACTCCGCCACCTCGTCGCGGGGCGGCACACCGGGGCGCTGCTCTTCGAAGGGGCTGCCCGGAGCGCCCAGGCTAAAGAGATCCGCCGACCAATCGCCGTAGGTAACCGTAATTTTGCAGGTCACGAGCCCATCGTCGACACCGATCGCCATAGCAAAGCTCGGCTCGGGTGCCACGGTATCGAGCGCGGCGGGCGCGGTGAGGTCGGTGTAGTCGCGCAAAATGGGCAGCGCCATACGGCAGAACTCACCCACCTGCTCGGCGGCAATATGGGCGGGCGTGCGGCACGGCAGCAAGCGCGACAAAAAAGGTGCGGCATGCTGAGCAAATGCAGCGTCGGTACGGCGCGCGCGGCGCGTGTCAAACAAGTAGGCGGCATCGCCCGACGCAAAGCAGTACATATCGGCGGGCAGGCGCAGGTCATAGCTACCACCAGCCGCCGGCGCGATTTTGGCGGCAAGCAGCGGTGGGCGCTTAGCGGATGCCTCGTCCTCCCCTTGCGGAGACAGCTCAACCGCCACGTCGTAGGTGCGATGCGTCGTCATCCCCCGCGACCAGGCGGGCTCAAAGGAGATGGTCTGGCCGCGCAGCAGGTCCAGCACATATACGATGCTATGCTCGGACAGCGGCAACTGACGCTCGGCAACAAAACCGCTGCGGGCAAAGTCGTACGACGCCGAACGCGAGCTTGTGATGTCATCGAGATAGGCAACTGTCGTCACAACAAGGTTGAGCAGCTTTGCCGATGTTTCGTCAAAGGCCTCAGGTGAATGGACAAACGTGAGCTTCTTGCCATAGGAGAACGTGCCGCCGCGCACGTAGGCATCGGCCATGCCGTCGATGTCCTTGACCACGTAGGAGACCGATCCACAGCGAATGCGGAACTCGAGCGCCCAGCTAAAGCGGTCAGCGAACAGCGGATTGTAGTACGGCACCAACGAGGGCTCCAATGCCGCTTTGGGGGCGTCGGGATCAACGGCACCGGCAAGCTTGCGGCGCATGTTCGCCAGCTCATCCATGCGCGCGTCCGAAAGATCGGAGAGCGCCGCCACAAGGCTCGGGCTCGTGGGGACGGGCGCCGGAAAGGGAAAGTTGGGGTTGACGGCCGGCGCTTTGGGTGCGGTGCGCGCGGGCTGTTTCGACTGCGCCGTAAACGTGCGAACCGGCGTGCGCAAACCTTCGACGGGCTCGGCGCCGCTAGCATCCAAATACGCCAGAGCCGTGGCAATAGCGTGCTTGCACATACCGGGGTAACGATAGGCGGCGGGGCAATCGCAGTCGTAGTCGATCACCTCGTGCTCGTCCATGTCGAGCGCCACGTGCGTCTTGTACAGGTCGCCACGCGAACCGCGCACCGAGCCCTCGACCGTCACGTTTTTGGAGAAGCGCGAGCCGCTGTCCTCGATCGACAGCACGGCGCCGTTGAGCATGAGCGAACGCCCCTTCATAAAGGTGCCGCTCAACGCCGCCTCTTTGCGAAGCGCCTGCACAAACGTCCCCTGCGCCATCACTTCCTCCAATCTCACCCGGGGTAGCTTAGATCACCGTCACGCGACCCTGGTTACCCACAATGGCCTTGGCCTCGGCCAGCAGCGGAATCGAACGCGCGTTGACCTTGGCAGGTACCTCGGCACGCAGCACGCGCCCGTCCACTTGCTCGATAAAGATCTCCACGCGGTCGCCGCCCGGGTTGGCGGTGAGCACCGTGGCCAGGCGCGCCATATTGCCCTGGCTAAAGCGGCTGTTGGGCACCATGACCTCAAACACCTTGGGCTTGTTGTTCTCCTCGTTGAGCTCGAGCGGCACGATCTCCTGCGCGATGATCTGGTCGCCGCGGTCCGAGCGCTCGAGTTTGCCCTTAATGCGCACAAAGGCATCGGACAGCTGCGCGCCGGTCTCGGGATCGACCTCGCCGTACAGGTACCCCTCGGCCTCTTTATAGGTCTTGGGGAACACGACGACGGTGGCCTCGCCTTCCATGTCCTCGAGCTGCACGATGCCCATGGGGTCACCGTTTTTGGTCACGCGCTTGGACACGCTCGAGACCATGCCGGCCCACCACAGCGCCTTGCCCTCGGGAATCTCCTGGTTGATGGTGCCGCCCGTAGGATTCTGAACTTCGTAGCCGGTATCGATCTGCGAGAACGAGAAGTCGCGCGCCTTGGCTAGTGCATACTCAAACGGGCGCAGCGGGTGGTCCGAGACATAGATGCCCAGAACCTCCTTCTCCTGGCTCAGCTTAAGGTGGCGGTCCCACTCCTGACCATCCGGATCGGGCACGCTCACCTCAAAGCCCGAGCCCTCAACGTCGCCAAACATATCAAAGAACGACGTCTGACCGCTCGCGCGATCCTTCTGGCGCTTCACCGCGGCATCGATGATGTTCTCGGGGTTGTTCTTATCCACAAAGTGCATCATCTGGCGACGCGGATACCCCGTGGAGTCGAAGGCGCCTGCCTTGATGAGCGATTCGATCACGCGGCGGTTGGCCTGGCTCGAGTCCACGCGCTCGACAAAGTCGTGCAGCGTCTTAAACGGGCCGCCCGCCTCGCGCTCGGCGATAATCGCCTGCGCCACGCCGGTGCCCACGCCGCGGATGCCGGCCAGACCAAAGCGCACGCCCTCCTTGGTAGCCGTGAACTCGGTACCGGACTCGTTGACATCTGGCGACAGCACGGGGATGCCGTCGTGACGGCATGCCGAGACGTAGTGCACGATCTTGTCGGTCTTGCCCGTATAGGACGTCAGAACGGCCGCCATGTACTCGTGCGGATAGTGCGCCTTGAGCCACGCCGTCTGCATAACCAGGATGGCGTAGCCGGCGGAGTGCGACTTGTTGAAGGCGTAGGACGCGAACTCGAGAACATCGTCCCAAATCTTCTGGGCGACCTCGCGCGTATAGTTGTTCTTGATGGCGCCGTTCATCCAGTGGTCGTAGGTGGTCTCGTCGGAGCCATCCTCCCAGTGGAGCACCGTCGACGTGAGCAGCTTGATTTTCTTCTTAGCCACGGGCTTACGGATACGCGAGTCCGATTCGCCCTTGGAGAAGCCGCACATCTCGACGGAGATGAGCATAACCTGCTCCTGGTAGACCATGGTGCCGTAGGTTTCGCCCAGGATGTCGTCCAGGCGGTCGTCGTAGGAGACCGCCGGCTCCTTGCCGTTCATACGGTTGATGTAGGACGAAACCATGCCGGCGCCCAGCGGGCCCGGGCGGTACAGGGCGATCAATGCTACGACGTGCTTGTACTCGGTGGGCTTCATGTTCTTGATCGTGGCCGTCATGCCGGCGGACTCGACCTGGAAGACGCCGGCGGTGTGGCCGGAACCCATGAGCTTAAAGATCTCGGGGTCGTCAAAGGGAATCTCTTCCTCTTTGATGTCGATGCCGAAGTTCTTTTTGATGTTTGCCTTGGCCTTGGAGATAACAGTCAGCGTGCGCAGGCCCAAGAAGTCCATCTTGAGCAAGCCCATGTCGGCAACGGTATGGCCCTCGTACTGGGTAATCTCGACGCCGCCCTTGGTGTCGAGCTTGGTGGGCACGTGCTCGTTGACGGGGTCGCGGCAGATCAGAACGGCGCACGCGTGCACGCCCTCGCCACGGGTGAGGCCCTCGATTGAGAGCGCCGTGTCGATGATGCGGCGGGCGTCGTCGTCCTTTTTATATGCCTCGGCAAAATCGGGGTTAAACAGGTCCTCTTTGCCGGGTTGCTTTTCGAGCACCTGCTTGAGCTTGACCTTGGGGTCGCTCGAGACCATCTTGGACAGACGCTGGCCCATGTAGACCGGGTAGTCCAGGACGCGAGCGGCGTCGTTGATGGCCTGCTTGGCCTTAATGGTCGAGTAGGTGATGACGTGGGTGACCTTCTCGGGGCCGTAGAGCTGGCGAACGTGCTCCACGACCTCGAGGCGCCGCTCATCGTCGAAGTCCATATCGATATCGGGCATCTCGGTACGCTGCGGGGACAGGAACCTCTCGAACATCAGGCCGTTCTCGAGCGGGTCGAACGCGGTGATGTTCATGGCGTAGGCGACGATAGCGCCGGCAGCCGAGCCACGGCCGGGGCCGACGCCGATGCCGTTGTCCTTGGCCCATTGCACGTACTCGGCAACAATCAAAAAGTAGGCGGCAAAGCCCTTGTCGCAGATGACTTTGTATTCGTACTCAAAGCGCTCTTTGATGTTAACGCCGCCGATCTCGCGCGTGGCCCAGTCGTCACCGTAGTGCTGGCGCAGGCCCTTCTCGCACTCGCGGCGGAACTGACTCTCGTGCGTCTCGCCGGGGTCGAGCAACGGGAAGCGCGGAAGGATGATGGAGTCCCAGTCCAGCTCGACGTAGCACTTGTCGGCGATCTCGAGCGTGTTGTCGCAGGCCTCGGGGCAATACGGGAACATCGCCCGCATCTCCTCCTCGGTCTTCATGTAAAACTCCGAGCCGGTCATGCGCATGCGGTTGGGGTCGTCGACCTTGGCGTTCATGCCGATGCACATGATGACGTCCTGCACGGGAGCGTCCTCGCGGCGCAGGTAGTGGAAGTCGTTGGTGGCGATGACCTTGACGCCTACCTGCTTGGCGATGTCGATGAGCGTGCGGTCCATCTGCTCATCGGTCAGGCCGTTGTCGGTGGTGATGCCGTGTTCCTGGATCTCGATATAAAAGTCGCCAGGTTCGAAGGTATCACGGAAGGTCTCGGCCCACTTGATGGCGCCCTCCATGTCACCGCGGTCGATGTATTTGGGAATGATGCCCGCGATGCAGGCGCTGGTGCAGATCATGCCCTTGGCGTGGCGGCGCAGGTTGTCGAGCGTCACGCGGGGCTTGTAGTAAAAGCCCTGCACGGCTGCCTCGGAGACCGTCTGCATCAGGTTGACGTATCCCTCCTGGTCCTTGGCCAGAAGGATCATGTGGTAGAGCTCGGGCTTATGGTCGCGAGCAAGGGTCTCGTCCGGCGTAAAGTAGACCTCGCAGCCAAAGATGGGCTTGATGACCAGAGGCGGCTTGAGCTCGTCGATGTTGCCCTTCTCGTCCCACATGGCCATGTCCTTCACATACTGGGCATGCTCGCGCGGGTTTTCCTCGGGATCGGGCTCCACCAGCTCGTCGCGGCGATCCTTTTCCAAAAAGGCCTTGTCGTGACTCCAGGTTTTGTACTCAGGCGTGTTGTGGTTGACGGCGTCGCAGGCCAGCGCCAGGTCGGGCACGCCATACATGTAGCCGTGGTCGGTAATGGCGACGGCGGGCATGCCCAGCTCTACGGCGCGATTGACCATATCCTGGATACGGGTTGCGCCGTCGAGCATCGAGAAGACAGTGTGATTGTGCAGATGGACGAATGCCATGTGATGAGCTCCGATGCGGGTTCGTGTTCTGACTGAACGATTTTACCGCACGGCGCGGACGGCACCCGAACCTAGCCAAACCAACACGGCTCCTATTGAGTTGCGGTGAAATGCGGACTGTTTGGCGGCTTTTTTGGCCAAAACAGTCCGTATTCCACCGCAAGTTATCTGAGGGCTAGAGGTTGTAGGTGACTACTTGAGGTTCGGCGGGTTCGACGAAGATGGTTGGATCCAGCTGTTCCACGCGGACGAACTTGACGGTCACAGCCTCAAAGCCCGCCTTGTGCAAAACATCAGCGTAGACGTGCGCCTGCAGGGCGTGCTTCTCCTGCAGCTGTTCCGGCGTCTCGTCCGGCGTCCCGCCCGTCTTGTAGTCGATGACCAGCGCGCATGACGAATCCGCCGGGTCGGTCGCCAGTGCATCGATGGCGCCCTCGGCATATGCACCGTAGCGGGCAATGTTCTCGTCTTCGCAGCCCAGCGAGAAGAACGGCACCTCGGCACGGACACACGGCCAGGCAAGCAGCTCGGCACGGACCGCCGACCTGAGCCAGCGATTCAGGGCAACGTCGAAGCGTTCGCGCTGATCCGGCGTCAGGCACCACAGGCGCGCCAGCGCATCGGCACGCTCAGCGGGCAGCGCATCGGCATCCATCTCAATCAGCCACTGGCAGGCGGCGTGAAAGGCCGAACCCAAGGCCATGGGATTGCCGGCAGGCTCGACAGCAGCCACGTCTGCATCCGTCATCTCGGAACCATCCGACTCGACATCATCGCCGGACTCGTCCATGGGAACGCGCGCCTCGGCGGCACGGTCCTCGGACTCGGCATGGAGCGCTGCCGCGATTGACGAGTAGCTATACGAGTCACGCGCCGGGAACGGGCAGGTGCCCATGCGCACGCCCACCGCCTGGGGATACACGAGCTCAAACGCATCGGGCTCGGGATCGGCAGGACCGGGGACGATTGTGCTGGCCGAATCGTCGGCAGTATCTGTATCGACATCGCCGCGAATAAGCCTGCCCTCGGCATCCAGCGAAGCGTTAGCCTCAAACGCCTGCTCGCCAAACGTAAAGTCCGCCAGCGAGATGAGCTCGTAGTCGCCCGGCTTGGAGTTGTCGAACACCAAACGGTCGCTATCGAGCTGCGGCATGTCCAGACTGTCGGTCGGCAAAATACGGCGCAGCACGTCATAGGTCAGATCGGTCTCGACGTCGAAGGTCGGCGCGCACACCTTGCCACGGCTCACGCCGGCATCCATCGCCAAGATCACCAGCTCGCGCGCACGCGTCATGGCAACGTAGAGCAAGCGGGCCCGCTCCTCGAGCGAAAGCTGCAGGTCGTCGTTGCGCAGGCGGGTAAATGCCTCGGCGGGAGAACCCGTCGCACAGACGTCCTCCATGAGCTCCGGCGGCAGCCACAGCGACGTACCCTTGCCCTTAAACGCATGCTCAAACTGCTTTTTGACGTCGTCGCCCTTCACAAAGGTTCCGTCGGCGAGCTTAACGCCGTCGAAGCGTGCCGGCAGCGCCACGACCTGCGCTCCGCCCTCGACGCGACCCATCTGTGCCGTGCCCGAGGACTTACGCACGCCAAAGCACTCGGCGACCGCTACGACCGGGTACTCCAGACCCTTGGACGCATGCACGGTCATGATGCGTACCGCGCCGTCGCCCTCCTCGTTGAGCGCGCCCGGAGCCTCCTTGCCCGCCAAGAAGCGGTCGAAGGCCAGCGCGATGGAACGCGGCGAGTTGCCGAGCTCGGCCTCTGCCTCGGCCACGGCGTCGAGCGCCTTGAGCACGTTGGCGGCAATGGCCTTGCCCTCGGGACCACGCTGTGCCAGACGCACGAACCAGCCGGAAGCATTGACCACGTCGCGCGCGATGGCGGCGAACGAATCGCGACCCACACGACGCAGCGCGTAGCGCAGCACCTCGCGGGCACGCGTCACGAGCGGCAGGTTCTGCAAACCCGGCACATCGGAATCGCTCATGATGCCCGCATCGATGTTGCGACGCGACGTCTCGCCCGTCTGCTCGTCGAGTTTGGTCGCCAACGCCAGAAACTCCTGGGCGCCGAGTGCAAACATCGGCGAGGCCAGCAGCGGCAGAAGGCCTTGGGCCGTATCGGCCGGATTGGCAAGCGCGCACACCAGGGCGCGCACCGTCTGTACCTCGGCTGCCTGGGCAAAGACCGAGCCGCCTGCGATCACGCAGTCGAGCCCTTGGTCGCGGAAGGCCTGCGCATAGACATCGGCGTTGGTCATGCGGCCCAGCAGCAGGACCATGCTGCCCTGGGGCTGTTTTTTATCGGCAAGCGCACGGAAACGTTCGGCAATCGCACGAGCTTTCGCCTGCGTTCGCTCCTGTGTGCTGCCGCCGGCAACGAACAGCGCCTGGCGGCGCGACGCCTTTGCCTTGAGCTTGTCCTCGCGATCGTCACTCGGTTCAAGATCCAAGAACCCCTGCATCAAACCACCGGTATCGCCGTCAAAGACGCGCGCTACGTAACGCAGCACCTCGTCGTGGCTGCGGAAGTTGCGCACAAGTTTGACGAGCTCGCCGGCAGGGGCATCGGACGTGGCGACCGTCTCGGACGCCGTCGTCGAACCCACCTTGCGCTCCTGGCGGCGAAACACCTCGACCTCGGCGCCACGGAAGCGGTAGATCGACTGCTGTGCATCGCCCACGGTACACAGCGCGCGCTCCCCCGCGCCCGTCAGATAGCGAATCAAATCGACCTGCATCTGGTCGGTATCTTGGAACTCATCGATCATGACCATCTTAAAGCGGCCCTCATAGGCAGCTCGAATAGCCGGATAGTCGCGCAGCGCCTCGTACGCCATACGCAGCAGGTCGTTGTTATCGAGCGCGGACTGGTCGGCCTTGAGCGCACGGTACTCCGCCTCCACAGCACGGGCAAGCCCCACCAGCGCATCGAGCGCCGGACCGCCGCAGGCAAGCGCGATATTGATAAACGCATCGGCTGCCTCGGCCTTGAGCAGCTCCACCTGCTCCTTAGGAAACGCTTTGCTCGCCCGAGGCATGCTGCACGACATCATGAGTCGCACCGCATCCTCCATGGTTTTGCCACTCGCCTCAAACGCGTCGATGGCGTCGAGTGCCACTTGCGCTTTCTCGGTCGCGGCCTTGCTCGCACCCAACGCCGCACGATAGGTATCGGCAAGCGCCGAGGTGTCGGCCTGGCCGCGCGCCACGCGCACATCGTCCATGCCACCCGGCAGCTGGCTCGATAGCTCCAGCAGGTCGCGCACCAGGCCTTTAATGGTGGTACCGGCGCCAAACGGCCCGCCCTCGCCCGCCATGGGATACCAAGCGTAGAGGGCCTTAAGCGAAGCGGCGAGCTGGGGCGCGGCATCGGGCGCCGTCGCGCGCCCCAGCACATGCTCGACAGCCTGGTCCATAAGCTCATCGGTATCGGTAAGCACCGTGAACTCGGGATCGATGCCCAGCTCCAGCGCGTGCGCGCGCAGGATGCGCGAACACATGCCGTGAATGGTCGAGATCCAAGCGTCGTCGACGGTCAGGGCCTCCTCGTCCATACCCTCTTCGATAAGCGCGCGACGCACGCGGTCGCGAATCTCGGCCGCGGCATCTTTGGTAAAGGTAATGGCGAGCACCTGATCCAGATGCTCGACAAACGGACCGGATTCGGGCGAGAGCGCGTAGACGATGCGGCGCGTGAGGGTAAAGGTCTTGCCCGAACCGGCGCCCGCCGAGACAAACAGCGGACGGTCGAGCGTTTTGACGACTTGCAGTTGTTGCGGCATCAAAGTCGAAAGATCCATGGTCTACACGTCCCTCCTTACAAACGTTCCTTCGTGGTTATACGAGCAGCGCGCATGCGCGGCCTGAGCCGACGTCGGGTCGACGGCGGCAACGTCGCCTGCCTCGAGTTCGTGCAGGCGCTCGGCAATGCCGGTCTCCACGCGATCGAGCAGTGCATCGAAGTCCATGTTGCCGCCCTCGCCGGGAAAGCCCTTCTTAAGGCCTGGGATGCGGCCGTCGCCGCGCTCTTCCTCAAGCAACTCGGCGCTCGCCGCACCGCGCAGCGCGGGCTTGCCGCCCTTGGTCGAAAAATAGAGCGCGGCGCGGGTATCCAGATCCAGCGCCCGACGCATGGCCTGCGCGTAGATGAGTGTCTGGGTATGGGGCGGCAGCCAGCGCGGGTCGTCGATGGGGGCCTCGCCCGACTCCTCGTCGCGCACCGTGGGGTCGGCGAGCTTAAACTCCTCGACACCCGAACGATGCTTATAGTCGATTACCACGGCGCGATTCTCGGCATCCACATCAACGCGGTCGATGCGCCCGCCAAGCGGCCAACCGGCATACTCGACCTGGAGCTCGTTGAACGCAAACTCCAGGTAGCGCGGCGCGAAGGGCGCGAGCGCCTCGGACTCGTAGGCAAGCACGCCCTCCAGCTGCGGCAAAATCTCGGCCACCTGGCGCTCCTCCACCGGGGAGAGCGGCACGAGCGGGCCCTCGGTACCGCGCTTGCCCGCATGCTCGGCCAAGGTCTCGTCAAAGACCTCGCGCAGCAGCTCCTTCGCGCGTGGCAGATTCATGGGTGTCACGCGCTCCATGCCCTCCTGGGGCAGACGGGCATGCAAGTGTTCCAGCACGTCGTGGACAAAGTTGCCCTTCTCCATATTGCCAAAGCCAGCGTCGATCGACTGGGGTTTGACGCGATACGAGACGAACCAGCATAGCGGGCAGGTCGAATAGGCCTCGATCTGCGAGGCAGACGTCAGGCGCGGCACCAGCGGCGCATCCTCGCCCTCGCCATCGCGACGGCGCAGGACCAGATACGGAATGGCTTCATCGCTCAGATGCTGAGGAGCTTCGCAGGTCACGCGCTCGCGCCTAAGACCTTCGCCTGCCGCGGGATCGAAGTCCCTTACGATATCGCCCTCACCCACGCACTTCGCCTTGTCGGCGCCAACGGCCTTAGCGTCGTCAGCGGCCTTGTCGGCGTCAGCGGCCTTGTCGGCGTCAGCGGCCTTAGCATCGTTAGCGGCCTCGGCATGCGCCCGCAACTCGGTCCACACGGCCGCCGGATAGCACTCGCGCGCCTGACGATCGTGGGTCATACGGGCGAGCGTAACCGGACCACGCGACGCTTGTATCGCGCAGCCAAAGCGTGCGCGCAGCAAGGCCGCAGGCTCAAGCGTCACGCCCTCGCGACCGAGGCTCGCCGTCAGCGTGGTCAGCGGCCCCTCTTCGTGTGAGAGCGGATAGCTGTCCAGATCGACATCGGCAAACAGCACGGCATCGTAGCTGCCGGGGCGCAGAGCCGCCGCATCGGCAAGCGAAGCAAAGCGAACCTGGGCGCGTGGCGCACGGTCAACCTCGTAGGTCTCGTAATCGTAGGCGGCGCTACGCTTGTCCACCTTGGTTCGAATGTCGTCGAGCACGGGCACGGTCGCGGCCTGCGACACGTCGAGCGCACGGGCGCCATTCATAAGGATGTCGATGACGTGGCGCAGCAGGGCCACCTCCGCCTGGCGACGGGCCTGACCGTCGAGACCGCCAAGTGCGCGATCGGGCAGTGCCTCGGCAACGGCAAGCATGGCCTTGAGCGCCGTCACGGGTTTGTCGCGCCACAGCGCCTGGAACACGTCCGAGATCACGCACGGCACGTTCTTAAACCAGTTCTCGTCGCTCGCCGCTTTACGCGCGCCCCTCACCTGGCCCTGCACGCTCTGCAGCAGGCTCTTGACGCCCGCAGTGGTCTTGCTGCGCGACAGTCGCATATTCTTGTCGAACGTGCGCGCGCTGGCGGCGTCGGCACCCGAAAGCGGGCTGTAAATCCAGTCGGTAAGCTCCGGAGCGGGCCACCACTCAGTCTTAGAAGCTGCCCCTTCGTCGGCGGCCTTCATACGCTCGATCAGGTTGGCGAGCGCCGTGAACTGCCTGCCCACGATGGACTGGGAAAACGCCGTGAACTCGGCCGTCTCGGCCGCAATGTGGCGCGCCGCCAAACGAGCGGCAAGCTCGCCGAACAGCTGGGGTGCCCGGGCAGAAACAACGAGCACGCGTACGGGGTCGGCGGGTGTTGCAGCAGCTTTATCGTCCTTGGACTCCTTGTGCGCTTTCACCAACTTATCGATGACATCCGCATAAGCATGGGCACGGGCATGGGGGCCGGCGACCTCAATAAAGGCAGGCTGAGCAGCGGACTTGGAGGCAGTCTGGGGCGCGGCGGCGCCCTCCCCCAGCGGCGCGATCTCAAACAGCACACCGCGGACATCAAATGCCGCGGCAAGCTCCTCGCGCATCGCCGCTTGCTCGCGGGCAAGCAGCACGACAACCTCTCCCCCGTTGTTTGCCACGGCGGACAGCAGCTCGAGCAGGCTATACGTAAATGACGTGACGCCGCGCACGCAAACGGCGCGGGCGCACCCCGGCAGGTTGTCGGCCAAAGCGCCGGCCATAATGTCAGCCGCCTCGCAGGGCTCGACCATATCTCGACGGTCCAAACCGCGCGCATAGGCGCACAAAAGTTCAAACACGCGAGCCTCGGCGTCGCTTTTGGGCTTGGGCTTGCAAACGTTGTCGCAGCAACGCTCGGTGCCTGTCCCTGCCACACCCGGCAGCACATCGCGAGCCATACGCGCGAGCATACGCACCGTGCCCTGGCTGCGCGAAAGCGGCTGCAGGTCGGCGTCGTCGAGGCGCGCTACCATGTCCGAAAACAGCATCTGGCGCTGCAGGTTGTCGACGAAACCGCGCCCGTCGCCCAAAAGCTCCCAAAGCGAGCGAAGCCACGATGTAGGCGTCTTGTAGTCAATACCCAGCGAAACGCCGGCTTCCGCCGCATCATGACGGCACAGGTCGAGCTCGGCAAACGTTGGAGCCAGCAGCACGGCACGCCCGTGGCGGGCAATAAGGTCGGCAAGCAGCGCCGCCTCGGCATCGCTCAAATCCGCGCCGGCGTTGGTGGTATAGATTCGAACAGGCATGGTCCTCCACTCAAACCGTTCGCAATATTCAATGTTTCCATCCTACCCGCCCGCGCGGACAGATTTGCCCCACGCCAACAGATTTGACCCCTTGGAGACGGAGGAAAATGGATCACCGAGGAGGTCAGTCTAACCCAGTGATCCGTTTTCCTCCGTCCCCAAAGGATCAAAAAACCGCCCCCGAAGGGACGGTTCTTCGTAATTCATTGTTGTCGCTGGCCTACTCGCCATCCTCCAGCTTGATGAGGATCTTGCGATAGCCACCGTACTCGCCGTTGAGTGCCTTTGAAACGCGGCTCACCGTAGTGGACGAAGCGCCGGTGCGGGCCTGAACCTCAACATAAGGCTCGCCCTCGTCCAGATAACGCGCGACCTGCAGACGCTGCGATAGATCGCAGATCTCGCGCGGCGTGCAGATATCGGTCAAAAACGCTTGGATATCCTTCTCGTCATCCAAAAGACTAAATGCGTGGACCAGCTGCTTGACATCAGGCTTGTCAAACATGTTCTCGATATTCATCGATCACCGCCAAACCCGCCAAAAGGCATCGAAGTTGATACTGACATCGGGCATCGTTCGCCCGTTCTATGCAATAGGGCAACGCCTGTGGCTTTTGCCCGTAGCAGTTTAGCACACCACCAAACTAAAGCGACAAAACTCTCTGCCAGCGGCGCGTTTTCTAGGACGAACGCCGTTTTGAAACCGAATGCGCACGCAAGCTCCACGAATATCTGAGACAATGGGCGGCCGAACAAGGCGGCACACCCGAGCGGCCGTCCAAGCTGCCGCAGCAAACCGCTTCACGCGACACCGACGCACCCTGCGCAAGAAAGGATTCACACCATGCGCTTTATGCTTAACTGGCTCTTTACCTCGATCGCCATCGCGATTGCCACGTTCCTCGTCCCCGGCATCCAGCCCTTCGGTTTTGCCGAGGCCTGGGTCTGTTTCGCCTTCGTGGGACTGTTCCTGAACATCGTCGATTCGCTCGTCAAGCCGTTCCTGACGGTTATCTCGCTGCCGCTCACGATCATTACGCTGGGTATTTTTCAGCTCGTAGTCAACAGCTTTATGCTCGAGCTGGCCAGCTATCTGTCGGTCAATCTGCTGGGCGCGGGTATCTCCATCGCCAGCTTTGGATCGGCCTTTATGGGCAGCATCCTGGTGTCCATCATGCGCAGCATTCTCGATAGCATCGCCGAGGGCTAAAACGGCCATTCCGGCCGCGCCCGTCTCAACAGCCCAAAACGAAGGCCGCCCATCGCAAAAATGGGCGGCCTTCTTATTTGCCAAGTCTCAAAGGGCGAGAGAATCTGCCATTTCCACCCTGTCCCCACATGGCAGGTGTGGGTTAGATGACGTAATCGTAGCCTTCATTGGGAGCGACAAGTTGATCGAGCGTCACACCGTCGAGGTAGTCGTTGATGAGCTTGTCAAGGTTCTTCCACACGTCGAGCGTGGGGCACTCATCAGATCGCGAGCAACCCTTGCAGTCGCCATCCAGGCAGGCGACCGGCGCCAGGCTGCCCTCGGTCAGGCGCAAGATCTCACCCACCGTGTACTGCTCGGGCGGGCGCGTAAGCACGTAGCCGCCGCCCTTGCCGCGCATGCCCGAGAGCATATTGGCGCGCACGAGCGTCGCCAGAATATTCTCGAGGTACTTCTCCGAAATCCCCTGGCGCGCCGCGATCTCTTTGAGCGGGATGCGACCGGCCGCCTGATGCTCGGCCAGGTCGACCATAACGCGTAGGGCATATCTGCCCTTTGTGGAAACCAACATATATATAGCTGCCTTTCGGTCTTTTAATTCGTAGAAATTCTAGCCGAAAAATTGGTTTTGAAAATACCTATTCCCGTCAAGATGGTTAATCGACTCGTAATAATCTTCTATTTCCTATTGCGTTACTAGGCTTTACTGTCTACTATGCTTGCCAACAGCAAAACGAACAACCTATAGGGTTTGTGGGTTTCGCTGCTACACGCACCGTAAAACCACACGGTATCCAGTCATTTGAACACTTTGGAGGTTCACCATGAGCAATGTTTACACGTCCATCGATCAGCTTATCGGCCACACCCCGCTTCTGGAGCTCACCCACTTTGAGGCCGACGAGGACCTCAAGGCCCGTGTGCTCGTCAAACTGGAATACTTCAACCCCGCCGGGTCCGTCAAAGACCGCGTCGCCAAGAACATGATCGACGAGGCCGAGAAGGCCGGCAAGCTCGTGCGTGGCGGCGACTACACCATCATCGAGCCCACGAGCGGCAACACCGGCGTCGGCATCGCCTCGGTGGCGGCGGCCCGCGGCTACAAGGTGATTATCACCATGCCCGAGACCATGTCCGTCGAGCGCCGCAAGCTGATGCAGGCATACGGTGCGCAGCTCGTGCTCACCGACGGCTCCAAGGGCATGAAGGGCGCTATCGCCAAGGCGGAGGAGCTGCAGAAGGAAACTCCCAACAGCATCATCGCCGGCCAGTTTGTGAACCCCGCGAACCCGGCCATTCACAAGGCCACGACCGGCCCCGAGATCTGGGACGACACCGACGGCAAGGTCGACATCTTCGTCGCCGGCGTCGGCACCGGCGGCACCGTGACCGGCGTGGGCGAGTTCCTCAAGGAGCAAAACCCCGAGATTCAGGTCGTCGCCGTCGAGCCCGCCACCTCCCCGGTGCTCTCCAAGGGCCAGGCCGGCCCGCACAAGATCCAGGGTATCGGTGCCGGCTTTGTGCCCGACGTCCTCGACACCCAGGTCTATGACGAGATCATCCCCGTCGAGAACGAGGACGCCTTTGCCACCGGCCGTGCCGTGGGCCACAAGGAGGGCGTGCTCGTGGGCATTTCGTCCGGCGCCGCCGTGTGGGCCGCACTGCAGCTGGCCAAGCGCCCCGAGAACGAGGGCAAGACCATCGTGGCGCTGCTCGCCGACACCGGCGAGCGCTACCTGTCCACGGCACTCTTCCAGGACTAGAGCTCTCGTTCTTAGAACGAGTCCAAGGCACGCCGGTCTCCCCTCTCTTCTGGCAGCCTGAGCTCATCCCAACAGGGTGTCCCACAGGACGCCCGAACTTGCTACAATGTCTGCGGCGCGGAACCAGCCTCCCGCGCCGCTTTTCTTTTTTGGCCACATGCCACCAAGGAGAACCTCCCCATGCACAACAAGCGCGTGCTCGTCGCCATGAGCGGCGGCGTCGATTCCAGCGTGACCGCGTATCTGCTCAAAAGTCAGGGTTACGAATGTGTCGGTGCCACCATGTGCCTCACCTGCCCCGCACCCGATCCCGTCACGGGCATGAGTAAGGTCGACCGCGACATCGCCGACGCGAAGGCCGTCGCCGAGCGCCTAGGCATTCCGCACCATGTGCTCGACCTGCAGCAGACCTTCGACCACAGCGTTATCGAGCGCTTTGTGAACGCCTACCAGGAGGGGCTAACGCCCAATCCGTGCATTATCTGCAACCGCCACATTAAGTTTGGCGCGCTGCTCGATGCAGCGCTGGACATGGGCTGCGACTACATCGCCACGGGCCATTACGCCAAAACAAGCCAGGCGGCAGACGGCACCTGGCAGCTGCATCGCGGCGAGGACCCCAAAAAGGACCAAAGCTACTTTTTGTATTCGCTTACGCAGGAGCGCCTGGCGCACACGATCTTTCCGCTGGCGGGCCTAGACAAAGAGCGCGACGTGCGCCGCATAGCCGCCGAGCAGGGCTTTACCAACGCCCAGAAGGCCGAGAGCGAAGATATCTGCTTTATTCCAGACGGTGACTACGCGGGCTATATCGAGCACCGCTGCGGACATCCCGCTGCACTGGGCGATATCGTATGGCGCGACGGCAGCGTGGTCGGGCGCCACAATGGCGCGCTGCGCTATACCATCGGCCAGCGCAAGGGCTTGGGCGTCGCGATGGCGCATCCCGTGTATGTAACGGGTGTCGACGCCGTCAACAACACCGTGCATCTGGGCGAGGCAGAGGACCTGACGGCCACGGCGCTCACGGCCAACGACTGGATTTGGAGTGCCCCTGCCGACCACATGGAGGTAGAGCTCACGTCCGGCGGCATTCGCGTGGGCGCCAAGTACCGCTACCGACAGAAAGACCAGGCAGCGACCCTTACGCGCGGCGAAGACGGGCAAATGTTGCTGACCTTTGACGAGCCGCAGCGCGCCATCGCTCCCGGACAGGCCGTCGTCGTCTATCGGGGCGACATCGTCCTGGGCGGCGGCACCGTGACCGGCGCGCTTAAGTAGCCGCGGGTTTATCGCTGCACGTGTCGAAGTACCTCAACAGCGGCACCAACCTCGATTACGCGACGCTCAAGGCCGCGGTGAATGGCCTCGAGTCGACCCTCCGCCGTCGCCCACTCGCTCTGCGAAAGAATCTCGATCGCTTCATCAACAAATCCGTTGAGCCGCGATGAATCGAACCAATCGAGCAAATCCGCAAGCGCCAGCTGGACGGAAGGGTCGGGCCCAAACGGCTTAGCGGAAAACCCAAACTCCCCAGCTGCGAGCACGGCAGTTGGTACGTTGTACCACAGGCAGTTGCCGCTATCGAACAGCGGAGCAGGTTTTATCTCCAGGGTGTCGACATTGCGGATGATGCCGAAGTTTCGCCAATGGCGGTCGCTGTTGGCCAAAAGGGCATCGCAGACAATCATCTGCGACATAGACCTTCTCACAGCGGCCTCATCGACACCATGCTTGCCGAGGTAGCAACAGTATCGATCGTATGTCGAGTTTCCCCGCTGGCTACCAAATGCGCCCTTAACATAAACAGCCGGAACATATTCCTCGCGGCCGTCAAGAAAATCCTCGCACAGGCACACAGGGCCATCGAACATGCGCTCAACCGTGTAAGGAACAAACTCGCCCTCCGACAGCAAGCGACGATGCAGAGCCGTTGCAACCGCCTCGTTAAAGGGCCGTTGGTCGTCCATGCCGCATCCCTTGACCAGAACGCGAACACCGTTGCGAATCATCCACGATTTAGGGAGCTCGCCCTCGGACGTGTTATCAGGATTTTTAAGACCGATGCCTTCCAGCCAACCCGAACGCTCTTCGGGTGCCGATCGCTCAAATTCGTTCTCAAAGTAATTGATGTTTTGCCATTTGAGTTCGGCGCAATCGGCCGGCCGCAGCCAATAGCAATCCGAAAGCGATAGGCCCAGGCACTGAACCGGCACCTCAATGCCACTGGCAATTCCCAGTTCACGATAGCGCGAGACGAGTCCGGGGCGGACGTCAGGCACCGACCGATGGCTCCACCACACGTTGAGCTCCCGTTTATTCACCGTAGGAGAAGAACTCGAGCACGTGCCAAACGGCATCCTCTGCGCATCGAGGACCTCGGCGATTTCGAAGGGAAACTCACGCGTCTGATCAAATGAGACATGCGCGACCTCATGGTCGGCCGACAACAGCGTAAACTTGCGTCCCATATCGGCCGCAGGACGGCGTCCTCGCTTGCGGACCTTTTGATAGGCGAGCGCAGAATTGTACTCGACCAACTTCCGGCCGCCCACAATATCGCACACAAGCGTTCCCGATGCGGCAAGTTGAGATATGCGGGCTTTCGTAACGCCCAACAGGCGGGCAGCATCACCCATAGACAAGTACTCAGACGTATCCATACGCCGCATCACCTCGTTAAGTAATTTACACGTTTAGTTAATAGATTACAGACATCATAATACTAAACGACCAAAAGCGAAAAAAGGCCCGAGAAATCGGGCCTTAGCGTTTGGTCAGCCGAGTCGCAAGCTGCTCCCCTAGCGCTGAACGTAGGCGCGAACCAGATCGTAGGTATTGCGCACACCGTCGATGTGGCTGCGCTCGTAGTTGTGGCTCGCATACACGCCGGGGCCAATCAGACCATGGCGAATGTCGTAGCCGGCCGAGAGCGTGGCCTCGACGTCCGAACCGTAATGCGGGTACACGTCGATGGCGTAATCGAGCTCCAGCTCGCGCGCGATATTGGACAGCGTGGTCACCAGATCGTAGTTGTACGGACCGCCCGAATCCTTGGCGCAAATCGACACCATGCGCTCGGTGCAGCCCAAGTCGTCGCCCACGCAGCCCATGTCCACGCTGATCATCTCGCGCGTGTCGGCCGGCACAAAGGCACCGCCGTGGCCGACCTCCTCGTACACGGTAAAGAGCAGCGACACCTTGCGCGAAAGGGTCACCTCGCCGTCAGCAACGGCGCGAGCCAGACCCAGCAGAATCGACGCCGACAGCTTGTCATCCAGGAAGCGGCTCTTGATGTAGCCACTCTCCGTCACCGTGGTACGCGGATCCATAGCGATGATGTCACCAGTCTGAATTCCCAGCTCGAGCACGTCGTCTTTGCTGTCGACATTCTCGTCGAGCAAGATCTCCATGTTCTTCTCGATGGTCTTGACCGGTTCATCGGCCACATGCGCCGAAGGCTCGGTGTTAAGAACCACACCCGTGTAGACGTTGCCATCACGCGTATAAACGGTGCAGTTCTCGCCATCGGCCGTAGACCACTGGTGCCCGCCGAGCGTCGTGGGGCGCAGGCGACCATTGTCCTTAATGGAGCGTACCATGGCGCCCAGGGTATCGACATGGCTCGCCAGTACGAGCGACTCACCCTCGCCACCAAGCTCAACCAACACGTTGCCCTTATTGGAGCGCTCGGGGCCAAAGCCCATATCGCGCAACGTTTCCATTAGATAGTCAGTAGCCGCACGGGTATAGCCCGTAGGTGAAGCAATCGAGGTAAGCGCCTTCAACTGGTCAGTAATATAGGAGAGCGTAGAATCCATCTTGGACACCAAAGTCACCCTTTCATATCGAATTAAACCCACAGCAACAATACCACCGCGAGCCATCTTTTTACCTAGCGAGATGACCCATCGAGCTTCCCAGAGCAGCGCCCGCCACGATAACGAGCCGGCGGGCCCCTGCCCGTTAGCCCCAGAATCTTTCCGCAGGACAGAAGGAGGCCCCGCCGCACGTAGTGCGCAGCGGGGCCTCCGACATGTCCGAGGACGATTCTGGGGCTAACGGGCAGGGGCCCGCCGAACCATGTTAGGCAGCCGGGCAGATCTTCTTGAAGAGCTCGATGACGTCGTCGAGCGTCGCCTCGCGCGGGTTACCCGGGAAGCAGGCGTCAGCCATAGCGTCCTTGGCCAGGACCTCGATCTCGTCAGCCTTCATGGCCTCGCAGACATGCGGGATGTTCACGTCGGCGGAGAGCTGCTTGACGGCGGCGATGGCGGCGTCGGCAGCCTCGTCGGTGCTCATGCCCGTGGTGTCAACGCCCATGGCGACGGCAACCTTGGCCAGGCGCTCGGCGCAAACCGGCTTGTTGAACTCCATGGCGATCGGCAGCAGCATGGCGCAAGCGACGCCGTGCGGGGTGTCGTAGTGAGCGGACAGGGTGTGGGCCATGGCGTGGTCGATGCCCAGGCCAACGTTGGAGAAGCCCATGCCGGCGACATACTGGCCAAGAGCCATGCCCTCGCGGCCGGAGCCGGGCTGGCCGGACTTGGCCTCGGCGACGGAGTCGCGCAGGTTCTCGCTGATCAGCTTAATAGCCTCAAAGTGGAACATGTCGGAGAGCTCCCAAGCGCCCTTGGTGGTGTAGCCCTCGATGGCGTGGGTCAGAGCGTCCATGCCGGTGGAAGCGGTGAGGCCGGCGGGCATGGAAGCCATCATATCGGGGTCGACGACGGCGACCTCGGGGGCATCGTTGGTGTCGACGCACACGAACTTGCGGACCTTCTCGGGGTCGGTGATGACGTAGTTGATGGTCACCTCGGCAGCAGTACCGGCGGTCGTCGGCACAGCGATGGTGAACACGGCGTGGTTCTTAGTGGGAGCAACGCCCTCGAGGCTGCGGACATCGGCGAACTCGGGGTTGTTGATGATGATGCCAATGGCCTTAGCGGTGTCCATGGAGGAGCCGCCACCAATGGTCACGATAGCGTCAGCCTCGGCGGCCTTGAAGGCCTCGACGCCGTCCTTGACGTTCTGGATAGTGGGGTTGGGCTTGATCTCGGAGTAGAGGCTCCAAGCGATGCCGGCGGCGTCGAGCTCGTCGGTCACCTTAGCGGTAACGCCAAACTTGACCAGATCGGGGTCGGAGCAAACGAAGATCTTCTTGTAGCCGCGACGCTGGAGCTCGCCGGGAATCTCCTTGATGGCGCCGGAACCATGATAAGAGATGGTATTGAGAACGAAACGATTAGCCATTGATAGCCTCCCATCGTGTGCGGGGCACCCATTACGCCCCACGCTATGAGTCCCATCCTAACGCTTTTGAAACAAAAAACACGCGAGAACATCAAAAGTGTTAAAGCGTTTCAACATAATAACGGAGCCCTAGTCCTTCCCTCCCAACAGCAGCGAAGGCTAGATTATAGGAGCAATCGCCCAAAGAATACGACCAACACAGTCTAAAATTGTTTCTGTTTTAGCAATATATGTTTGACAATACGTTTATAAAAGGATACTTTATAGTAAATAACATGCATGCAGCAAATAGCGTCATTCATTTTGTTAGAAATTGCCCATGTTGTTATTGCAGCTGCTTGC
Organism: Collinsella sp. CLA-AA-H302; assembly: GCF_040093305.1. NCBI lineage: Bacteria > Bacillati > Actinomycetota > Coriobacteriia > Coriobacteriales > Coriobacteriaceae > Collinsella > Collinsella sp. CLA-AA-H302. Next base: position 177,988 of record NZ_JBBNJW010000005.1, read on the forward strand.
ACTGCAACGTACAGCGTAATTCTCCGCACGAAGCAGAAGTCGGTTCCAATTCGATCGAGGCGATGACACGTGTTGGCTACTGGTCCTAAATCGAGCAAGACGGCTACAAACGAATATCGAATCTCAATTGAAGGTAACCCTTATCCGCATGCTCTAGCTCTCATCAACCCAGCTGGAGACAACCTCGATATCAAAAGACATGGGTTCACGGGTCCACTAGGACAGCTATTGAGTCTTAAATATACCGTTTATGACGATGCAAATGAAAAACTCTTTACTGTCGTCGACGGTGGTTTTAGTAACATGCCCAGGGTTGCGCTCATCATCGAACACAAGGAAGTTGCGGTGTTCGATTATGGCCTAAACAGACTTGAGATGAAGTGCGTAACGAACATACCGAATTACACAATAAAAGGTAACTTCCTATCTGGAGATTACGATATATTCAGTCAACGGGAAGTGAAGCTATCTTCAGTTATCGTCCTTCAATGTGATAAACAATCGTGCTTTAGCATACAGGTTTTGGATAAAGCCGAATTAGCCGCCGCAATTGGAATACCCACAGCCATTGCCCTTCTGAGGGCTCGGATTGAAGAGCATCTCGAATAAATCGCAAAAAGCAGTTCGTAACAACATTCAGGAGCTAGATAGTTTTTCTGGCTCCTGAATGTTGTTACGAACATGCACCTTAGCGCTTAAGACTCGTGGTCTGCCAGTCAGCTATGATGCGGGCCCATTTCCTGTGCAAGTCGCGCTCACGGTCGATAAACATGATGGCAAACGCCACGAACAGCAGCACGCTCGCCACCGCAATGGCGTGCAGGCCCATGCGCTCAATACACCAGTTGCCCAACACGGCGCCAAACACAAAGGTAAAGATCACGCCAAAGTACAGCAGGCCGTTTTCCAAAAAGCCGCGCTTGTGGGTGATGATGTAATCGTCCACGTTTTGCAGCGCGTTGCGCAAGTTGCCGATGCACATGGTCGTGGCGATGCCGTGACCGTGGATCTTGCGGAAGCTCTCGACTTGCATACCGCAGGCAAACGAAGTGAGGCAGTTGGCGAGCAGGTTGTAACCGCCGCCGGGGATAAAGCTCACGCCTAGCAAGATGACGGCTTCAAAGAACACCGTCACCTGGCGCCAGTGAATCACACTGCCAAACCGTTCGTGAACCAGGTCGGCAAGCATAATGCCCACGGCAAACGACACCACAGGGAAGAAATAGCGTCCCGCCAGCGCCCAGTTGCCTTCCGAGATGCTCACGCCCACGAGCAGGATGTTGCCCGTCTGCGCGTTTGCGAAAACATGATCGCGCCCAATGTACGAATACACATCCATAAAGCCACCGGCGAGCGCCAAGATGATGCCCAGCTCAATAGATTCCGATATCTGTTTGGCACGCTGCATCGTCGTGCATCCTCCTTGTTGACGACTCTCTCGTGCGTTGGCGGAAACATAGCCGCCGTTCATACTGTAACCCATTGACAACATGGCGTGCGCGCGAGACGAACCCTTCAGCGCAGGGATACACAGTCTGGAAACAAACGACACCCGCACCGACGCGCCGATCCGCCAGCTCATGTTCTCCACCAGTCTTTTTAGCCCCGTCCCAAAAAGACTGGTTACAATTACGTGCAGCATACAAACATCGGGAGGGATCGTGGCAAAAAAGCCTCAGCACGCTCAGAGCAACCAGCGCAGTCAGCAGGGCAAACAAGGCCAGCAGCAAAAGCGCGGCGGTAAGGCGCAGGCCACAACCGCCAAGGCCACACCCGCCCGCCCCTGGCGCCCGGGCCGCGACAAATTCCTCCCCGTCAGCCGCGCCGACATGGATGCGCGCGGTTGGAACCAGTGCGACTTTGTCTACATCTGCGGCGACGCCTACGTGGACCATCCCAGCTTTGGCATGGCCATCGTCAGCCGCGTGCTCGACGCGCACGGCTACAAAGTGGGCATTATCTGTCAGCCCGACTGGACCGACCCCGCCAGCATCACGGTGCTCGGCGAGCCACGTCTGGGCTTTCTCGTCAGTGCCGGCAACATGGACTCCATGGTCAACCACTATTCGGTGACCAAGCACCGCCGCCACACCGACGCCTATACCCCCGGTGGCGAGGAGGGGCGCCGTCCCAACCGAGCCGTCACGGTCTACGGCAACCTCATCCGCCAGACGTTCAAGGACGCTCCCATCATCATCGGCGGTATCGAGGCAAGCCTGCGCCGCCTGGCCCACTACGACTACTGGCAGGACAAGCTCAAGCGCTCGGTACTGCTCGACTCGGGCGCCGACATCCTCATCTACGGCATGGGCGAGCACGCGATCGTCGAGATCGCCGACGCACTCGACGCCGGACTGCCCGTCGATCAGATTACCTATATCAATGGCACCGTCTACCGCACCAGCTCGCTCGACGAGGTCTACGACTACGACCTGCTGCCCAGCTGGGACGACCTTGCCACCGACAAGCTCAACTACGCGCGCAGCTTTAACGTGCAGCAGCAGAACATGGACCCCATCACCGGGCATCGCCTGGTAGAGCCCTACCCCAACAGCGTCTATGTGGTGCAGAACCCGCCGTCGGCGACGCTCACCACCGACGAGATGGACGAGGTGGCCGAACTTCCCTACGCACGCGATTGGCACCCTGACTACGATGCCGCAGGCGGCGTGCCGGCCTTTGCCGAGATCAAGTTTTCGATCAGCTCCAACCGCGGCTGTTTTGGCGAGTGCTCGTTTTGCGCGCTCACCTTTCACCAGGGTCGCGTGCTGCAGATGCGCAGCCACGACTCGATCATGCGCGAGGCTGAGCTGCTCACGCGCGATCCCGAGTTTAAGGGCTACATCAACGACGTGGGCGGACCGACGGCAAACTTTAGCCGCCCTGCATGCGACAAGCAGCTCAAGCACGGCGTGTGCAAGAACAAGCGCTGCCTGTGGCCGAGCGTATGCAAGAACATGGTGGTCGACGAGAGCGGCTACACGCAGTTGCTGCGCGACCTGCGCCAGCTGCCGGGCGTCAAGAAGGTCTTCGTCCGCAGCGGCATCCGCTTTGACTACACCATGGCCGATGCCTCGGACGAGTTTTTGCGCGAGCTACTGGAGCACCATGTCTCGGGCCAACTACGCGTGGCACCCGAGCACGTGAGCGATGCCGTGCTGTCTGTGATGGGCAAGCCGAGCCGAGCCGTCTACGATGCGTTCTGCCGTAAATTTGAACGCTTGAACCGCGAATACGGACTCAAACAGTACGTGGTGCCGTACCTAATCTCGAGCCACCCCGGCTCGACCATGAAGGAAGCTGTGGACCTTGCCGAGGCCGTGCGCGACATGGGCTACATGCCCGAGCAGGTGCAGGACTTCTACCCCACGCCGTCCACCATGTCGACCTGCATGTACTACACCGGCGTGGACCCACGCACTATGCAGCCGATCTACGTGGCACGCGACCCACACGAGAAGGCCATGCAGCGTGCGCTCATCCAATATCGCAAGCCCGAGAACTACAAGCTCGTGCGCGAAGCACTGGAAAAGGCCGGGCGTCGTGACCTGATCGGCTATACAAAGCATTGTCTGATTCGCCCCGTGCCGCCACGCCCGGGCGAGACGTCTGCTGGCGGTGGGCATGGCACCGGCAAGAAGGGCGGCAAGCCGCACGGTGGCGCCGCCGGCAAGGGGCCCAAGGGCAGCAAGGGCCACGGCGGCATGTCGCGAGCGCAAAACACTGCCGGGCGCAACCGTGCAGCTCAGGGGCGTCAGGGCGCCAACCGAGGCGGACGCCGCAACTAGGACAGCGGTGCTGTCGCTATGCCCGTCTCGCATGCGTGGCGCAGTGAGCGCATCGTCTCCACGAGGATTATGCCGGCTATGGTGACCGTGATTACCACGTCGAGCGGTGTGTTCACAAGGCACAACAGGCCCATCAGGTACGACCCGGCGTTAAAGGCAAAGTGCAGCAGGATCGTGTAGCGGAGCTTTCCGGTGGTCACAAGCATCCAGCCAAAGATGAGGCCGGCGACACCTGCATAGCAGCCCTGCACCCAGTTCATGTGCATAAAACCGAAGATCGCCGCCTGCAACACGACCGCCGCGGCGATACCCCAGGTACTCGGGGCCGCCCAGGGCACCATGGCGCCGTCTTGCGCCCGCGTGCGACGCAGGCGCTTCCAAAGTTGGCGGCACTGCGGATTAAACGCTCGGAGCGAAAACTCAAAAATGATGCCGCGCACCAGGAGCTCTTCACAAAATGGGGCGCCGAGCACCGTGGTCAGGACGGCAAGAAGGTTGGTATCGCCCATGCCTGTTTCCTCGACGAGCTCGCTATAGTCTGCCGCAACCTCGGGCAGCAGTGACAGCACGCCGTCGCATAGGTAGCTAATGACCACCTGCATGGATAGGCCGATCACGACAACGCATGCGATGCGCTTCCAAGCAGCATTTGCTCCCCCGCCGAGCGGGCGCTCGCCTTGCCGGCGCGCCATGAAGGAGCGGGGCCACAGATAGCGCCACCACAGCAGCGCCATCAAAAACGATGCCGTCTGAGCGGCAGCCTGGAACCATTGGATATCGAGATTGTCGATCGGATAGCCCGTCAGCACCGACACGGCATCGAGAACAGAAAACAGAACCAAGCTCAGGGCTATATCGGCAGCGACAACACCAAAACAGGCAAGCGCCCACGCTATCGCATTGAGCATGCCAACCTCCTCAAAACCTGGCACTTAGGGACGTTCCTTAACTGCCGGCAGAAAAGGAACGTCCCCAAGTGCCGGCAGTTTGGGACAGTCATTGTTGATGAGAATCGGGTGCAGTGCCAAAGGCCCCGCTGGGCGAAATGTCAAACGGGAAGGTGCCGCAGCGATTGAACGCAGCGATGAACATGCGGATGGCGTTGGACGGCGTGGTGCCCACGAGTTGGGTTGCCGCCACGAAGGCCGCCTTTTCCTCGGGCAAGACCTTCGCGACAACCGGGGTCATGTGTTCTGCCATGGCGCTTCCTTTTTGAAACGACGGTGGTGCGGATAGATGCGGGCCACGCGGCTGGGCGACGGGCTGTGAAGGCAACCCGATTGGCCCGCATCCGGAGTTTGTTTCTACGGCGTTGGTATTACTTGGTATTCCTAAGTATTACCCCGCAGATAGAATACCACACCCGACCCCATGGGGACGGAGGAAAACGGATCATTTTGTTGCTGAGTTAGTATTTAGAGCGTGATGGTGTCCGAGATATTGAGCGCTTGAGCGTCGGTGGCGTCGTGCGTGGCGAGCAACAGCATGCGACCGTCGAGTAAGTCGAGCACAGCGTCGGCCGTCACATCGCGCGCGGCGGCATCCAGGCCGGTAAAGGGCTCGTCAAGAATCACCGCGCCGCCCGGGCACAGCAGGGCTCGAGCGATCTCGACGCGACGGCGCTGCCCGCCCGAAAGCTCGGTCACGCGAGCATGAACATCGACCCCCGGCACCAGCAGGAGCAGCAGGGCCGCGGCGCTCGACGCGCCCACGCGCGCATCGGCACACACCAGCACGTTATCCAGCGCCGAGGCGGACTCGACCAAGCGTGCATCCTGAAACACCATCGAGCACGGCGCGCACTCCCCCGCTGCCAACGAAAGCAGCGTCGACTTACCCGCACCCGAGGCGCCCATCACACAGATACGCCCACCCGCGGGCACGTTGAGCACCAGTCCGTCCAGCGCCGGCGCCCAGGGCGCGCGATCGCCCACGGCAGGCGCAAGCTCCGCTGCAGCGCCATCGCTCGCAGCCCCCGCACGCCCGCGAGCACCGCGCCCATGCGCCCGCACGGCCGCGCGCCACGCCACGGGCCCCGAAACCCGCAGCAGCCACACCAGCACGCGCTCACACGCCCACGAGGTGGCAACGACCAGCACGGTCCACGCCAGCAGATCAGCCGTCTCAATCAAAAGCTTCGCCTGATAGATGCGCTCACCCACGGTACCCACCGCCATGCCGATCAGCTCGGCTGCCACACCGGCCTTCCAGCTCATGCCGATCACGGCACGCGCACACGAAAGCACAAACGGCAGGACTTCGCGCCAGGTATGGGCGCAAAACAGTCGCCAGCCCCGCACGCTGTGCAGGCGGAACATCTGCTTCAGCGGTTTATTCACCTGTGCCAAGCCCTCGGCCAGCGAAAAATACACGCCCGGCAGCGCCATCAAAAAGACCGCTGCAATGCTCACGCGCGCCGACCCCAACCAAATGAGCAACAGGACCACCACGCAGGCAACCGGCGTCGCCTTAACAAACGAAAGCGCCGGCGCCACCAGGTGGGCAAACGTCCGCGAGTGCGACGAGACTCCGGCGAGCACGCCGCCGCATACCGCGGCAAGCGCCAGCCCGCCCAGAATCCGCACACCCGAGCCCGCCAAAATCGCCCAGGTACCGTCATCGCACACCAGGCGCAACAACGCCGCCACAACAGCACCCGGCCCCGGCAAAATCAGCGGCTGCGCCACCAGCGCCGCCACCAGCATCCACACGGTAAGCCAAAAGGCGGCAACGGCACCTGCTGCCGCCACCGCCTTCATACGCTCTGTCATTTGTCGAGCAAACGCACGCACGGGCTACTCCATGTAGTAGAAATCGTCAGCCGGAAGTTTACCACCCACGGCACTCGCGTCCGCGTCGAACAGCACCTGCAGATACCCGCTAAGTGCCGCCTTCATATCCTTGCCCGTCTGGCAGACAAGCATGCACCCGGGAATCGCCTTCTCGGCGATCTTGGCGTTGTCCACGATGCCGGCATCGACCACGGCCTGCGCCCAGTCTGCCGGCGCCGCATTGACAGCCTTAACGCTCGCCGCATGGCAGCTCAAGAACTCCGCAACGGCCTCGGGATGTTCCTCGGCAAACGCGCGGCGCACCACGGTCACGCCCGTCAGCAAGCGCGAGCCCGTGTCACCCGCCAGCTCGTCCCACACATCGGTCAGACTCACCGGTGCCGACAGCTTGCCCTCGCTCTTTGCGATGGCAGCGGTCTTGAACGGCTCGGGCAGCACGCCCACGGCAGACGGATCGGCAAGCAGGGCCGACAGCACCTCGGTGGGCTCGCTCTTAAACTCGAGCGTCACCTGGCCGGTCAGGCCCGCGCGCTCCAGCAGGTAGTTCATGACGTACTCCGGCGTCGTGCCCTTGCCCGTCATGTAGACGGTGCGACCCGCCAGGTCGCCAAACGAAGCCACGCTCGCGTCGCCCGTCACAACGTTCAGCACGCCCAGCGTGTTGATGTCGATGACCTGCACCGCACCCTCGGTCTTGTTGTAGAGCACGCTCGCCACGTTGGCGGGCACCAGGGCAATGTCGATATCGCCCTGAATGACCTTGGGCACGATCTCGTCGGCGGCGGTGTTGATCGCAAAGTCGAACTCATTGTCCGTCTCGCCATCGGCAGCCTGGTCCATAAACTGCACCAGACCGATCGAGGTCGGTCCCTTGAGCGAGGCGACGTGCACCTCGACCGGCTCTGCAGCAGCACCGGCGCCGTCCGTGGCAGCCGAGCCCGCAGCAGACCCCGCCCCCGCGGCCCCGCCGCCACATCCAACCAGCGCAAGCGACAGCGCGCCCGCGGCGAGCGCCGAGGCAAACCCCCGGCGCGAAAGCTCAAATTCAAATGCACGCATCGTTAGCACGTCCCTTCGTTAGGCATCATCCAGGCGTGGTGGTCGGTATGCAGCAGCTCCTCGGCCAGCGGCGAGAGCGGCTCACCCAAGAACTCGCGATAGCACGCCTGAACGCTGGGGTTCTCGTGCGAGAAACGAATATCCGCCGCCGCATCGAGGCCCCAGAGCACCTGGCCGCGCTCTGCCGCAAGCTCGCAGCCGTCATGGATGGGCTGACCGCCGCCACCGACGCAGCCGCCCGGGCACGCCATGACCTCGATGAAGTCATAGCTCACGCGGTCGTCGCGAATCGCGTCGAGCAGACGAGCGGCGTTGCCCAGCCCGTGCGCCACGGCGACGCGCACCTTGGTGCCATCGATATCGGCCACGGCTTCCTTCCAGCCGTCGAGCCCGCGCACGTCGGTAAAGAAGTCCGCGTCGGGGTTCTTGCCCGTCACCAGGTAATACGCTGAGCGCACGGCGGCCTCCATCACGCCGCCCGTGGCGCCAAAGATCACACCCGCGCCCGTGCCAAAGCCCAGCGGCGTATCGAGCGGCTCCTCGACCAGTGTGTCGACGCTCACGTGGCTCGCGCGGATCATGCGTACCATCTCGCGCACCGTCAGTGCAACGTCCACGTCGGGCGCACCGTCCTCGCCCACCATGCTCGGCAGCGCGCACTCGGCCTTCTTGGCCGTGCACGGCATCACGGACACCACGAACAGGCGCCCGGGCTCCACGCCCAGCACCTTGGCGTAGTAGGTTTTGGCGATGGCGCCGAACATCTGCTGCGGCGACTTGGACGTGGACAGGCTGTCGACAAACTCCGGGTAGCGCGCCTTCACAAAGCGCACCCAGCCCGGGCAGCAGCTCGTGAACATGGGCCAGCCGCGGCTGTCACCTTCGCCCTTGGCGACGGCGCCCAGGCGCTCGAGCAGCTCGGAGCCCTCCTCCATAATGGTGAGGTCGGCCGAGAAATCGGTATCGAACACGTACTCAAAGCCCACGCGGCGCAGCGCGCACGCCAGGCGCTCAACGGTTGCCTCCTCGCGCGGAATGCCAAGTTCCTCGCCCCAGGCGCTACGCACGGCAGGCGCGATCTGCACCAGCACTATCTTGTCGGGATTAGCGAGCGCGTCAAACACGGTCTCGGTATCGTCGCGCTCGCGCAGCGCGCCCGTCGGGCAATGTGTAATGCACTGGCCGCACGCGACGCAATCGGTCTTGCCGATCGGCGCGCGCCCGCGGGTACCCACGGCGGTATGCGTGGCGCGGTTGGTCAGGTCCCAAATCCCTAGGCCCTGCACGCTCTCGCACACCTTGATGCAGCGCATGCATTTAATGCACTTGTCGTTATCGCGGATGATGGGGAAATCGAAGTCCCAGCCCTCGCGCGCCAGGTGCTGCTCGTACGGCAGATAGAAGATACCCAGGTCATTGGCGATGGTCTGCAGGTTGCAGTTACCACTGCGCACGCAGCTCGTACAGCGTGAGTCGTGCTGGGACAGCAGCAGCTGCACGTTGGTGCGACGCGCCTCGCGGGCCTTGGGGCTGTTGGTGTGGACCACCATGCCGTCGAGCACGTAGTTGTTGCAGGCGGCAACCAGCTGGTCGCAGCCCTCAACCTCGACCACGCATACGCGGCAGCCGCCGATCTCGTTTAGATCGCGCAGGTAGCACAGGGTGGGAATCTGGAGGCTGACGGACTTGGCCGCATCCAGGATCGTGGTGTGCTCGGGAACCACGACCTCGCAATTATCGATAGTGAGCTTGACCATGTTATGCGCTCCGTTTTCGGTGTTGTCGCTGACGGTGGTGTTGTTGGGCTCTACCATTCCAGGTTCCTCCCTCCGCGGAACGCGCCAAAGCCGAAGTGATCGCAACGCAGGCAGCGGCTCGCCTCCTGGCGCGCCTCCTGCTCGGTGAGACCCTGCTCGACCAGATCCCAATCGTGAATACGCTCGCCGGCCTCGCGCTCGCCCAGCTCGCAGCGGCCGCACTCATGCTTGCCCTTAAACTGGACGGTCGGCAGCTCGACCTCGAGCTTGATCTTGTGGTCAAAGCCCAGGTAGCGGTCGATATTTGCCGAAGCCACGCGGCCGGCGTTGATGGCACGGATGACGGTGGCGGGACCGGTCTGGCAGTCACCGCCGCTAAAGAGGCCATCGAAGTTGGGCACGGCGCCATCCGAATCGGTGACCACGCAGCCCCACTTACAAGCGATGCCCATGTCCTCAAACGGCTTGGAATCGATGTCCTGGCCAATGGCCACAAACACGCGCTCGCAGGGAATGACGCGCTCGGGCGTGGCGGCGGCACGCGGGGCCGGACGCCCACGACGGGGCTCGCCGATAATCTGCGGCTGCACGCGCAGGCCACTCACGCGACCTTCCTCGCCCGTCTCGATAGCGAGCGGGGCGGTCAACTCCAGCACCTCGCAGCCCTCGGCCTGGGCGCCGGCGATCTCGGCGTCCTGGGCCGTCATGTCGCAGATGCGACGGCGGTAGACGATGCTCACCTTTTCGGCACCGCAGCGCACGGCGGAGCGCGCCACGTCCATGGCCACGTTACCGCCGCCGATGACGCACACGCGCTGGCCGCTCAGGTCGGGCAGCTCGTCATCGCCGATGGCGCGCAGCATCTTGACGGCCGACTCCACGCCGGGAGCCTCTTCGCCCGGAAGGCCGAGCTTCTTATCGCTGTGGGCGCCAATGGCCAGGTAGACGGCATCGAACTCGTCGCGCAGACGGGCAAGCTCCTCGCCGTTGACGGAGTGGTCGAGCTCCACGTCGATGCCGGCGCTCAAGATCCAGTCGATCTCGGCCTGCAGGCGCTCGCGCGGCAGACGATAGCTGGGGATGCCGTAGCGCAGCATGCCGCCCAGGTGGTGGCGCTGCTCCAAGATGGTCACCTTGTGGCCCATCACGGCCAGGTAGTAAGCGCAAGAAAGACCGGCCGGGCCGCCGCCGATCACGGCGACGCGCTTCCCGGTGTTGTCCACCACATGCGGCTTGTGGTCGTTGAGGTCGCTATGCTCAACGGCAAAACGCTTGAGGGCGAGGATGTTCATGGGGTCGTCGACCATGCCACGGCGGCAGTGCATCTCGCAGGGATGCTCGCACACCAGGCCGCAGACGAGCGGCAGTGGGTTGTTCTTGCGGATGACCTTGACGGCGTCGGCATACCGGCCTGCCTCGACGAGCGAGATGTAACCGGGAATGTCGACGTGCGCCGGGCAGCCCGAGACGCACGGGACGCGGGCCTCGCGGTCAAAGCCGCAGGAGTGCTCGCGAATGTGGTGCTCAAAATCGTCACGGAAGCCGCGAGTGGCCGTGAGTGCCATGGCGCCGGCTTCGTAGCCGATGGCGCAGTCGCTCGAAAGGTAGATGGTGCGGGCCGTGCGCTCAATCAGGTTGAGCGTGGACTCATCGGCGCGCCCTTCGAGCACATCGGCGAGCAAGTCGCTCAGCGCGCTCAGGCCCACACGGCAGGGTGTGCACTTGCCGCAGCTCTGGGTGGAGCACAGGTTAACGAGCGCTGCCGTAAACTCAACGGGACACGGGGCGAGCGAACTCACCGCCAGACGGCGTCCGAGCGCATCGTGCAGGTCGTCCATGACGGCCTGAGCGTGGCTGCGTTCCATTACGTGCAGTCGAGCCATAAGATCCCCTCTCACATGGCAGCCCGGAGGCGAAACCGAGCGAAGTTGCTACACGCACAACACTGACCTATAAAATTGTTTGGCAGCGACACGGTTCGGCAGGCGGTATGAAACGTCGTCCTTAGCGGTGAAAACGAACATTTCCGCAGATAAATGCCATATTTGATAAAACGCGTTACCAATGACAATGCCCCGTCCACGCAATCACGTGGACGGGGCATTACTCTAGGTATGCGGTCAGCGACCCTGTTGCTTTTACTTAAGCTCGGGCCAGTAGCCCTTGTTGGCCTCGATCATGTCGTCGAGAACCTCCTTGGCGACCTTCATCGAAGGCACGGTCTTGTTCAGCGTAAAGGCTTTGAGCGCCTTCTCGTAAGAACCCTCGATCGTAGCCTCGACCACGAGCTTCTCGGAGTTCAGCTGCTGCATCATGAGGCCCTGCTGGAACAGAGGAATGTTGTCGCGGCTGATGACCTCGGGGCCATTCTTGCCAATGTAGGCAGGCAGCTCGACCATAGCGTCGTAGGGCATGTTGGGGATAGCGCCCTTGTTCTCGCAAATGACCAGGAAGCGCTGCTTGGTGTCGTTCTTCAGAGCGATAGCCAGATCGGCAATCCAGTCGCCGTGGCTGCCCGCATAGAACGTGCTCTCGTCGATCTCGCCCGTCTTCTCGTAGTGGTCGATGCCGTCGAAGAGGTTCTTCTCACGCGTCTCCTCAACCTCGTTAGCACGGGTGCGCTCGGGGTTGGAATGCTCGACGAACTCCTTCTGCTGCAGGTAGTAGTTCAGATACGTGTTGGGCAGGTACTCCGGGAAGCACTCCATGATCTCGTACTCGCCCTTCCAGACGTAGTACCAGCTGCCCTTGGTGTGGCGGTTCTGCTCGGGGTGCTCGTCAGTGGCCTCCTCGGGCTTCTTTGCCATGAGCGAGCCCATGCCCTTGAGATAGGAGTCGGGCAGCAGAATCTCATGCTCCTTGATGTACTCGCGCAGCTGCGGGAGCACCTCCTCGCCCTTGTGGCGAATCGAGGTGAACCAACCAAAGTGGTTGAGCCCAAAGTAATCGTACTCGACATCCTTCTTGTCGATATCGAGTGCGGCGCAAACCACGTCGATGATCGCGATCGGCATGTCGCAGATGTTGATGATGCGAGCGTTGGGACGCAGCACGCGGCAGCCCTCGGACACGATGGCGGCAGGGTTGGAGTAGTTGAGAATCCAGTAGTCCTTCTTGGCGTACTTCTCAACGTCATCGATCAGCTCGACCATGGGGAAGATGGTGCGCATGCCGTAGGCAAGGCCGCCGCAGCCGCAGGTCTCCTGACCCACGCAGCCGTGACGCAGCGGAATCTTCTCGTCCTGCTCGCGCATGGCGTAGCCGCCCACGCGCATCTGGGCAAACACGAAGCTCGCGTCGGTAAAAGCCGTCTCCTTGTCGGTGGTCACCGTAAGCTTGATGTTCAGGCCAAGGTCCTCGTGCAAAATCCAGTCCACGAGCACGCCGATCTTGCGCTGACGCTCCTCGTTGATGTCGTACAGACGAATCTCGTCAACGTCGAGCTCGTCCTTGCGCAGGGCGATGGACTTGACGATGCCGGGGGTAAAGGTGGATCCGCCACCACACAGAGTAATGATCATTGTTTACTGCTCCTTCTCAATTGCGTTTTCGACCTTGTCGCGCATCTCGGCGACCTTCATGCCAAAGATGATCTGGATATTGTTGCCGTTGCGGTTGATGCCGCTGTTGGGCACGTGGTTGATGAGGCTCTCATCGATGAGGTCCGGGTTCTTAACGTTCACGCGAAGACGCGTAAAGCAGTTCTCGAGCTCCTCGATGTTGTCCTTGCCGCCAAGACCTGCGACCAGGTCGGCAATGCCTGCATCGACGCCCTCTGCGGGAGCTGCGGCAACAGCGCCCTGCTTCACCGCGACAGACGCGGCGGCCTCGCCCTCGGCAACGGACTCGGCGAGCTCGGACTCCTCCTCGCGGCCAGGCGTGTGGAGGTTGAGCTTCTTAATCAGGAAGGTGAAGAGGAAGAAGTACAGAGCGGCGTTGACGACTCCGAGCACGAGCATCATCGGCCAGTTGGTCTTATCGACACCAAGGACCAGGTTGGAAACCACGATGTTGATGATGCCGCCTGCAGTCGAAGCGGGCACGGAGAGGACCTTGAGCAGGACCAGGAAGATACCGGAAAGAACCGAGTGAACAACAAAGAGCACGGGAGCGGCAAAGACAAAGAGGAAGTCCATGGGCTCGGTGACACAGGAGAGCACGGCGGTGATGATCAGCGGGATGATAACGGCCTTGGTCTTATCCTTGTTCCCCTTGTAAGCGGTGAAGATAAAGGCGAGACCGATACCGATGTAGGGCCACAGGTTGTTGAAGGTGTAGCTGTTGAAGTAGGTGCTATCGGAGAAGGGCTGGCCCGTCATTGCCATCTCGGCAACACGGATGGGATAGGCGCCGGCGATAACCTGATCACCCAGCGTCAGGGTGCCGCCCACATCGGAGAACTGGAACGGGGTGTAGATGAGGTGATGCAGACCGGTAGGAACGAGCAGCTTGTTGAGCATGCCGTAGATAAACAGACCGATGTTGCCCGACTCCTTAATGATGCCGGCAACGGAGGAGATGGCACCCTGAACCGGAGGCCAAACGATGCAGAAGCCAGCACCCATGATCCAGGAAATGATGATCATGATCAGGAACGGGAAGCGAACGCCCGAGAACATCGAAAGGGCAATGGGGAACTGCTTGTTCGAGTACTTGTTGAACACGGCACCGGTGATGCAACCAAGAATGATGCCGCCAAACACGCCGGTATCGAGCACCTGAATGCCCATAACGGTGCTCTGGCCGGTTCCGGTAAGACCGAGCATGCCGCTCGCTTCGGCAAGAGAGCCGGTGGCGTTGAGCACGATGTTGTTAGCCTGCAGGAACAGGAAGAACGACATCAGGGCGATCAGCGAAGCATGGCCCTTGTTCTTCTTTGCCATGGCGCCGGCGATGCCCACGCAGAACAGAATCGAGAGGTTGTTGATGATAAACATCAGCGACTGATAGACAACGGCGCCCACAAGCTGGAACGGACCGGAGCCCAGTACGGGGATCAAGGCGCAAATGGTCTTGTTGGTCAGAATAATGCCCACGATGAGCAGAATGCCGGCAACCGAGAGATACATCATCGGCTGAACGATTGACTTCGCGAACACCTCCAACGGCGCTTTGAAATTGAACTTCTTTTTTGCGGTCATAGCGGTACTCCCCTTCCTTTTCCGCAAATTAAGACAGATGTGCCCTGGACAAGGCCATAAGCCCTGCCTCATATCAATCGATGTGTGGGCACGTTATGCCTAGAGACCAGGTTCTCCAAGCAGGTTAACAATGTGGTAAGCGAGATAACTCTTCTCGGCATCGGTAACGACAACGTTATAGGTAGACGACAAGTGGGCGGCTATGGCGTCCGCGCACGAGAACGCGCACGGATACTTAGTTTCATCGATTCGGAACAGTGCATCGTCATTGATCTGCCCGGCCGCGGGGTCAAGCGCCCGCTGTGCGAAAAACTGCAGGTGGCGGACGAAACGCTCATAGGGCAGCGAGGTGTCATCGAGGGTCGTGGCATAGCGCTCGGAAACAATCGCGAGCACGTCGCGAACAAGCTGGACCGAGATGATGAGACGGTCGGAGCGTTGCGGCATGGTGGCGTTGACGATATGCAGCGTAATAAAACCCTGCTCTTCTTCGCTCATCTGGAAGCCCATATACTCCTTGACAATCTGCAGCGCACGGCCCGCAAGCGCGTACTCCTTGCGATAGAACTGCTGGATCTCGAGCAGCAACGGGTTCTCGCAGGGAACGCCCTTGCGCTCACGCTCCAAAGCAAGGCTGATATGGTCTGCGAGAGCGATGAGGATCTTGTCGTTGATATCGACATTGAGCTCTCGACGAAGCATCTGAACGATGTCCTCGGAAATCACGAGGTTGACGGTGGGGATGGACTCCAAAAGATGTGCTAAGCGGTCAATCGTACGCGAATCCTGAGAAGTGCCCTCCTGCAGCGCATAGGTCTTTTCGACCGATGCTTCATCGATAGCGTCGCCGGCATGACGGCCAAAGCAGAGGCCTCGACCGATGACAATGAGCTCGGAGCCATCGTCCGAAGTGACCATTGCGACGTTATTGTTGAAAACTCGCTTGATAACCACGGTACCCACCAAAAGAATTTACTCGGAAAGCCAGACGACAGGCTCTTTAACAGCAACAGGGCCGGAAGCGTGCTCACGAAGAGTCGAGTTCTCCGAACGCTCGCACACGATAACGAAGACCGTGGGATCGAAGCCGGCGGCGCGGACCGCGTCAAAATCGACCTCAACGAGGGGCTGGCCCGCGTCGACATGGTCACCCTGGGCAACAAGCGCATGGAAGCCCTTGCCCTCAAGTTTAACAGTGTCGATTCCGATATGCAGCATCACCTGAGCAGAGCTGTCGTCGGACATGATGCCCAGTGCATGCTCGGTCGGGAACAGCGCCGCGACGGTACCGGAAACAGGAGCGCACACCGTTCCCTCTTGGGGAACCACGGCAACGCCATCGCCCACGGCACGGCTGCTAAAAGCGGGGTCATTGGTATTTTCTAGATGAACAAGCTCGCCGGAAACAGGAGCGAGGATTTCGAACTCGGAAGTTGCAGTCTTCTGCTCATCCGAACCGCCCATCAGGCGAGAAAAGAAACCCATGGTGGCATGTCCCTTCATAAATATAGCCCAACCAAAATCAAGCGAATGCGTCCATAGAGACACATCCGTTCAAAGACTTTGGTTAGGCCCACGTCCGAGGGACTCGGTAACCTTCCGCATTTCTTTTTACGGGAGCTATTGTAGACAAGCCCAAAGCCAGAATAGTCATTATGACCGGTGAGCGGTATTTTTTCTTCGATAAACGGTATTTAGGCAGCACTTGGGGACGTTCCTTTTCTGCCGGCACTCGGGGACACTCCTCACTCTGGTGCATTGGGGACAGGTTTGTTTGCACCAGGTTGGTGCAGATTAACCTGGCCCCATTGCACCAATTTCGTATGCGCTAGACAAAGAGCTCGCATTCCTTCCGCACGACGCAAACCTTGCTCAGCATCTGGGAAACAGCGGATAGCTTGTTGGGATCAAGCTTACGAGCGCCTCGCGGGCATACGGCAATGCAGCGCATGCAGGAGATGCACGCCTCGCCAGCTGCTCGTTTGGGGTCACCCTTGTCGATAGCACAAACGGGGCACGCCGCGGCGCATGCACCGCAGGAGACGCAATCCTCTGTTGCCTCAGGTGCCATGCGGTGACCTCTGGCTTGTTTGTAAGGACGATTGCCGGGAATAGAGGGCTCGGATGTATCCTCAGCCAACAGCTTTTGCTGAATTTGCTGCGCAAACTCTGCGAGCTGCGCCGCATCCTGCGCATCCGGTCGCCCAGCAGCAAACTGTCGCGCAATGGAATGTTCTGCAATGGCTGCAACTGCCGCGATTACCCGGAATCCCGCATGCTTCGCAACGTCCTCCAGCTCTACGAGCGTGTCCTCAAACGCGCGGTTTCCGTAGACGCACACCAGAACGGCCCGCGCTCCGTTGCCGTGAACCATGTTCAGTCGGTCGACCACCACGGCAGGGACTCTGCCGGCATACGCTGGCACGGAGATAACAGCCACGTCGTCCTTCGTCATCGAGACCTCGTGGAAATCCAACCCGCTATCGGTCAGATCGACGGTAACGGTATTCTTGTCCAGCGCTCCAGCCACAAGGCAAGACACCTTCTCCGTTCCACCCGTCGGACTAAACACAATTTCAAATACGCTCATCTAGACACCCTCCCCCTACGCTCAGCAACGCGTCAAGCCGTTTTCACATCCAGCCAGAGTATACGGCACGTGGGGTCCCCATTTTGGCGCACCAAGCACCCCAATGCACCAACCCTACGCTGCCTGCCTCTTCGTTTTGTATAAATTACGGTACAGATTGTATATATTTACGGGATGCTGCCGTGTTCTCCCAAGGTACCCCATCCTGGCCCGTGCAAAAAACGGAGTATTCTGCAACGTGACCGCGCCAGCACCGCCGCGGGCGGGCAAAACTGTAGGGCGCTGCGTCATTTAGGGTTCCGACATAGCGAGAATGACGTACCTTTGCTTCGAAAAACGGCGAAATCTAACTCAAAACGCTCATAGGGAGTATCTGAAGGCCACCGTTGGCAATACCGAATCGTATGCAGCCAGCTAGAGCTGCTGAATACTCCAAAAAATGCACGGCACACCCCATGGGACCCATTGCCGCATGGCAGGAAACAGGCCCACGGCATCTTCTAGATGCATTCCCGAGGAAATCACATTTGAACTAGCGATCGGATACGGCAAACAAAAAGGGCCCCGAGTGTAGTTGCTCAGGGCCCTTGGTTCACCTCGCTCTAGTGGGCGATGCGTATGCTATTTGCGCTTGCCGCCGCCGTCACCGGGACGACGGGAGCTGCCGCCGCGCTTGCCGCCACGGCTGTTGCCATAGCTGCCACGGTTATCGCGACCGCCGGCGCGGCCGCCGCGGGAGCCGGCCTGGTTGCCGCCACGCCCGCCACGATAGCCGCCACGACGCTCCTCGCGGGTATCGTCGTAGTTGCGCCAGTCATCGCGACGATCGCGGCTGGCACGCGGATCACGACGATCGCGCGACTCATTCGAACGACCGGCGCCGCTGCGGCCACCGTTGCCACGAGCGCCCTCGCGACGCTCACCACCGCGGCCGCCCTCGCGGCCTCCGCGCTCGTCAAAGCGCTTGCCGCCACGGGACTCGCCGCCGCGGGTGCTACGCTCACCACGGCCTTCGCCGCCACGGCGCTCATTGCGCCCGCCGCGCTCGCCATCGCGACCGGAACGACGACGGTCGCCCGCACCGCGTTTGCCGCCACGCGAACCGCGGCCCTCGTCCTCGCGCTCGACACGGCGACGACCTCCACGGTCCTCGTCCTCACGACGACGGCGGTGTGCCTCGCCCTGGAACTGCTTGGCACGGCGCTCGGCACGGTTGCCGCGCGGGCCCTGCTCAACAGCACCAGCGCGCTCCTCGGCAGCCACCTCGCGAGCCACGCTCTCCACAGCCTCGTCCACGCGAGCCTGAACGCCCTCGCGCACGCGGGTCTTGCCGCCGCGCTTAGGACGGCTCGGACGCTCGCCGTCGCCGCGACGCTCGTCACGACCGCGGTTGGAACGACCGGCCACATCACCGTAATCGTCGCCGTTGCGCTTGCCGTCGCGACGCGCCTGCTCAAGCTTCTTCTTGCTCTTGGACTTGCCTCGCTTGGTCTTCTTCTTCACCTTAAAGGCCGCAGGGTCGCGCTCGGGATCAACCGCGGGCGGATTGGGGCCCACGTGCAGGTCGCCGGCCTCGTAGATGTCGGCGGTCTTGTCCATGAGTTTCTCGATCTCGTAGAACTCGTCCACGTCCTGCTCGGTCACAAACGTAATGGCCCAGCCCAGCTCGCCGGCGCGGCCCGTACGGCCAATGCGGTGGATATAGTCAGTCGGCTCGGCCGGCACGTCAAAATTCACAACGTAGCGCACGTCGCTAATGTCGATGCCGCGGGCGAGCACGTCGGTTGCCACCAGCACGTCGACGGTGCCGTCGCGGAAGGCCGAAAGGGCACGCTCGCGCTGGGCCTGGCTGCGGTTGCCGTGAATCGCGGCGGCCTTGATGCCCTTACGCTCCAGACGACGGCAGCAGCTGTCGGCGCGATGCTTGGTACGCATAAAGACGATGGTGCGCTCCGGACCCTCCTTCTTGAGGAACTCGGACAGCAAGTTGTTCTTGGCCTCGATGGACACCGGGAACACAAACTGGTCGACGGTGTCGGCGGTCGATGTGGCGGGCGCGATCTCCACGCGGGCCGGGTCGCTCACCAGGTCGGTGATCTCACCCACGGCCTCCTCGTCGAGCGTCGCCGAGAACAGCAGCGTCTGGCGCTCGGCCGGCGTCTCGCGCACAATGCGGCGGACGGCGGGCAAAAAGCCCATGTCGAGCATGCGGTCGGCCTCGTCGAGCACCAGGACCTTGACCTCGTCCAGGTGGCAAGCGCCCTGCTCGATCAGATCGACCAGACGGCCCGGCGTGGCAACCAGGATATCGCAACCGTACTTAAGTGCCGCGGTCTGCGGCTTGTAGCTCACGCCGCCCACGACAGTCACGGCAACGTGGCCCGTGACGTCGGCGATTTTGCTCGCGACCTCGTCGATCTGCTGGGCAAGCTCGCGCGTAGGGGTGATGACGAGCATCACGGGGCCACGGCCGTTGCCCTCGGGCTTCTTGGCACCGCGACGGCGGTTGCGGCCGCCGCGCTCACGCACGGGTTTGGGCGGAGCGATGTGCTCCAGATTGTTCATGGTCGGCAGCAAAAAGGCGGCCGTCTTGCCGGTGCCGGTCTGAGCGGCGGCAAGCAGGTCGCGGCCTTCGAGCACCACAGGGATCGAGCCGGCCTGCACGGGCGTCGGCGCCGTGTAGCCCAGGTTCTCGATGGCACGAAGCATCTCGTCGGAAAGGCCCAGCTCGTCAAAGGCGGGCAGGCTCTCGGTAGCGGACTCGACGGCCTGGGCAGCATTGGCCTCATCGGCGGCATCGAAGGCAGCCTGGGTCATGGCCTCACGGGTCTCGTCCAGGATCTCGGCGTCGGTGACGTCGGATACAGAATTACGCATATGTTGTTGTTCCTTATCTGCACGCGCAATGGGCACGGCATGCGGCCGCGCGGGCGTGCTTGGTAGTGCGCTAATACATACAAAAACGGGTGCGCACAGAGAGGACGTTGCTCAGCACGCTGGCGATCGCTTTGGCAGCCCTATCACGCGCCGTCCAGACGCAGCAGCTCTAAGCGATGGAGCAGATTCGCCGCTGGTTAGTATACCCGTGCATCGCATGCCCCCACGTAAACCACAGATGACGAAGCGGACGGAGTGGGCCCGAGGTGAGCCCGGCTGATTGTCTCAATCTGTAACAACTATGGAGTAAAACCGGGTCTACATGTTACAGATCGAGACAAGCGGTCGGCACGGTTCGCAAGCATCTCGATCTGTAACAGTTACGGAGCAAAACCGGCCCCAAATGTTACAGAACAAGACAGAGAGAGATTACCGTCC